>JAHDEN010000128.1 GCA_020628815.1 Chloroflexota bacterium | reverse complement strand
CCCAACAGTAGGGATGAAAGGAATGGGCAAACACGTTGGCTCTAAAGAAATTATTTAAATCCCATTCCTTATATCCCAGCGTGAAAATATTACAATCCCAACAGTAGGGATGAAAGGAATGGGCAAACACGTTGGCTCTAAAGAAATTATTTAAATCCCATTCCTTACATCCCAGCGTGAAAAAATTACCATGCCGCAGGTGTAAGGGACCGGCCGTAAATAGATTCGAAGATCACACGACCACACCGGCCCCTTTCACCCCTACCCGTTTTAAACAAGGTGCAACGGCAACATTAGCTATTCGGAAACCGGCCGTGCTCACGAACATACGGCACAATTCCGCCAGCATCAATAATTTCCTTCGCGAAGTTCGGCACTTCTGGCAGTTGATGAGTTTCGCCATCAATCACAATCGTGCCTGCATCCAAGCTAAACGTCGCTTCAGAGCCATCTAACAATTTTTGGACCAATGTTTCATCGGTAAACACCGGAATCCCTAAATTAACCGCATTACGATAAAAAATGCGGGCAAAGCTGTTGGCGAAAATCGCTCCAACTTGCCGCCTGCGCAGCGCATAAGGGGCATACTCACGGGATGAGCCGCACCCGAAATTATCTGTCGCCACGATAATGTCTCCGGGCACAGCTTGTTTATTAAAGTCCGGCCGGGCTTCGATAAATGCGGCATCTCCCACATCCTCATTCGGCCGCATATACGGCGCATAACGCCCCGGCACAATTTGATCTGTATCTACATCGGCTCCAAATTTCCAAATGTTTGACATAGTTTTCTAGTTCCTAAGTGAATCAGTATTTCAGCACGCTTCGCTTTCAGTTTACTGACCAACTGACAAAAGAACGCAGCGAGTGAACTGACTAACTGACCAACTTTCTGGGGTCAGTAATTTCTCCAGTGATGGCAGACGCCGCCGCGACTGAAGGGGACGACAGATAAATTTGCGACGTGGGGTGACCCATACGCCCTTTAAAGTTCCGGTTTCCGGTTGAAAGGCAGATGTCATCGGTCCCAAGAGTTCCTTGATGCCGCCCCATACAAGCGCCACAACCCGGGGTTGTGAGAGTCGCTCCGGCCGCCAACAGGGTGTTGAGCGTGTCGTCCGCAATCGCTTTTTGTAGCTCTTCGCGGCTAGCTGGAGTCAGCAACATGCGTACTCGGGGATGAATCGTTTGCCCTTGCAAAATATCGGCCGCATCCCGCATATCTTCATACCGGCCGTTGGTGCAGGTGCCTAAAAAGACGACGTCAATTTTTTGCCCAGTGATGTCTGATAAATCCACCACATCATCAACCGAATGCGGGATCGCAACCTGCGGTTCTAGCTCATCCAAATTGATTTCGATAGTTTGAGCGTACGTTGCATCAGGATCAACAAACAGCCAGTCCGGCACATCAAATCGTTCAGCAACCACCCCATCTGGTGGGAAAATGCCCGCTTTGGCACCCAGCTCAATCGCCATGCTGGCCATTGTTTGCCGGCCGTTCAGTGGCAACCATTCCATCCCGTGATATTCAATCGCCATGTAGGTTGCACCCGCAATGGTCAGGTCACGGCACAGTTTTAGAGCCAAGTCTTTCGCGTCAACACCCGGCCGGAACCGACCAGACACCTGCACCCGCAGCGTTTCAGGAACACGGAGCCAAGTTTTACCCGTGGCCCAAACCAAAGCGATATCGGTGGAACCCATCCCTGAGCCAAATGCGCCTACTGCGCCGTAGCTGGTCGAGTGACTATCCGAACCGACAACGATGGTTCCCGGCCGAGCAATTTGCTCTTCGACCAAAACCTGATGGCAAATGCCCCGACCAACATCAAACAGCCGAACGTCCTGTTCCCACGCAAACTGCCTAATAAAGTTCTGGTTTTCGGCCGTGCCTACATTAGATGCGGGCGCAACATGGTCCATCACCAGCACAATTTGGTCTTTGTTAGCGACCTGCGCCACACCCAACTGCTCTTTCACCGTTTTGATGATGCCGGGTGTGAGCGAGTCATGCCCCATCGCGGTATCTGGTTCCACCACGACGAGTTCACCAGCACGCACCGGCCGGTTGACGGCCGCATTGTGCGAAATAATCTGTTCTGAAAGCGTCTGTCCGCCCATAGCTAATCTCCAGCAACCGCTTCTAGTTCAGGTTCAGAATCGGCCGATTCCCCGCCCAAATTCCGGCGTAATAGCGTATCAACATCGTCCAAAGTCAAAACACGGTCATCCGCCATTTCTTTAACTTTCTCGGTCAACATTTTTGCTTGATCATCTGTTAGCTCCAAGCCGAGCTGTTCCGCCCGGTTACGAACCGCATTCCAACCGGTAAGCCTATGCGCCACATGAATATAGCGGGTCAAGCCAAAGTCCTCTGGTTTCAACGCTTCATAGGTGGATGGGTTGTTCAAAACCGCTTTGGCATGGATGCCCGCTTTGTGTGTAAAGGCTGAAAATCCGGTGATGTAGTTGTTAAACGGGATGTCGATTCCCACCAGTTCGGCCACAAGTGAATCTAATTCTTTAAGCAATGGCAGATCATACTTTTCGACTAAAACAGAATCCGTAGCATATAAGCGGGCAACTAAGCCACCAAGGGGTGTAATCCCGTTACGCTCACCAATACCCAACACGCTGGTGTCGATGTGAGTAGCGCCAGCCTCTAGCGCCGCATATGCGTTTGCAATCGCACATCCAGAATCATTGTGCCCATGGAACTCAATGTCGGCCGAAATTCGGCTACGCAAGTCAGCTACCAAATCATAAATCTGACGTGGGGTCCCAATCCCAACCGTATCAGCGATACCAACCCGGTTAACGCCTAACGCATCTACCGCTTCATAAACGCGGAAAATATCTTCACGCGCTGACCGTAGACTGTCCTCTGTACTAAACCGCACTTCAACACCTTGGCTTTTGATCCATGAAACCACTTCTTGCGCAATCTCCACAATCGCATCAATGCTTTTGCCGTGGCTAAATTCTCGCAAATAAGATGAGGTGCCAATCACGACATCGATTCCATCTACGCCGGTATCAATTGCCCGTTTTGCATCTTCGATATGGCAACGGGTATGAGTCAGCGTTTTAGCCTTCAACCCCAAATTTGCAATCGTACAGCAATCCTGAAAACTGCTCTCTGATGCATATGGTGAGGTTAATTCCAAATATTCGACCCCAAATTGATCTAACAATTGGGCGATGCGGATTTTTTGGTCAGTTGTAAAAAATGCATTTACAAACTGCTCACCCTCTCGCAGGGTGGATTCGATTACTGAAAAGTTCTCTAAACTCATATATCTCTCTTTCTATGATTAAAGGGGACCTATTCCTTTATTGCCTCTTTTACAGAGGGGGATCAAATCATTCTGTATAGTTAACAAGTTTTTAGGGTTGAAGTTTAAAAACAGTTTTAGTTTTCTGACTCAATCCTAAAGATGCGGAATTTGCGGGGGGAAATCTGTTAAAATTCCCCACTTTGGCAAAAAAAAAGCCCCGCCTTATCTGGCGGAGCTTCTAAAAGTTAAACGTGGCTGATGCAAGTGAAACTAACCAGATAGTGAAATCGGGGTGCTCTTCTTGCTCTTCTTGATTGTTTTTTGTGAGCTAAAAGGTTTCATTGCGGCCAGAAATATAGCAAACGACCACGCAAGGGTCAAGAGTTTGTAAAGGTAACCTGGATAATTTAATTCTTAATACATACAATTCAGGTTGTGTTACGTAGATATAGATACACGCGTTTTTACGAAACGGAGTCCGTTTGGAGATTGTAGACAAGAAACAGGCAGCTCGTGATGAATCAGTTGCAAATAACGAGCTCATGGAAGCCATCCGCGATTATGGGGATATCGTGGCCTTTCGTGATTTATATGACAAATATTCATCGGCCGTTCTCGGCCTGAGCTTTAGAATCGTTCGGAACCGAACATTGGCAGAAGATATTGTCCAGGAAACCTTTTGGCGTATCTGGCATAACTCTGCCCAATTTGATGGTTCCAAAGGTCGGTTCACTAGCTGGATGTTTGGCATAGCCCGAAATTTGTCAATTGATGCTATCCGTCGCAACAAAAGAGTGACATTGCAGCCGGTGTTTGAAGAACAAACATCGGATGGTGATGATAACTCTGTATTAACTGAAGACGAAGATGTTGCTGATATGGCGTGGGCAGAAGTCCGCCACAAAGAAATTCGGTCGATGATTAAACTTTTGCCACCTGAGCAGTTTGATGTAATTGTTTGGATTTATTTTCAAGGAAAAACCCGGAGAGAAATTGCAAAAGAACAGGACATACCCTTTGGAACTGTCAACACGAGAGCTCGGTTGGCGCTTAAAAAGTTGCAAGCAATGTTATCTGATCGGGGAATGGACGAATGACAGAACGTAATAACGCAAACAACATGGGACCAAATAGGTCCAATGGTGTAGATGACTCGATTCATGGGAATGCGGTAGATCACTTGGCTGTAATGAGCCTGGGTGGCTTAACCGCGGCCGAAGAGCAAGAGATTGAGCTGCTCATCGCTGATGACCCTGAACTCGCACTTGAGTTACAGGCATTTAGCGAGGTAGTTGATGAACTGCCCTACTTCCCAGAACCGATGGAAGTATCTAAAAAGGTGGAAGACATGCTCTTCCGCCGGGTCGAAGCCAATGCACAAGCGAGATTCAAGATCTCACCTTCAACCACGCAAATATTTAAAGCGCGGATTCCGAAAAAGATCGATGAACCGATTTCAACTTCTAATTGGTTAGAAAGCCTGATTAAACGGCCGATTTTTGCTACCAGCCTTGCTGCAGCAGCCTTGGTCTTTTCAGGCATCATCTGGCTACAAGGGGTTCGTATTAGCTCGATCAACTCAGCTAATGAACAGATCGAAGCCCAATTAAATGAAAGTGTGGCTGCACAGCAATCCCTTTCAAACCAAGTGGCTGAATTAGAGCAAGAGCTAGATGAATCAAATGGTTTTGTAGAGGCATACAAGTCGCAGCTCACAGATACCTTGGTTGATAATGCGATTCTTAAAGAAACAGCCGCTGCTGCTGAACTAACGCGAGATGAAATCGCAACACAAGTAGCCACACTGGTTGACACAAACGGCGTGTTATCTGATCGGAATGTGGCCCTTGAAGACAAAGTGGCTTACCAAGATGAGATTATCAGCCTGTTTGGTTCTGACAGTGCCCGCACAATTGAAATTGGCGGAACTGAGCAAAACCCAGGCGCGGCCGCAACGCTGGTATTTGATCCATCTACAGACTTGGCGATTTTGGTGGTAAACGACCTGCCTCAGCTTGAGGGAGATGAGGTTTACCAAGTTTTACTGATCCGTGGAAGCGAACATGATACGGCCGAGACATTCACGGTTAATACCGGCGGTGAAAACATTCTGATTGTCGAAAGCCCGCAGCCGATGGCGATCTTTGACACCGTTGGGGTTTCCATCGAACCTTCTGGTGGTAGTGTTCAACGGACTGGCGACATTGTGCTACTGGGTGAACTGACCGGCTAGATAGATCCGGCTCACAATATAGATATAAAAAAAGCCTTGGCACTAACTGGCCAAGGCTTTTTATTTTCTAGGATTAGTCTGTTCTCTACTGACTTCTTTCTTTTAAACTGCGCTGCATTTGTCGATTGGCATCTTTCTTCGCAATCGACTGCCGCTTGTCATAGTTCTTTTTACCGGTAGCCAGAGCGATTTCCACTTTTGCACGGCCGTTTTTCAAATACAGCCGGGTCGGGATAATCGTAACCCCTCTATCAATCAACGCTTTTTCAATCTTAAAAATCTCACGCCTGTTTAATAGAAGTTTTCGCTTGCGTTCCGGTTCATGGTTCTCACGATTCCCCTGCTCATACTGGGAAATATGCATGTCGAGCAACCAGATCTCACCGTTCTCATCCGGCCGAGCATACGCCCGTTTCAAGTCGGCTTTACTGGCTCTAATAGATTTGATCTCAGTTCCGGTTAGAACTAATCCAGCCTCAAACCGTTCACCCAAATGATAATCGAACGAGGCTTTACGATTTTTAGCTACTATTTTTTCGCCTGTTTTAAGCACGGCATTTCTCCAAACAATCTGTCAAAAATAAAAAACGTGGCAGATTGATTTATCTGCCACGTCCCTATTATTCATTGAACCTAACGATTTTCCAAAAATTCAATTGCGGTTTGCAGTTGAATATCTTCATCTGAGCGGAAGAGAGCGCCATCTGGAAGTTCAACAAGGATGTCAGGTGTAATACCTACCTTGTCAATCACAAGGTCATTGGGTGAATAGAAGCGCGAAATTGTAACGCGCAGTTCAGAGCCATCTGACAATGGGTACAAGTTTTGAACCGATCCCTTTCCAAACGAGACATCACCGACAATGGTGGCCCGCTTTGTGTCGCGGAACGCCCCAGCGATCAGCTCTGATGCACTAGCACTACCGGAGTTAATCAGCAGCGCCATGGGGATTCCTTCCCCGATATCACCATCATCTGATTCGTAGGTACGTTCTAATCCCTGATTGTTTTTCTGGAACAAGATCACAGATTCCGGCATAAAGAGGTCTGCAATTTCAACTGCGGCTGTTAAAAAGCCACCAGGATTATCGCGCAGGTCAAGAACTAGAGATGTTGCACCTTGATCGATCATATCCTGCACGGCCGCCTGCATTTGTTCAGACGCCACGCCGTTAAACTGGGTGAGCTGGATATATCCGATACCATTTTCGAGCAACTCCGTCTCAACGGTAGGGATCTCGATAGCAGCCCGCACAATTGAAATATAGATTAAGTCTGCCTCACCCTCACGCGCTAAGCCCAAAACCACCGTTGAATCACGTGGTCCGCGAACCTTAGAAACAACTTGGTCGATCGATTGACCAACTACGTTCTCACCATCAACTTCGACAATGATGTCACCCGCTTTAACACCAGCTAGAGAGGCTGGGCGACCTTGCATCGGCCGGACGATAAAGATCAATCCGTCATCGTCTTCGTTCACAAAGGCACCAATCCCTTCAAACGTACCGGTCATATCTTGGCGGCTTTGCTCTGCCACGGCCGGTTCTGAAAAGCGGGTATTCACATCGCCCAATGTTTCTAGAGCAGCCTCTAGCATCGCATAATTTAGCGTGTCACGGTCTGGCAAACGGCCGTCGTAATTTGACTGAACCAGTTCCCATGCCTCGAAAAACAGCGCCAAATCGTCGGGATCCAAATCCGTTAATGGTGGACCGGCCGGGGTTGGCGTTGGAGTTGGTTCTTGCTCTGGCTCAGGAATATCAGGCAGCTCTCCTGATCCGCTAGCATCATCCTCTTCCATCGCTTCACCGTCTGCGACTTCGGCGTCAGTCTCTTCTGTTTCGGCCGAAGCGGGAACTTGAACGATGCGTTCAACGATCCGAGTCACTTCTACCTGCACGATTTGGGGTTCCGCGCTATTGGTTAAGGCGACACCCGCCCCATCACCCGCGTATCTCATCCCTGCCACAAATGACAAGCCGGATGAGATGACGAGCAGTATTACCGCTATCACCAATCCGGTTAGGGTGTTCATAAATCCAGAATTACGATTATTCATTTGGTTGTCCTAGTAAATTGTAGTGAGAACTGATCCATATTCTCAGTTTAACCGTGTCTTCTAGAAAATAATCCCGTTAGTTAATTAGAGAAGTGAAGCGCACAAATCGAAAAGAAATAGGGTGTTCTTGGTTTAATATTGTTTTGAGTTGAAATGTTCCAAACTTTTGAAACATCAGATTGTTTTAAAAAATACGTTCTATCAGCCGTCTTGATTCTCTCTTTTAACGAGAATCACATTTATATGATGACCGAACGCGCATGTTCTTACCGTAAATTACGCACAACAGCGGCTAATTGGTTTCTTTTAACTGCAATGTTAGGTTATCAACCCCGGCTTGAATATAAAAATCTTTATCAGGGTTTTCGCTAGCAGCGACTAAATCAACCGCGATATCGGGCAAAAGCCCTACTTCGTCTAGCTGTGTGCCGTTGGGCGTATACCAGCGTGCGGACGTTACATGTATAGACGACCCGTCAGACAGATCGTAGATGAGTTGGACCGACCCTTTGCCGTAACTTTTAGTTCCTATTAATAAAGCTCGCTCTCGATCTTGTAACGCACCAGCCACGATTTCTGAAGCGCTCGCAGTTCCGGTATCGATTAATACAACTAAGGGGAGATCGGCCGCAATAGATCCACCGGCCGCATTATACAGCTTTTCACCGTCAGAACGGCTTTCCTGACGCATGATTAAACCATCATCTAAGAAATGGTCGACCACTTCAATAGAGGCATCTAGCAGCCCACCGCCGTTTCCGCGTAAATCGAGAATCACACCTGACACATTTTCGTTTTGTAATTCTTCAAGGGCGGTCTGCAATTCTCCAGATGTTTCACCGCTAAATCTTGAAAGTCGGATATATCCGATTTCGGGTGAGTCTGGCAAAATGCGATAAAAAACAGACGGAACAAGAATCTGACCAATTTCAATTTCGATTTCTAGGATTGCTCCCGCGCGATCTAAGGTTAGCTCAACTTCATCCCCCACTTCACCGCGCAGCCGTTGCTCAACTTCCCCTATCGACCATTCACCCAGAACTGTTTCTGCATTGATCTCCAGCAAAATGTCCCCTTCTTCAACACCAGCCTCGGCCGCCGGGTTATTTGGGATGGGGACCAGCCGGATTTCACCGATCTCGTTCCGTTCAACAAAAACACCAATCCCACCATAGTTACCGGTTAGGGTCACAATCTCTTCTTGGCGCACAACCGGCTCTAAAAAGATCGAATACGGATCGTCAAGACCTGATAGAGTGCCTTGGATTGCTGAGTAGGTTAACTGCCGCCCATTCGGAATCTCGCCTATGTAAGTAGATTCGATGTGCCCCCACGCCTCCCAAAACAGATCAAACCCGCCAGCTTCAGCTTCGACAGCCGAAATGTCAGCCTCTGGACCAAATGGTAATGGAATGTCAAAAACTTCATTGGTCATAAATCCAGCCATAAAGGCTAAAATCGGCAACATAATGACAAGAATTAAGGTTACGATGTTTTGGGTGCGATCAGACATGACCAGATTTTACCAGTCAAATGCAATGATGGGGGAAAATTTGTCCAAAATTTAAGAGAAGAAAGTCATGATCTGGCTAAAAGGGATATAATAGGGTCAATGTTTCAAGACGAAGCCAATATTTATATAAGAAGCGGTGACGGTGGAGACGGGATGATTAGCTTCCGGCGGGAAAAATATGTTCCGCTTGGCGGTCCAGACGGCGGCGATGGCGGCCGGGGTGGACACATCATCTTTTCTGTTAACCCGAAATTGAATAGCCTAAATCCTATCAAACGAAAAGTGCATTATCGTGCTGAGCGTGGGGTACATGGCGGACGAAAAAATCAATCGGGTGCCAACGGCCCCGATACTATCATCGAGGTTCCACCCGGAACGCTTGTTCGTGACAGAGAAAGTGGCGAACTACTTGCTGAGTTACTCAAATCTGACGATGAAGTCATTGTGCTAGAAGGTGGCATCAGCGGCCGGGGCAACGCTCGTTTTGCCAGTAGCGTGAACCGTGCTCCCCATATGGCCGAGCGCGGCGAACCGGGCAAAGAGCTTTGGGTTTCTTTGGAGCTCAAATTAATCGCAGACGTTGGACTGGTCGGCTTACCCAATGCGGGGAAATCAACCCTTCTTTCGGTGATTAGTGCGGCCAAACCAAAAATCGCAGCGTACCCATTTACCACACTTGTCCCCAATCTAGGTGTTGTCGCAGTGGATGAATACCAAACGTTTGTGATCGCAGACATCCCCGGCCTGATCGAAGGGGCATCATCTGGTGCAGGGTTGGGTCATACCTTCTTGCGTCACATCGAGCGCACCAAAGTCATCATTCATTTGATCGACGGCAGCGCCAGCGATCCATTAGAAAACTTTGCGGCGATCAACCAAGAGCTTGCTCTTTACGACGCAGGTCTTGAGCATAAGCCTCAGCTGGTTGTTTTAACCAAAATGGATTTGCCGGACGCGGTAGCTTGGGAACCGATTCTGGAAGAAGAAATCAAAAAACGTGGCTATGAGTTCATGTCGATCTCTTCAGTGGCACAGATCAACTTAAAAGATTTGATCTACAGGGTCTATCAAAAAGTGCAAGAGGTCCCAGAAGCTGAATATAACCCAGATGACGAAGAGATCGTGATCAAGCCTGAAGTAGACGAGAATCAATTTACGATTGAATGGGAAGAAGACGCTTGGCGCGTCCGGGGTATTCGGATTGAGCGGGTCGCATCGATGACCTATTTTGAGTTTGATACCACGGTCCGTCGTTTCCAACGCATTTTAGAGAGCATGGGCATAACCAAAGCTTTGATCGAGGCCGGGGTGCAACCAGGTGACATGGTGCGGGTCGGCAATGAAGAGCTTGAGTGGTCTGAATAGATCGGGCAAGCCAAACAGTAGAGATTCTGTGTGATTAAGCAAGAAAAAATCGGGCTGATGTGCGGCACGTTTAACCCGCCGCACATTGGCCATCTTATCTTGGCACAAACCGCCTTTCAGCTGCTTGGATTAGACAGGGTTCTTTTTTTGCCGGTCGGTGACCCAACCCATAAATCAACCGGAACCCGATTAACCGATCGCTTGGAGATGACTAAGTTGGTGATTATGGGAAACGAAAATTTTGAGCTTGACACAACAGACGCATATCGGGAAGGCCCGCATTACACTTCAACGCTACTTCCACTGCTCAAAGAAAAATTCCGAGACGGCCGGTTTTGGTTGCTCATCGGTAGTGACTCTTTAATAACATTCCCCCAATGGCATGAACCTACCCATCTTTTAAACGATTGCAGATTAGCTGTACTAAACCGGCCGGGGTACAAGCCTGATATGGCAGAATTGGCCCAATCAATTCCTGAGCTGCCGAATAGAACCGATTTTTTAGATGGACCCACTATCCATCTTTCATCATCATGGCTGCGGCAAAATATCCCGACTACAAGCTCAATGACTTACTTATTGCCGGCCGAAGTTGAACAGTACGCAAGGGAGCAGCGACTTTATGAGTAATCTGCTCAAAACCGATCATTTAGACCATGATTTAATGGTTTCCTTACTGCGTCAGGCTTTACAGCAAGGGGAGCAACCAACGCTTAAAGTTATAAGCGGCAGCATGTCTCCCATGATAATGAAGAATGATCTGGTAACACTAAGCCCCATTGATTTTGAAACCTTAAAAAAAGGGGATATTATTACCCTAACTCAGAGAGAAGCACTTACGACACATCGGGTAGTCTCACGTCGGAATGATAGGGTTGTGACCAAGGGAGATCGCAACTCTAGTCTCGATGAGCCGGTAACTAAAAACCAAATAATTGGAAAAGTAACCCAAATCAAATCACAGCAATTCAACAAAACCATTGATTTAGAAGCATCAAAAAGCCAGTGGGCTGTTGATTTAATCAGTTCGATCACGTATATAGATTTCACAATAAAACGCCGATTACGCAACTTTGCGAAACCGGGCTCCGTAATAGCAAATGCTGTGATAAGACGACTGATTAGAACATTGTAGAACTACACCGAGGAACAAACCCCTAGCTGGGAACGCAGCTAAAAAAAACGGGTGAAGTGGTGTAAAAGGAGAAAACTAGTGGAATCTCAGCAAGAAATAGAAATGGGAGCAAGTAATTCCCCTATTCCAAACCAGCAGGCTCTAAACAAAGAAACCACATTATTAGATGCGATGTCCTCGTTCGAAGGACACATGAAAAACGAAGGTTTTGCTGTAAACACGGTGAAATCATTTTTGAGCGATATTCGTTTATTGCACAAATATTTAGGCAACGTACCGGTTGGGGAAATTGCCATCGAAGATTTAAATAAGTTTTTAAACTGGCTGCAATATGAACGAGGGGTTCCATGCAGTCCTAAAACTTACTCACGACGGGTAACTACCTTAAAAGTATTTTTCTCGTGGTTAAATAAATCTGAGGTGATTCAGTTAGATCCCGCCAGCGGTGTTGCACAAAAAAGTGTCAGCAGCCCGCTACCCACCGTTCCGACCCAATCTCAAGTTGAAGATGCTATAAAAGTGGCTGACGCTTGGCGAAACGGGAAAGACATTATGGGCAACAAGCGGAAAAGAGATACACGGCCGTATGTGTTGATCAATCTCATTCTGCAGGCCGCCGTAAAAAAAGGAGAAGCCAAAGGGCTGCTCCTTGAGCATATTGAAAATGAAGAGGAAGAAGCGCCTCAAATTTTTATTCGCTACACCAACCCCAGAATGGTTTACAAAGAACGGCGCATTGCTGTTGAGCCAGATTGGGTGGAAGCGGTTGATGCATATGCAGATCAATACAGCTTGACGGACGAACTGTTCACCTGCACCCCACGTAATCTAGAATATATTTTAAAAGATATCGGTGCCGAAGCGGGCTTAGAACCTAGCCTCGTCTCGTTCGAGAATCTGCGCTGGGTTTCAGCTTTAAGTGATTTAAGAAACGGCGTTGAGCCGGACTTAATTCGTGAAAAGCTGGGGCTGTCAAAAATCACTTGGCGCGAAACCAAGCACAAGCTAGAACAGCTTAAGGCCAAGCAAGAAGAACAAGCTTAAACCTAAAAAACAGGGTAACAAAAAAGCGGCTGTTGGTTAACTTACCAACAGCCGCTTTTTTGTTTTTAACTCCTGATTACGATTAACCGAAGCGGCTAACCGTAGGAGAAGGCATATCGATGCCGTTCATAGTCACAGACAGCTTGCTCTCTTTCCGGCGATACTTAAGCGGCACATAAGCCATACCGGTCAGCTTTTTGCGGTCAGCATTTGCGGCGATGCTGGTCACATAACCAACCTCTTTACCGCCGTCTGCGATTTTTGTTCCGTTGGCAGGTACCGTGCCCATGTTGTCCATTTCAAAACGGACGATGGTGCTTGTTGGAGATTCAAAGGCGGTGATGTAGCCAGCCCGGCCGATGAAGAACGGCTTCCAGAGTTTGACGCTGTTGCCGTAGCATGCAGAATCTGGGTCAATCTCGCCGCCTACATCGATGCCGACAGAAACGATCCCTTTGATAATACGTGCTCGGTCTGTGGCTTCGTAACCAACTGGGGTTGCCCCTGCTCGTTTGAGCATTTTCCAAACCTCAGATGCTTTATCTGCAGGTACAAACAGTTCATATCCGTCTGTTCGTCCGACATTTCCACCGGAGCGGGCGTATTCTGCCACTCCAGCTTCTTGTAAAACAGCGGCCGCTTTTGGCCCTTGTAGCGACAACATCACTAAATTAGCTTTAGAATCGCTACCGGAAACGTAGGCGGCCGACGCTTCAAACAGGTCGCATGCAGCAACTTGCGCAGCAGGATTGGCCGCATCAATTTGAACCGTGCCGCTGTTGACAGCCTTAAGCCAGCCAGCCACTTTTGATGCGCTTTCGTCGTTGCCGACCAAGACAAATTCGTCTTCTTTAGTACGGGTAACGGTGATCATGTCTAAAACAGACCCGGCCGGAGTCAGCAAGAAACCAAGGTTTGATTCACCCACATTTAGGCGGGCCACTTCGTTGGTATAAACCGCATCCACAAATTCTCTGGCGTTAGGGCCACAGGCCATAAAGATTGACTTTGTACTTTGGTCGATCAAGGCGGATCCCGTATTGATCGCCTCAAGCTCAGCATCTATATTGCCGTAGTTTGCCGCTACACCATCGTTTGACAACGTTGCTGACTCTGAGGCCAAAATATCAGAAATGGCCGAGCCAGCTTGAATACCGCTAACGCTATCAAAATCAAATTCAGGCAATGGCTGGCCGGAAGCGGATCCCATCCCCACAAAAAATGGTTTGGAGTCAACAACGGCGTTTGCACCATTTGCAGATGATGGAGCTGGAACTTGCCCGTTTGCTAGCCGTTCAACGGTAACTGGTCCAGCCAGCTTGCCGTAAGCGTCGTTCCCAATATACAAATATCCATCTGATAAATCTTGCAGCAGCAATTTAGCATGCATACCAGCTTCACTGGTTGCAAAATGGAGCCAATAAACTTCGGCCGATTCACGCATGACGGTCACTGCGGCTGGTTCCCCATTTAAAATGATAGCGCTGTCTTGAGAATCACCATCTGTCAAAATGGCGGTATTGCTGGCCAAAGCATAATTTACAAAAGATCCGGCCGCTTTTCCACGAATGCGCAAAACAGCATCAGCCCCGGTAGCCTTTTCTTCCGGTTGTTTGGTCAATTCACGAACCAATTCCCGTGCTTTCGCCAACGCCTCTGCGCTGACTTTTGAGCGACGAATCCGTTTACGAACCGGGCCACCATATTCGAGCGGAGTTGCACCATTAACGATTGTGGCGATTGCGTCTGCCAGTTTATCAATCTCTGCATCCCCAAAACCACGCTGGCTAATCCAAACGGTGCCGAGACGCAGACCGGACGGAATGAAGGCTGAGCGGTCGCCTGGGATTGTATTTCGATTGGTGACGATGCCTGCAATGTCTAGCAACCGTGCGGCCGAGTCCCCTTCAAGGGACAACCCATAGTGGTTTTTAGTTCCGGTTACATCAACCAATAACAGATGGTTTTCAGAGCCGCCACCAACAATGCGTAATCCGTGCTCAGCTAATTTGTTAGCCAAACGGGTTGCATTGCTCATAATCCGGTTTTGTAGTTCAACAAATTGGTCAGATTGGGCCAATTTCAGCGCAAGGGCCAAGGCTCCAATCGTGTTAAAGTGGGCACCACCTTGCTCACCAGGGAAAACGGCCTTATCGATTTTAAGACCGATATCTTTGCGGTGGGTCATGAGCATCGCGCCACGTGGTCCGCATAAAGATTTGTGGGTCGTGGTCATCACGCTGTCGGCAATGCCGATGGGTGATGGATGATGTCCGGCCGCAACTAGACCTGAAATATGAGCGATATCTGCGTGGAAATGGGCTCCCACTTCATCAGCAATCGCTTTAAAAGCGTGCCAGTTGATGATGCGTGGATAAGCGGAGAAACCTGCGACGATGACGGCCGGTTTTACCTCAAGCGCCATCTCACGAATCTCTTCATAGTCCAGCTGTTCAGATTCTGGGTCAACTACATAGCTAACACTTTTGTAGACAGAGCCTGAGCGATTAACCGGTGCTCCGTGGGAAAGATGACCACCATCTGACAATTTTAGACCCATGATCGTATCGCCCGGTTTAATGATGGCGGTGTACATGGCTGAGTTGGCTGGCCCACCAGACAGAGGCTGCACATTGACGTACATTTCTTCTGGTTTAACACCATTGGCGGCAAACAGCTCGGCTGCACGTCTACGACAAAGAGCCTCTACCACATCTGCGTATTCAACACCCTTGTAGTAACGAGGGTCACTGTTACGCCGGTAAATGGCTAATTCTTTTTCAAAATCGACAATCTCATCTTCTGTTTGCAGTCGGCTGCTTTCGCGCGGATACCCTTCAGCATAGATATTGCCAAATTTACTCCCCATTGCTTCTTCAACCGCTTCAGGGGCCTCGCTTTCAGAAGCGATCAAAATAATCGTCTTTTCTTGACGGACCCGCTCCCGTTCAAGTAATTCGTGCAATTCTGGATCTAAGTCGGCTACCGTTCCACGAAAAATAAAGTCTTCAGACATTTGTATCAATTTCTCCGAGTAATGTTTTGCTTGAGGTGAACTATCTCACCTGCTTAAGGGCTAAAGATTAAATCTCAGCTAGGTTGGAATGAAAATCATTTTGGGGTAGGTCATTGATTCCCGTTCCTAAGCGAGGCTTTGGTATATTGCCAATTGAAAATTGTTTCTTCCCCTAATCGGCAGAGTTTAGCATACCTTAGGTACGCATCCATTGGTTGTTACAACCATCAATTTAGGCTCTTACAATTTTAACACTGGCAGTTTTGTTCGACAGAATCCTTGTTCATCGTCAAAATAAGAAGAAACTTCTCAATACAAAAGACATCTACCGATTTTTTTGAGACACTTTCCCCCTCGTTGATGTGTATTCTTTATAAAGGCAAATTTAGCTGCCCATTTATCAACACTCACTAAACCAAAACGCTCTATGTTTGATTCGATCCAATCGATGAACCTAACCTCTGTCAATGTCACGCTGTTTTTAATTGCGATTATGGCATGGGGGATTAAATACACACTCAAATGGTATTCTCGCCGTGAATGGCACAATCCTCATGCGCTGCTGATTGTCCGGATCTTAGATTCGGCCGTCATCCCTTTAACTTTAATTTCGGCCGTTGTCATCATCTTTCAAACACTGAGGGACACACAAACGTTTGAGCAATACGAAGAGATATATGAAAGAATATCAATCTCTTTAGTGATTGTTTTCGCCACGATCGCCGTTGCGCGATCTGGCTCACACATTTTGCAATGGTATTCAGACACCGTTGCCAAACGTACAAAATCCACACTAGACGATAATTTCGCCCCCCTGATACATCGCGTTTTAACGATTGGAATTTACATCGGCGGAATTCTAATCTTGCTAAACAGCTTGGATATACCGATAAGCCCGATGCTAACCAGCTTGGGATTAAGCGGTTTAGCCGTTGCACTGGCGCTTCAGCCAACGCTTGAAAGCTTTTTCGCGGGATTACAGGTGCTAACCGACCGAGTTGTAACGGTGGGCGACTATGTTGAGCTTGAAGGATTAGAGGGGTATGTCATTGAAATTGGCTGGCGCAGTACGCGAATCCAAACGACACAGCGGAATCTGGTCATCGTCCCTAACTCGCGGCTGGTATCAGCCATCATAACCAATTATGACGCACCGGTCCGCGAAATATCTGTGATAATTGAGGCAGGTGTTAGCTATGAGAGTGATCTTGAGCAAGTCGAGCGGGTTTCGCTTGAAGTCATGAACGCCGTCATTGAAGAATCAAACGATGCTGTTAAAAACCGAGTTCCACACTTTGGCTTTGATTCTTTTGGTGATTCAAATATCAACTTTTGGGTTTGGCACTATGCCAAAAGCAAAGCGGCGGCCAAGCGACTCACCTCTCTAATTATCAAGCGGCTTCATCAACGCTTTGTTGAAGAAGGGATCGAGATGAATTACCCGGTACGAAAAGTGGTGTATGAACCCCCTGAATCGGCCGAATCTTAAATCACACTCTTAGGACTTTCTTGAAAAAGGCCGACAATCCGGACGTACATAATCCTAGCAAAGATGCTTTCGCTGAGTGGGAAAAAGAGGATATTGGGAAAATGAACTTAGCTGAATATTGTTTTTATGATGGCTTAGGGCTTGCAAAGTTGGTGCAGAGTGGTGATGTGACACCCAAAGAATTGGCACAGTTGGCCTTAAAGGCGGCCGAAGTCGTGAACCCCCATATCAACGGCATTATCGAAACGTACCCAGACGCAGTTGAAGCCACGGTTAAAGATGGCCCGTTTACGGGCGTTCCGTTTTTGCGCAAAGATCTGTTTGTGGAAGAGGCGGGCCGACTGAACGAAAACGGCTCTCGACTCTGGAAAGGGTATCGGTCTGAAACGGACAGTTGGCTAACAACCCGTTTTCGGCAAAGCGGGGTCAACATTATCGGCCGCACCGCTACGCCAGAAATGGGACTATCCGGCTCGACTGAATCACTTCACACCGGCAAAACACGCAATCCCTATAACACAGCCATGATGGCCGGAGGCTCGAGCGGTGGATCAGCGGCGGCTGTGGCGGCCGGTGTCGTGCCTCTGGCCCATGCCAGCGACGGGGCCGGTTCAATCCGCATCCCGGCCAGTGCCTGTAATTTGGTAGGGCTAAAACCATCCCGCGGCCGAATTAATGCTGCACCACCGGCTGGCGTTCACCCGTATGATTTTGCGGTCAATTTTGTGGTTAGCCGTAGCGTGCGCGACTCGGCCGCTATGCTCGATGCGGTTCACGGCACCGAACCGGGTGCTTATGTCCAGATTGTTCAGCCAGAACGCCCCTATTTACAAGCACTAGACCGGCCGCTGGAGCCGCTCAAAATCGCCTTTACCCACGCCCAATGGGGGCCGATGCCGACCGAGCCGGAGCTGGTTGAGCTGACCCAGCAAACGGCCGCCCATTTGGAACAAC
>JAHDEN010000127.1 GCA_020628815.1 Chloroflexota bacterium | reverse complement strand
GGGCGGGCGTTTTTGTTTTCTAGGGTTGTTGCATCCTGCAGTATCTGCGCCAAATCGGGCCGTTGAGTTGCGAATGATCTCATTCGAATGGCGGTGGCACCGCGGGCATGTTCATGTTCGTCCTCCATGAAAGGACGATGGCTGACCTGCGGTCAGCTGGGAAACAAACTTCCGTTTGTTCATGTGATGGCTGACCACAGGTCAGCCGTTTGCCCACAAGCCAAAGCTTTAATCAGCCATTCGTCCTGTTGTTAACAGATGTTCATCTAGTAAGGAGAAACCTATGAACACAATCAAAACAACAGAGATCAACACCCACGCCGGCCAACAAGTTTGTATACAAGGCTGGGTACATACCACGCGCAAAATGGGTGGTATTGCATTTTTGATTTTGCGGGATGGATATGGCACCGCACAAGCGATTTTTGAGGGAGATGGGTCAAGCCTGCCTGCTCCAGAATCAATTGTCCGTTTGACCGGCCGCATCCAACCCAACGAGCAGGCACCCGGCGGCTACGAACTGGTTGAACCCACGGTTGAGCTACTAAACGCAGTGATAGAGCCGTTGCCGGCCGCTTTGGGCAAAAAGGAGCTTAATGTGGGTCTACCAACCCTACTGGACCATGCAGTTGTGCTAAACCGGCATCCCAGCAGGCGAGCGATTTTTAAGCTTTCAGCGGCCGCGATGGCCGGTTTTAGGCAAACGCTCAACGCCCGCAGCTTTACCGAGGTGCAAACGCCCAAGCTGGTTGGCAGTGCGACTGAAGGGGGCGCGAACGTTTTCTCGCTCGACTATTTCGGCCGACCCGCATGGCTAGCCCAATCCCCCCAATTTTATAAGCAGATTATGGTTGGGGTTTTTGAACGGGTTTACGAAGTAGGTCCGGTTTTTCGAGCCGAGACGCACAACACCAGCCGACACATCAATGAATATGTAAGTTTAGACGTTGAGTTCGGCTTTATTGAAAACCACTGGACCGTTATGGCGCTTGTCCGTGATCTGCTAGATGGGATATTTGCAGAGATCACATCCCGCTGTGAACACGAAATTGAGCTGCTTAATGTGACTGTTCCCAATGTTCCGGCCGAAATTCCGGCAATTCATTTTCGTGAGGCACTGGAGCTAATCACGGCCGAAACCGGTGAGAGCATTATCGGTGAAACCGACCTATCCCCCCAGAATGAACGCTGGCTGGGCGAGTGGGCTTTGCGCGAGCATAGCTCTGACTTTTTGTTTGTTGTTGGGTATCCGATGTCAAAACGGCCGTTCTACACCCATCCTGACCCGGAAAACCCAACTTGGTCTAATTCGTTCGACCTTCTGTTTAGGGGGACCGAACTGATTACGGGCGGACAGCGGCGGCACAAATATGCAGATTACCTGAGCGCCTTGGAAACGGCCGGTTTACCGACGGAGCCTTTTGCCGAATATTTGGAGGCTTTCAAATACGGTATGCCGCCCCACGGTGGGTTTGCCATTGGGCTAGAGCGTTTGATTAAGCAGCTGTGCCAGCTACCCAACGTTAAGCAGGCGACCCTTTTTCCACGTGACATGCAGCGACTTACCCCCTAAGTAACCTTAGTTTCACTAAAGCATTTTTGCCGCGGATGTACGCTAATTTCCGCTGATATTTGATAAACAATCACGTGAATCAGCGAGAATCTGCGGCAAATTGTTAACATGTGGCCTTATCCAAAACTTGGGTTAAGTAAGGATAAAGAAACAGCCGATCCCTCGTTTGAAAAGCTCAAGCGGGGGATTTTTTTTGCCCCTAATCGATCACTTTTTTGCGATTTCTCGCCCATATCGGCCGATTTATCTTCTCTGTAATTTCCGCTTAATTCTTCTGTAATTTCTGGGGGTACGAACTTCCCAATCAACCCTGTCGGTAGATTGTGACCAGAAATTTCAACTGCGTCAGCATGGTCATCGACACGCAAACAAAGGCGCGGAAATCTATTTCAGGAGAAAAAATATGATGACACTCAGATCAAAAAGCATCGGTTTTACACTGATGGCGATATTGGGATTATCCCTTGCAGGTTTTTTGCAAAGCGACACCACTGAAGCTGCAACCGAAACAATTGATATCGGCTTTACCTTTGAGGGATTGGAGGATCTTGGCGAAGAGTATGTTTATGAAGGTTGGGTGATCGATAACGGTTCACCTGTTTCTGCCGGCCGCTTTTCTGTTGATGCAGACGGTAATGCAGACTTAAATTCTTTTACTGCGGAAGTTAGCGCAGTCGCAAACGTGGGGACCTATGTTTTAACCATCGAACCAGCTGTAGGAGATGACCCTGCACCCAGCGCAACCCATGTGGTAGCCGGGGACTTTGACGGCAATTCGGCCGACTTGACCATCGGTCATGCTGCGGCTTTGGGCAACGATTTCACAAGCGCGGCCGGTAGCTATATTTTGGCCGTACCGTCTGACACAGAGAATGCAGCCGCATACAACAATGGGATCTGGTGGCTTGATCCAACCGGAGATTCACCGGTTGCGGGACTAGATCTTCCAACGCTCCCAGAAGGTTGGGCATACGAAGGCTGGGTAGTAACGGCTGATGGCCCAATTTCGACCGGAACATTTACCGATGTAGCACTGGCAGATAGCGATGCTGGCGGACCAGCTGCTGGCCCTGGTGGAACACCCGGCTATCCTGGGCAAGATTTTGTTGATCCGATTTTAGATTTAATCGGCACAACGGCCGTTATTTCTATCGAGCCATCACCCGATAACAGCCCAGCCCCGTTCACCTTCAAACCACTGGTTGACTTGGTTGAAGATACAGGCGCAGCTGGCGTTCTGCAGGCGATGACCAACAATATCGCCAATAGCACCATTACCGGCACCGCCACAATTGATTCGATTGAAGAAGTGGTTGTGAAATGGAAAATTAAAAACTTGGAGCCTTTGGGTGACGACTTTGTTTACGAAGGTTGGCTAATTGATAATGGAAACCCTGTCAGCACCGGCCGTTTTGATGTCAGCGCAACTGGAACCCCTGATTTCGATACGTTTAGTGCCTATGTTAGCGCACAAGAAAATGTCTCAGCGTTTGTCCTAACCATCGAACCAGCTGAAGGGGACGACCCCGCTCCGGCCGCTACGCATGTTGTTGCAGGCTCTTTTGAAGGTGGCATTGCCAATGTCTCAATTGGTCATCCAGCCGCTTTGGGCGATGACTTCACCTCTGCCTCAGGAAGCTACATTTTAGCTGTCCCTTCTGACACTGATGGGGTAGCCGCATATAACAATGGCCTTTGGTTCCTTGACCCATCTGGAGATGCACCTGTCGCGTCTCTTGACCTGCCAACGCTACCAGAAGGTTGGGCATACGAAGGTTGGGTCGTTGGTGAAAACGGGCCGGTATCAACCGGAACATTCACCGATGTGGCTGCTGCTGACAGCGACGCAGGTGGACCAACCGCAGGGCCTGGCGCCACACCCGGGTATCCCGGACAAGACTTTGTTGACCCTGCAGTTGATTTGATCGGGCAAACGGTTGTTATTTCTATCGAGCCTGTGCCAGACAACAGCCCTGCTCCGTTTACTTTCAAGCCACTGGTTGACACCGTAGAAGACACTGGCGGACCTGGAATTTCTCAGGATTTAACCAACAACATCGCCAACAGCAATATTTTTGGCAACGTATCCATCGGTAGCCGCGAAGAGATCGCTGTTAAATGGGATTTCAACGGCTTAGAAGATTTAGGGCCAGACTTCGTTTATGAAGGTTGGATCATCGACAATGGCTCTGCTGTAAGCTCGGGTCGCTTTACAGTTGATGCTGACGGCGTTTTGAGCAGCACCGTTTTTAAAGCGGCCGTCACCGATCTAGAAAATGTAACCACGTTTGTGCTAACCATCGAACCGGCCGTGGGAGACGACCCAGCGCCAAGCAGCACCCACGTTGTTGCGGGTGACTTTAATGCTGGCGTGGCTCAAACCACCATCGCACATGGCGCAGCATTGGGTGACGATTTCACAAATGCAGCTGGCAGCTACATCTTAGCTGTCCCATCAGACACAAACAGTGTGGCCTCGTACAACAACGGCATCTGGTGGCTCGACCCATCTGGCGAAGCACCTGTAGCCGGTCTTGATCTACCAACTCTGCCAGCAGGTTGGGTTTATGAAGGATGGGTTGTAACCGAAGACGGACCAATTTCAACAGGCACGTTTACCGATGTCGCAGCAGCTGACAGTGATGCAGGCGGAGCAACCGCAGGTCCTGGCGACACACCTGGCTATCCGGGACAAGACTTTGTTGACCCTGCCATTGATTTAATCGGCACAACGGCCGTGATTTCAATCGAGCCATCACCCGATAACAGCCCAGCACCGTTCACCTTCAAACCACTGGTTCACGTGGTTGAAGATACCGGCGGCCCTGGCATTTCTCAAACGATGAACAACAACATCGCAAACAGCAATATCGATGGAACGGTTTATATCGACGACCTGACCACGTTGCGCTTAGAAGTTGAAATCGATGGCCTTGAAGATCTTGGCGAAGAGTGGGTTTACGAGAACTGGGTAATCGACAATGGCGAAGCAGTGAGTGCCGGACGTTTCTCAGTTGAAGCAACCCGTGCAACAACCAATGTCGCCTTCGAGACTTGGGTAACTGGAATCGAAAACGTCACCGCATATGTTCTAACAATCGAACCGGCCGAAGGCGATGACCCTGCTCCAAGCGACACCCATGTGATTGCAGGTGACATTGTTGATGGAGAAGCGGTTGTAAACATCGGTCACCCAGCTGCATTAGGCGATGATTTCACAAACGCCACAGGCAGTTATATTCTAGCGGTCCCTTCAGACACTGACGGCGTAGCGGAATATTACAACGGTATCTGGTGGCTAGACCCATCTGGCGACACCCCTGTAGCAGGTCTTGATCTGCCAACGTTACCAGCCGGTTGGGTGTATGAAGGTTGGATCGTGACCGAAGATGGGCCGATTTCTACCGGAACATTCACCGATGTTGCAGCAGCTGACAGCGATGCTGGCGGTCCAGCAGCTGGCCCGGGTGCCACACCCGGCTACCCAGGGCAAGACTTTGTTGACCCGGCTTTGAATCTGATTGGTGCCACAACGGTTATTTCAATCGAGCCATCACCGGACAACAGCCCAGCGCCTTTCACCTTCAAACCACTGGCACATGTCATTGAAGACACTGGCGGTCCTGGAATTTCACAAACGATGAATAACAACATCGAGAATAGCAATATCTCTGGAACGGTAAAAGTGGCAGAAAAGAACTTAATCTTCTTGCCATTTATCCCTAATCTGCGCTAGAGAAAATAGACGAATATTGGGCTCAACAGCAATACCTGTTGGGCTCAATAGGCAACCAGAAAGGCGATTTGCTTCTTGCAAGTCGCCTTTTTGAGTTTAACCTGGCTAATTTTGATATTTAAGCTACTCTTTTCGGCAACATATAAAAAACAAAAAGCAATCAGACTTTAGAAGATGGGTTAAGGAGAAACATTGTGAATTTTGACTATATTGTTATTGGTGCAGGTTCGGCCGGATGCGTGTTAGCCAATCGACTTTCTGCAAGTGGCAAACACTCCGTTTTACTATTGGAAGCGGGTGGTCCTGACAGTGCCAAAGAAATTCATATTCCGGCCGCATTCGCGGCGCTGTTCAAAACTGAAAACGATTGGGCTTACGAAACCGAACCACAAGAAAATTTAAACAACCTAAAACTTTTTTGGCCACGGGGAAAAATGCTGGGCGGTTCTAGCTCGATCAACGCGATGATTTACCAGCGCGGGGCCCCATCTGATTACAACGGCTGGGCCGAAAAAGGGAACGAAGAGTGGGGCTGGGATGATGTTTTGCCTTATTTCAAAAAAGCGCAACATCAAGAGCGGGGAGCCAGCAAAATGCACGGATCAGGCGGACCGCTTAATGTGGCTGATTTAAGAGACTCCCATCCGATCAGCCATGCGTTTGTCGATTCGGCCAAACAAGCGGGTTACTCTCCGAACCCGGACTTTAACGATGGGTTTCAAGAGGGATTTGGCATGTATCAAGTCACCCAAAAGCGTGGCCAACGAAACAGCACGGCCGTCGCCTACCTTAAACCGGTTCTCGGCAGGCAAAACCTCACGGCCGAGACCCATGCCCAAGTCACGCGGCTCAACATCGAAAATAAAAAGTGTACAGGGGTTAGCTATACCCAAAATGGGCAAGCAAAAACCGCCAATGCAAATATAGAAGTTGTTCTTTGCGGCGGATCTATAAATTCCCCCCAACTGTTAATGCTGTCCGGCATTGGTCCGGCCGATCATCTGCAAGATATGGGGATTAAAACGGAGATGGATCTACCCGGTGTTGGTCAAAATTTACAGGATCATTTGGCCACAATGGTTACTTATCACGCCAAAGAAAAGAACACCTTGGCCGGTGCAGAATCATTAGGCAACTTGGCGAAGTATCTGTTGTTTAAAACAGGCATGCTCACCTCCAATGTTGGTGAATCGGGAGGATTTGTAAAACTCAACCCAGAATCACCCGCGCCAGAGCTACAGTTCCATTTTGCGCCTGCGTTCTTCTTACGACATGGGTTCGAAAACCCTGAAAAGAATGGAAAACCGCTTCATGGGTTGTCGATCGGCCCCACGCTCGTTCGGGTCAAAAGCCGCGGCCATATCAAGCTAAAATCGGCCGACCCTATGGATTACCCAGCAATTCAGCCGAACTATTTGTCCCATGACGATGATTTACAGGTTTTGGTTGAAGGGGTAAAAATCGCCCGTGAGATTGCTCAACAGCCGGCTCTGGCTCAGTATATTGGCCCAGCATATTTACCGTCTGCAGACATTCAAACTGAAGAAGGGCTGATAGATCATGTGCGTGGAAACACCCAATCCCTCTACCACCCAACAGGCACATGCAAAATGGGCGTTGACCCGATGGCCGTGGTTAGTCCAGAACTGAAAGTTCATGGGATTGAAGGCTTGCGGGTCGCAGATGCGTCTATCATGCCTGAAATTGTGAATGCAAACACGAATGCTCCAGCAATTATGATTGGGGAAAAATGTGCAGCCATGATGCTTGCGGCGTAGATTGAACCAAAACGCATAAAGGCCCGGCCGATGAGCTAAATTGATCATCGGCCGGGCCTTTTTTTGCCACCCAACAGGTTTTGTTTTTTATTTCAGCAACGGCATCATATCAATAATGTCATCTCGCCCTTTGCTCTGCATAAACTTGTTATGGTAGATGGGGATAAAAATATCAAATGTGGTCCCTTCATCCACGGCCGTGTCAACTGTAATTCGGCCGCCCATCATCTCGACAAACGATTTTGAAATAGCCAAACCTAAGCCGGTCCCTTGATATTTACGGCTCAAATCACCTTCTTCCTGCCTAAATGGTTTAAACAGGTTCGGCAAAAATTCTTCAGAAATACCTACTCCAGTATCAGATACCGAAATGCGAATCTCAGTTTGCGTTTGAATGGCTGACAAAGAAATTTGCCCGTTTTTAGTAAATTTATTGGCGTTGCTTAATAGATTGATGATCACCTGTCGCAGTTTGGCTTTATCTGCATAGGTCGTCATATTTCTGGTAGCCTCATTTACAAGCAGCTCGTTGTTGTTTCTTGTCACCAAGGGTTGGAACAATCCCACAACCTCATCCATCAAATATGCAACTTTGACCGGCTGAAGGTTCAGCACCATCTCATTCGCTTCAACTTTTGACAGGTCCAAAATCGAATTAATCAAGTCCAGCAAATTGCGAGCAGCCCCATTTATTCGGCTCGCATCCTCTTCCATGTCGATCGTATCATCATCAACATCTCCTAAATCTTCCCCCAACATCTCGCTATAGCCGATGATCGCATTTAAAGGTGTGCGCAGCTCATGGCTCATATTTGCCAAAAATTGCGATTTAGAAAGATTAGCTGACTCAGCTCTGTCACGCGCTTGGATCAATTCCATTGTGCGCTGCTCAACCAAATCTTCTAGCTCTTCTTGATAGACGCGCAATCGATCTCGACTCTCCATAAGCTCGGTTGAATGTTCATTCAGATTTGCAATCGTTTTACGTAAGAAGAATTGGGTTAAAAACACCGAAACGGTCACTGTAATCAAGTGGAAAATTGCAACGGGTGGATGCCCTGTTACCCAGTAACCCAGGTACTGGGCTGCAAATCCAACAATAATCATCCCAATGCTGATCATGGCGAACCACAATAGCAGAGTGTCTGATGTGTAATAGCTCATAATAACCATCAGAGCTACAACAATGATCAATGATGGGTCGTAAAACCCATGAGGTGAAGTTGAAAAGAAACTGCCCCAGAACCCTGACAGCGCCACGATAAATATCAGAACAAAGGCGATATTAGATTTACCCATGACGACTAGCCCGTAGCCAATCAGGGTAACAAGGGCAACAAAAAAGGTTATCCCCGCCACAATCAGAGAGTCGATATCGTTTAAATAGATGGCAAATTCAAAAACTAGATTTGCCAAAAAAAACGTTCCGGAAAAGATCGAAAATATAAACCCGTAAATGATTACGACGATAAAGTGCTCGCTTCTTCGGCGAACGAGTTCATCTTCGTAGATTTCTGATAAATCAGGTTTTAAGATGCTTTTGATTTTTTGAAGCATATATATTTCTGCGGCCGGCTATTACCAATAATTGCCTCGATCTAACTTTGAGTGATCAAGCTTAACCGGCCTGAATGAATCTAAATATTTCTTTGATGACCTATTTCAGAGCAAACGCATTACGCTTAGAGTCTCGCTTTAATTGCTCAGCTGGTGAAATTTTTTCGATTTTGACTGTAAAAATCGATCCTTCTCCAAAATAGGATTGGACTTCGATTGTACCATTCATGAGTTCCATGAATTTTTTAGAAATAGCCAAGCCAAGCCCGGTCCCATCGAACTGGCGGCTAAAATCGTTTTCAATTTGTGAAAATGGTTTAAACAGCTTATCTAACTTCTGCTGTTGAATACCTACGCCGGTGTCAGCCACAGAAATACCAAGGTATTCTTCCTCTTCTTCAATTGAAATTAAGATTGTTCCTTTACTTGTAAACTTATTGGCGTTGCTCAGCAAATTGATCAAAACCTGTTTGAGTTTTTGAGCGTCGCCGTACGCAATCAAATCTTCGCGAATCGGGGCGATGTGTATTTCGTTTTGGGTTTTAACCAAAAGCGGATTGATCAAACTAACCGCATCGTACACAATTTCCTCGATGTTAAGTTTGGTGATTCGGATTGTGGTCTGGTTGGCCTCTAGCTTTGAGAAATCAAGCACGTTATTTACGAGCTGCAACAAATTCCGGCCGGCCGACGATATTCGATGAATATCGCTGCCTACCCTTTGCATCTCAGACGTTGCGTTTGTGGCAATTTCTTCCTGAATTAATTCCGAATAACCGATAATCGCATTTAAAGGAGTTCGTAGCTCGTGACTCATATTCGCCAAAAACTGAGACTTCGCCATACTCTCCTGAATTGCAAAATTCTTTTCTTTAATCAAATCAAGCGTTCGCTCATTTACCGTTGATTCAAGTTTAAGCTGATAGTTTAAGTTTTGTTGCTTTTGATCAAGCAAAACCTCTGCATGGGATTGAAAATGCTTGATGATTTTCTGCAACACCATATTTAGCAGAATAACAACGCTGCTTAAAACCACCAGATCAAATGCAGAGGGCAGCAACTGATCAGATCCCGCGAATTCTTGCAAGTCTAAAACGAAAGATGCCACAAGGAGCAACAAAAGATAAACCGTTTGCTGATTAAGACATTTAAGATTTAAAAACAGACTGGTAAAGACAAAGATAACAACTGCAAAGTAAAGTCCGGTATCATTAAAATGCAATATGCCCAACAGGACCGCACCAAAAAATGGGAGATAAAGCAGTGTAGATGAAATCTCTAAAGCTTGATTCTCTCGGCCGTTTTTTGCTAACGCAACAGCATGGCGAAAACCAAACGTCATTCCAAAAATCAGCGTCGCAAAAAGTGAATATCCAAAATAGTCCAGCTTAAAAGCTTTAAACACCATTTCGGAGTCACCAAAAATTCCATACCCCAGAAACAAAACCGTCGCCAGCAAACAAAGCGCAAAGCCCCCACGTAGGAAAGGCAAGAGATCCACGATTGGTTTAGGCTGAGAATCGGGCGGTATATAACTGCTGCTAAAATTGAAATATTGACTAAGAAATCCCATGAGACACAAAATCTCCTGACTAAATTAAATCACAGGCGCATTTTGAACATCGGAATAGTACTAAGAGATTTGTACCGTTATAGCCCTATTTTCTGAGGTAGAGAGTGAAAAATCCGCAATTTAAACCGGTTTTCAATCGCAGCCCCGAACAAGCGATGCAAAAACATTAAAACCAGAGAAAAAATGAATAGAAAATAGGCGTTTTTTTTAAAAGATCGGCATATCAATGGAAAATTCGCTCATGAGGTTAAAATTATGGAAAATTTACTTCAGTTAGATAAACAAATATCGACTATTTCAAACAATCCTAATTAGCCACACGCCTGTTATTGTGCCAAAACCATGACCAGACTTTCAATCAATACACCACGACTCATCTCTGAAATCAATCAGCTTGCAACATTTTCAGATGCGCCAGCACCAGCCGTCACCCGTATCTTGTATTCGGACCAAGATCAAGCTGCACGGGTGTGGCTGCGCCAGCGCATTTTGGATGCAGGCTTAACCATGCGGGAAGATGCGCTTGGAAATCTATTTGCTCGATTAATTGGATCAGATCCAACTTTGCCTGCGGTGGGAACCGGCTCGCACATTGATGCGATTCCCCATTCTGGCAAATACGACGGGGTTGTGGGGGTTTTAGGTGGATTAGAAGCGATCAGGGCGCTGCAAGAAGCTGGAATTAAGCCCAAACGATCGATTGAATTGGTTATGTTTACAGCCGAAGAACCAACCCGATTTGGGATCGGTTGCTTGGGCAGCCGGGCGATGGCGGGGACGCTTAAACCGGCCGAATTGCTGGCCATGACTGACAGTGACGGTGCGAATTTAGACGATCTGCGCAAGGGGGCCGGTTTCACACAATCATTGGATACAGTTCAACTTAGCCCAGAAACCTACAGCAGTTTTATTGAACTCCATATTGAGCAGGGGCCACGATTAGAACGTGATAAATTGCAGATTGGCATTGTGACTTCGATTGCGGCTCCAGCGACGCTGCGGGTGGTTTTACACGGAGACGGCGGACATGCGGGTGCAACATTAATGCCCGGCCGACGCGACGCATTGGTAGCCGCCAGCGAAATCGTTCAGGATGTTGAGCGTGCGGCCCACGAAAGCGGTAGCCCAGACGCTGTGGCCACTGTCGGATTGCTACAAGTGCACCCAGGTGCAGTTAATTCTATTCCCAGTAAAGTAACCTTAGAAATTGATATTCGTGACACACGCTTGGATTCTAGAGATGGAATGGTTGATCGAGTGCTTGCAAAAATAGAAGAAGTTTGCGAACGCAGAAAAATCGGCCGGGATGTTGAAGTTTTGAATCGAGACGACCCGTGTCAATCTGGTCCCCACATCATTAAGGCGGCTGAAAGCGTGACGCAGGAGCTGGGGTACAGCTACAAAAAGCTTGTTAGCCGTGCATACCACGACACTTTGTTTATGGCCCAACTTTGCCCAACAGCAATGATCTTTGTTCCATCAGAGAACGGATACAGTCATCGCCCCGAAGAATATACGACAGATGAAGAGATTGCTCGCGGGGTTGAAGTTTTAGCCCTAACAATGGCAAAATTAGCCAACGAATAAAATGACTCATCCAGAAACTTTTTATCAACAGCTGCAAGAGATTTGCCCCGGCCGCAGAACGCTTACGCGCCATGTCGATCTTCTCCCCTACGAATCAGACGCTCTGGTGGCGTTTAGCACCAAACCGGCCGCTGTTGTATTGCCCGAAACAGAAGAAGAAGTTGTAGCCATTGTCAAAGTTTGCCACGCTGCAGGAGTCCCTTTTGTGGCCCGTGGCAGCGGCACCAGCCTGTCTGGTGGATCGATGCCGATCAAAGATGGCGTTGTCATTGCGCTTAACCGTCTAAACAAAATTTTGGCCGTTGACCCTCAACAACGCACCGCCATTGTTCAACCTGGGGTCATCAATCTTAAAATTTCAACTGCGGTTAAGCAGTACGGTTTGTATTATGCGCCCGATCCATCGAGCCAATCGATTTGCACCATCGGGGGCAATATCGCCTTTAACTCTGGTGGTGCCCACTGTTTAAAATATGGGATGACCAGCAACCATATTTTAGCCCTAAAGGTGGTTCTGCCTGACGGCGAAATTGTTGAGTTTGGTAGCGAGAGCACCGAGGGTATGGGGGTTGGTCCTGACCTAATCGGACTGTTTGTAGGGTCAGAAGGGCTGTTTGGGATTGCGCTCAAAATCACCGTCCGTTTGCTCCCCATCCCTGAGCAATACAAAACTGTTTTGGCCGCATACGACACGCTTGAAAAGGCGGGAGATGCGGTTAGTGCGGTTGTGGCTTCTGGCTTGTTGCCCGGGGCAATGGAAATTATGGACAAGATGGCGCTAAAAGCGGCCGAAGCTGCGGTCAAAACCGGCTATCCAGCCGGGGCGGAGGCGTTGCTAATTGTTGAGCTTGAGGGTGAAAAAGAGCAGGTTGAGCGGGAATTTGCAGAGCTGGTTAACGTAATTGAAGGAACCGGAGCATACGCGGTAGAAGTGGCCCGTGACGAAGCGCATCGGGGAAAAATTTGGAAAGGGCGCAAAGGGGCGTTTTCATCGGTTGGTCGCTTGAGCCCGGACTATATTGTGCAAGATGGCGTTGTGCCACGGTCACAACTGGGCAAAGCATTGGCAGAGATTGAAGCGGCCAGTAAACGGTATGGTTTGGGTGTTGCCAATGTATTCCATGCGGGGGATGGGAATCTACACCCGCTCATTATGTACGACGGCCGGATTGAGGGGCAATTGGAACAGGCGGAAAAACTTGCGGGAGAAATTTTAGCCACCTGCATTAAATTGGGTGGAACCTTGACCGGAGAACATGGGATTGGTGTAGAAAAAAGAGATTATATGCCGTTGCTGTTTGGTGAAACCGACTTGGACGTGATGGATAATATCCGCAACCAAATAGATACAAAAGGGATAGCCAATCCCGGCAAAAAGCTGCCCACTGGGGAAGCGCCTGCGCTAAAAATGCATGGAATGCACCCGCTTGAAAAAGCGGGCATTATTTCAAGAGAATAACAAGAATTTATGAATCGTCAGCGAATACCATATGCGAGTTTAATCAACTTTGTGGGTGTCGTTTTTATCGTCGGCATTGTGCTATTTTTAATGATCTACGCCCGCAACATTGTGATGCCGATCATTATCGGGTTGCTGATCACATTTTTAATTACAGCCCTTTCTGAGCCGCTTGAAAAGCTCTCTATCTTTGGCGTGCATATGCCAGCTTGGATGGCCCGAACCATTTCGATTGTTGGTATCGGCTTAGGGTTAAGAGCCATCGGCCGCACCGGTAGCCGAACCATTCGGCAAATGATTACTGATCGGGAGTTGATTTTAGACAATATCAACAACCTGCTTAGCCAATCCCCTCCTTGGGTGTTAGAGCTTTTACCCCGCTTTTCAGCGTCTTCGGTCAGGAACTCTATCCCAGATGCCACAGAGCTTTTTTCTGGGGGGCTAGACTTAATGACCGGGGTTTTGCGTGATTTATTGGGACCAGTTGCGTCATTTGCAGGTCAGTCTCTCATCGTTTTGGTCTATGTCATTTTTATGCTCATCGAAGCACGGGACTTTTCCGACAAGATGACCTATCTGTTTCAAGATGAAGAATCAAACACCACCATACAGCGCCTCATCAAGTCGATTGCAGACAATGTCCGGACCTATTTTAGAGTCAAGACTGTTGTTAGCCTGCTGGTCGGTGTTGAGTCTTTAATTGTGATGTGGCTGTTTGGGCTGGAAAACGCCATATTCTGGGCCATTTTAATCTTCCTGCTAAATTATATTCCTTACTTAGGATCAGTCGTTGCCGTCGTCTTTCCGGCCGTCTTTTCACTGGCGCAATTTGGCGATTGGACTACCTTTCTCTCGCTCACCGTCATTCTGTACGGGATCCAAATTTTTTCAGGCTCGTTTGTAGAACCGACGATGGCCGGTCGATCATTAAACTTAAGCCCGCTCGTCGTCTTCTCCTCAATTACGATATTTGGATCGATTTGGGGGCCGATCGGGATGATTTTATCAGTCCCCTTGGTGCTCATCATGACAATCACATTTAGTCACTTTGAAGCCACACGACCGATTGCGGTACTCTTCTCCGGCCGTGGCCAACTGTCTAACGTTGAACCAGAAGTTGTGGTCAAGCGACGCAGGCCTGGCCCATCGTTGCGCTTAGAAGAGTAAGAAGAAACGGGATATGACAATAGAGGAAATTCAGGAACTCATTCGCTCTTCAACCCAAGTGGTGGCGGTGGGAGGCAAAACCAAACCGGCCCTAAGTCAAGCGGTTGACACGGCGACACCCATCGACATGACCGCCCTAACGGGCATTGTTGAGTATGAGCCGGATGAATACACCATCACCGCAAAGGCAGGCACACGCTTAAAAACGTTAGCAGATGCGGTAGCTGCAAATCAGCAATATTTGCCGTTTGACCCGCTTTTTGTGCAGGATGGGGCCACAATCGGTGGGACAGTTGCCGCCAACACGGGAGGGTCCGGCCGCTTTAGATACGGTGGCCTGCGAGACTTTATCCTCGGCATCTATTTTGTTGATGGAAGCGGGAATTTGGTACGTGGTGGTGGCAAAGTTGTCAAAAATGCGTCAGGCTTTGATCTGCCCAAATTTATGGTGGGGTCGCTGGGCCGCTATGGAATTTTGACAGAGGTAACCCTGAAAGTTTTCCCAAAACCGGCCGAATATCGCACGCTAGAAATAACGTTCGGCAGTTTGGAAGATGCCCTGAACGGCACGTTCGCCTTGGCCAATCAGCCGTTTGAAATGGATGCGCTAGATTTCAGGCGGGTTCAGCGAGACGGGCGTGAAACCACGATGTGGATTCGCTTGGGCGGCCTGCACGAAAGTTTGCCCGGCCGGATCGGGCGACTGACCCGCTGGTTAAAAGAGCATACAGAATCCCAATCGATCCAAGAGCTAACGTTTGAACAAACATTTTGGGATGGTATAAACCAGACGGAATGGGCTCATGGAGCACAAAATTTGGTCAAAATTCCGGTTGCTCCTCGGCAACTACAAGCCTTAGATCGGTGTGACTCGATCACGAGGGCCCATTACTATGCGGCCGGCAATGGCGCTTTGGTTACGGCCGACGATTTAGAGCGCTTGAGCGAGACACTAACTGGGCTAAACTTAAACGGGCTTGTTTTGCGAGGCGAGTCAGATCAAGCTATTTTGGGCAAAAAAGGGTGGATCGGGTTAGCAAATCGGGTCAAAACGGCCTTAGATCCACACCATAAATTTTTAGCCATTTAAACTTCATGCAACATAAAATCGATTCAAAACAACACGGACCGCGCGGCGAAGCGATGACAGGGGCGATTGAGTCTTGTGTCCATTGCGGGTTTTGTTTGGCCGCTTGCCCCACCTACACAGTTTTGGGTGAGGAGATGGATTCCCCTCGCGGCCGAATTTATTTGATGAAAAACGTGCTGGAGGGAAATCTTGAGCAAGAAGAAGCTCAGCCATTTATCGACCGCTGTTTAGGCTGTATGGGATGTGTCCCCGCCTGTCCATCTGGGGTTGCTTATGGGGACCTGCTAACCAGCTATCGGGCCAAAGTAGAAAGCGAGCGCCAACGGCCGCTGATCGATACAGTTACCCGGCGCATGATCATAGAAACGCTGCCCTATCCTGCCCGATTTAGAGCCGCAGCCACGGCCGGAAAGCTGGGCAAGTTGGTCCAAGAAGCGCTGCCTGACCAGCTGAGAACAATGCTCAACATGCTGCCCGCTAGTCTGCCAAAGGCGATCCCAATCCCCCCCGTTGTGGCCGCAAAAGGAACCAAACGGGCACGAGTCGCATTTTTAACCGGCTGCGTCCAAACCGTACTGGCCCCGGACATCAACGCGGCCACCGTTAATCTGCTTTCAGCCAACGGAGTCGAGGTTGTCATTCCGCAAAATCAAGGCTGCTGCGGCTCAATCTTAAGCCACATTGGGGAAGAGGATCGGGCGATGGCTTTGGCCAAAAACAATCTAACCGCTTTTGCACAGATCGACGGTGAGGTGGATGCCATCATCACCAATGCGGCCGGATGCGGCTCGGGCATGCACGAGTACGGGCTGCTGTTTGCATGGCAGCCGGAACAAAAAATGGCCGAAGCATTTGCGGCTAAAGTCAAAGACATAACCGTTTTTCTAGATGAGCTGGGTCTTGTCGGGATACCGGAGAATCAGCCGGAACGGAAAGTGGCCTACCACGACGCCTGTCACTTGGCCCATGCCCAAGGGGTGACCGATCCGCCACGCAACTTGTTGAGCGCCATCCCCAATCTGACGCTGTGCGAGCTTAACGACGGTGGTTTGTGCTGTGGTTCGGCCGGAACATACAACTTGGAACAGCCGGATATTGCGGCCCAGCTAGGACGGATGAAGGCTCAGGCGATTGCAGATACCGGCGCAGAAACAGTGGTTATGGGGAATATCGGTTGCTTTACGCAGGTTGAAAATCATCTGGCCAAAATGGGCGCAACGATTCGGGTGATGCACACGGTACAGCTTTTGGCTCAAGCCTATGGTGTGTAATTGATAATGAGCCAACTTCAAAAGAGTGGTTAAACCTTATGACATCTAAAGCAGATATCGTGATTATTGGCGGCGGCATGATCGGCTCCGCAATCGCCTATTTTTTGGCTCAAACTGGGAACGCCGGAAACGTTTGTGTGATCGAACCTGATCCTGAGTACAAATTGGCGGCCAGTCCGGTAGGTGCAGGCGGGGTGCGTCAACTCTTCAGTCGGCCGGAAAATGTGCAAATGTCCCAGTTTTCGCTCGGGTTTTACCGTGACTTTGCCAACACAATGGCACTGGACCAATCTACTCCGGCCGACATCAACTTTAATCAGCGCGGCTATTTGTTTTTGGTGTCACCATCTGGCGCAAAACAGCTAGAGATCAATCATGGGGTGCAAACGGGCAACGGGGTAAACGCCCTTTTGCTAGACAAAAACGAGCTGGGGGCAAGGTTCCCATCTTTAAACTTAAGCGATATTGAGCTGGGGTGCCTGTCGCCCGATGATGGGACCATCACAACCACCTTGGCCCTAAAAGGATTCCGGCAAAAAGCGGAACAGCTGGGCGTCACCTATCTACCAAACAAAGTGGTGGGGCTGGGCAGGATGGCGGGCAAAGTGACGTCTGTTGAGCTTGAAGATGGGAGTCAGATTCAGGCTGATACGTTTATTTGCGCGGCCGGGGCATGGTCTAAAGAGATTGTGGCGATGGTGGGATTGCCCTTGCCGGTTGAGCCGATGTGCAGGGTCAAGCACTATTGGACATTAGATGAAGGGGTATCAATTGAACCGTTGCCCTTAGTTAAAGACGAGTCAGGGCTATTTTTCCGGCCACAGGGGGATGGATTTGTCGGCGGCCGCCCCCCTTTTGATATACCGAGTGGGTTTGCTCATTTAAAGCAAAATTCTGCAATTGGGCAGTATTTTGACGATTATTTTGATTGTGTGGTCCGCACAATGTTGGGCAAGCGTCTGCCTGCATTTAGGAACGCATGGGAGTGTGACGAGTGGGTTGGCCATTATGCTCAGAACACGCTTGACGGCAACATGATTTTGGGATCGGTGGGAGCTGAGGCTGAGAATTTGTATGTGGCCTGTGGCTTTTCAGGGCATGGAATTATGCATTCTCCGGCCGTTGGGCGGGCGATGAGCGAGCTCGTTTTAAACGGCCGGTTTGAAACCATCGATCTGAGCCGGATGTCTTATCAACGAGTTATTGATGATGAGCCATTTCCTGAGTTGGGCATTATTTAGGGCGGGTCAATTGTTGCCCATTGCCCATTTTCCGTTGTTTATTGCCCATTCCCGGCAAATCGTCACGTTTGCTAAAAACAAACTGGCCAACCCAACTCTCTGCCGTTAAACGTACCGCATCGCCTGATTAAATACTCTTAATGGTCAATGAGCATCGCACAATCGTCAATAAACAATGATAGATTCGCCTTATCCAAATAAATTAAGAAAGATTGACAGA
>JAHDEN010000126.1 GCA_020628815.1 Chloroflexota bacterium | reverse complement strand
TGCAAAACACCATCCATGAATCACCCCGTCCTTGGATTTTTGCAGAGCTGTTTACGGAGGGTGGCGGCCCCAACGATGGCAAAACGATCCGAAACGACACGTTTAAACTTCTGCACTTTGATTCAGGCGATATCGAGTTTTACAACATCGCCGAAGATCCGTATGAGCAAGATGAGCTGTTAACCAGCGGCGATCCGCTTTCTGAAACAGAAGAACAGGCTTACTGCGGTCTGTTTGCCGACTATCGAGATCTTCTGAGTACGGAATCTGGGCAAACGGTCCCTGATATGCCAGCACTGTGCGCGTCAGTACAAACGTTTACGCCAACACCCATCCCCACAGAAACAGCGACGGAAACCAGCACACCCACATTAGCTTCCACGCTGGTGCCCACCCCAACAGCCACAGGCGTAGATGCCACCCCTGCAACCGCAACAGCCACACCAGAGCCACTGCTTTACGATGTCTTCTTGGCATATCTTATTAATGGCTCATCGTCAGGTGCGGAACCAACCTCAACCCCTACCGCAACGCTCTCACGTACCGAAACTCCTCAGCCGACCAACACACCGGTTCCACAAAATACGCCGACTGTTGCGGCCGGAACAGATACCCCCACTCCAGCACCGACAACGGCCGCACCCACTGCAACCGCCACAATCGAAACCGTGACGATAGACAGCCCCAATTCAATCTGCAACGGGGTGAATGACTTTAGCCAAATCCCATCTGAATACAGTGCGGCTTTGCTACCCTACACAACGCTCAACAGCGAGTACATCGTCAATGTGTGTACCGAGGATCGAAATAACAATGGCTCTCCAGACTTCATGATCATCGAGTCCACCAACATACCGGAACATGAATCTTCATACTTTACGGAGCCAAATGATCGGTATGAAGATTACGATTACGAAACAAATATTTTCAAATTTGCCCCTGTCTATGTTGATCAACGCACAGGCTCGGCCGGGCAAAATAAGATCGAGCAACAATCGATCATCATGAAGATTCCCATCAGCCCCCAAGAGGCGACAAGCAAAGAAGATACCCGTCTTGGCACCATCGGTATCGCATTTAACGGCGTCTCTTTTTACAACGAGTCGGCCGCGCCGGGTGACGAAATCACCGATGAGCTGTTTACCTTTGATCAATGTTCAGGCCATCCACAAGGGAGCGGTGTATACCACTACCACGTTGACCCGGTCTGTTTGATTCGTGATTTGGGCGGAGACATTTTGACCGAAACCCAGCAGGATGGGGGAACAACCTATACGTGGGTCGCAGATGCAGGCACCAATGCCGAACTGCTGTTGGGCTTTTTGCGCGATGGCTTCCCAGTTTACGGGCCAATTGGCTCTGGTGGCGAGGTTGATTGTAACGGAGCGGCCGTCAACGAAGTGATTGACAGCCACAACGGTCACATCCACTGTACAGATGAATTTCCGGGCGGCATTTTCCATTATCATGCCAAAACGGCCAATATCGGTGGTGGGCACGATCCTGTCTTTTGGATCACCAACGCCGTTTACTACGGCGAGGTTGGGGAACTGGAAAACTAGCCACAACCTAATCAAATCTAGACTTTGCAAAAAGCCACCACTCAGTTCAGTGATGGCTTTTTATTTTGACAGGACTTTATCTTGCAGGGAGCACAGGGGTTTTTGAAGTGCGTTTTCGCAGGTCCCAGAGAGCCTATGGAGCGAATACCCAATTCGAGTTGATGATTCGGGAAACTACGGGTACGGTTACCGCTTGAACCACTTAGAACTAAACGAAAAGGCAAAGAAAAAGTACAATTACTTTGCCTGTTTTTTCCTTTTGTGAAAAATCGTCAACAACTATCCGTCCACTTATTCATTGGAAAAATAAGAAGGATTTAACATGTCAAACTTAGCAGAACGTTTAAAACATTATCCGGCCGTCGTTGATTTACAAAAACGGGCCAAAAAGCGCCTCCCTCGTGTTGCCTGGGAATACTTAGACATGGGGACCGACAACGACCGCACGCTTGATCTCAATCGAGATGCATTGGATCGGATTAAATTTTTGCCCAAATTTATGCTGGGGAACATTCAGCCAGATTTATCAACATCTGTTTTTGGTCGGGAGTATAAGCTGCCGTTTGGTGTAGCCCCGGTCGGTTTAACCGGCCTTATGTGGCCCCGTGTTGAACTGATCTTGGCACAATCGGCCGCCAAATATCAGTACCCATACACCCTGAGCATGGTTGCGACCCAAACGCCAGAAGCGGTAGGGGCCGTCGTTGGAGATATGGGTTGGTTCCAACTTTATCCCCCGCGCAATCCGCTCATGCGGTCAGATGTTTTAAGACGAGCCAAAGAGAGTGGGTTTCACACCCTTGTGGTCACGGCCGACATTCCCGCCCCCAGCGGCCGTCAGCGCAGTGTGCGGGCCGGGCTCACCATGCCGCCCAAAATTACCCCACGCTTTGTGTGGCAAGGGATGATCAATCCCGCTTGGACGATAGCCACATTGCGCGAGGGGCTTCCAAGCCTGCGCACCTTAGAAAAATATTCGGCCGACGGCTCGATGAAAGAAATTTCCAACTTCGTGGCTCAAGAGTTAGGCGGCACGCTCGATTGGGATTACCTAAAAGAGGTGCGTGACATTTGGGACGGGCCACTCGTGATCAAAGGGATTATGCACCCAGACGATGCGGCAAAATGTGTAGATGAGGTTGGCGCTGACGGGGTACAGGTATCAAACCACGGCGGTCGTCAGCTCGACGGCGCACCGGCCGCCATCGATATGCTGCCGATCATCAAAGAGAGAATTGGAGATCGGGCCACCATTACCTTTGATAGCGGTGTGCGCACCGGCCTTGATGTGATTCGGGCCTATGCCATGGGGGCAGATTTTGTCTTCGCTGGCCGCGCCTTTATCTCGGCCGTGGGTGCCTTTGGCGACGAAGGTGGCGACCATGTAACTGAAATCCTCAAATCAGAAATGAAAAACGACATGGCCAACATCGGCGTTGGGTCGATTGAAGAGATTAAAACGATGCGTGAGAACGGCTTCTTTTTTGAGCCATAAAGAAAGCCAGGGACATATCAATGAGCGACAAAAACAATTTGCAAGAGATACTCAACAAGGCCACAGCGGCCGCAAACAAAGCGGTCGCAGAACGACTGCCTCTCAACGACAAAAGCGACCTTGAAGCGGCCAGCCGGGGGCTGATCGCACAACCACCGGCTGATGGCATTCAAACCGCCAACGGCCGCAAAGTTTGGAACCTTGCTGATTATGATTTTCTAGACGGAGATTGCCCCCACACCGTCAACCCATCTTTATGGCGCTTGGCCCAGCTCAACAAAATTTCCGGCCTTTTCGAAGTTGCCGATGGGGTTTGGCAAATTCGCGCCTTTGACATCGCCAACATGACCATTATTCGGGGTGAAACCGGCTGGATTTTGATTGATCCATTGATGACGCGCCAAACGTCAGCGGCCGGGCTAAAACTGGTCAACGAGACGCTGGGCCACCGGCCGGTTAGCGCCATATTGGTCACCCACACCCACCCCGACCATTTTGGCGGGTTAAAAGGTGTGACGGGTGATGATCCGGCTGAGCCTGCTGACCGTGTCAGCCATCCCCCAATTTATGCCCCGGCCGATTTCATGACCTATGCCGCTTCTGAAACGATCATGGGGGGCAATCACATGGCCCGACGAGCGATATACCAGTTTGGACTAACGTTGGGCACCCATCCTGAAGGGGTGGTAGACGGGGGCTTGGGCAAAGGTCCGGCCAAAGGGAACCGCACGTTTGCAGAACCCAATCATTTTATTGGTGAGACGGGTGAAGAAAGAGCCATAGACGGGGTTCGCTTTATTTTTCAGATGGCGTCAGGGACCGAAGCCCCGGCCGAATTCACCTTTTATCTGCCCGACTACAGAATTTTATGCATGGCCGAAGTCTGCACCCAAACGATGCATAACTTAGTGCCACCACGCGGTGCGCAACTGCGTGATGCGCGTTTGTGGGCCCGCACAATTGACGAAGCGCTCACCCTGTTCGGAGATAAAACTGACATTTTGATCAACTGCCATCACTGGCCGGTTTGGGACAACGTGCGCACCTATTTAGAAGAACAGCGGGACGTTTATAAATACACCCACGATCAAACACTAAGGCTGGCCAATTTGGGGCATACGCCACATGAAATTGCGGCCGCCATTGATGAACCAGACTGGCTGTCTGAAAAATTTCATGGGCGTGGCTACTACGGATCGTTGACCTTTAACGCACGGGCGGTATACACCAAATATTTCGGCTTTTACGACGGGAATCCGGTTAACGTCAATCCGCTGCCGCCGGAACAGTTGGGCCGACACGTTGTAGACGCCGTCGGTGGGGCAGATGCGGCCGTAGCTGTGGCTCAAACCGCTATCGAAAAAGATGAGTTGCAATGGGCCGCGACCCTGTTAAGCCATGTCGTCTTTTCCGGTGCAGATGCGCCTCAGGCTCGTGAGCTTCTGGTCGATGTATTCCGCCATCTTGGCTATCGTGAGGAGTCAGGCATTATGCGCAACGTCTATCTAACCGGTGCCAAGGAACTGGCAGATGGGATCAATCCGTTGCCGATGACCGGCGGCCGAAACGCTGATCTAGCCGCAACGTTGCCGCTAAAAGATTGGTTTGATGCGTTTGCGGTTCGGCTAAATCCAGACCGTTCGCGCGGACACAATCTGATGCTGAACTTCTCGATAGATGGGCAACCAGCATGTGTTTCGGTTGCACGACAAACAGAATTTGCCCGCATCGATTTTCAATGTGCCTCACCCGACGCGACTGTGACGATCCAACTGCCTGTGCTAGAGGCGATTATTAGCGGCAACCAAACGCTTGAAGAGGCGGAAGCGGCCGGAGCCACGATCACGGGTGATCGAGATAAATTGCGCCAATGGTTCGACATGCACGACACGTTCAACCTCTGGTTTAACATCGTAACCCCCTAGTCGAGTCATCGGTATTCGGTAGATGCTCAAACGAGAACCGACGACTCACATCCCTAAGATATGACCCACACAAACCTACTCGTTATTTCATCTGACCAGCACAACAAACGGTTTTTAGGCTGTTATGGCCATGATGTGATCCAAACGCCCAATCTCGACAAGTTGGCGGCGATGGGAACCATCTTCACCAATGCGTACACCCCATCCCCCATTTGCATGCCGGCCCGGGCAGCTCTCGCCACCGGCCGCTATTTGTATGAAATCGAAAACTGGGACAACGGCACGCCGTATCGCGGCACCGAGGCAGACAGTTGGGGACACAGGCTACGGCCGCAAGGGTTTGATGCCCCAACTTTTGGCAAGCTCCACTTTCATCCCGACAGTGATTCAGGCTTCGAGGAGCATTTGCCCCTGCACGCCAAATCGGCCGAGCAAGGGTACATAGGGGCGATTGGCAGCTGGCTGAACGAAGATCAGCCCCCCACGATAGGATTGGCCAAAGAGATTCATCGAGCCGAAATCGGTGAGTTTGGCTACACCCGCTATGATCGAGCCACGGCGGCGGCCGCCAGCGATTGGATCAAAAACCGTGAGCCCAACGACAAACCCTGGTGCGCCTTTGTTTCGTTTACCTACCCCCACTATCCGTTTTGCGCCCCGGCCGAATTTGTGAATTTGTACGACCCAGCTACAGTGCCGCTCCCAATGGGATGGGAAGAAATGAGTTGGGACATGCATCCAGCCATCCAAGTGAAGCGGGAAAAAATGGGGCTTGAAAAAGGGTTCACTGAAGAAGAAATCCGCTGGGTGACGGCGGTTTATTTTGGGATGATTAGCTTTATGGATGCCCAAGTGGGCAAAGTGCTCGATGCGCTTGAAGTCAGCCCTTATGCCAACAACACCCGCATCGTTTACTCAACCGATCACGGAGATATGCTGGGCGAACACGGGATGTGGTTTAAAGGGACGATGCATGAAGGCTCGGCCGGGATTCCAATGATTTTGGCGGGGCCCGGTGTGCCCCAAGGGCATGCGTGTGCCACACCGGTTAATCTGATCGACGTGTATCCTACGGCCGTTGAGTCGGTTGGAGCTGAATACGCAGAAGCGGACAGCACATTGCCAGGCAAAAACTTGGTCACCATTGCCAATGAGCCGGATCAAGAGCGGACCACCTACAGCGAGTATCATGCGCTGGCTAAAACATCGAGCACCTTTATGATGCGAACGGCCCGGTACAAACTGATTGAGCATGTGGGGTACAAGCCCCAGCTGTTTGACATGCTGGCTGACCCGGAAGAGATGACCGATTTGGCCGAAGACCCTGCCCATGCGGAGACACTGGCGGCGCTTCAGGCTGAAATGCGCGAGCTTTTTTCGCCAGAGGATGTTTGGGCAAAAGTGAAAGCGTATCAGTCTGAACACATTGAGCGCTTGGGCGGCGTGAAGAAGATGCTTGAGATTCTCAAAAATTCTCCGATGAAACGGCCGTACACGCCCGCCCCACCCGAATTTCGCGAAGGTTGACCCGAAAAAACATTAAACTAAAATCACCTAGATACTTACTTACTTAAATCAAACCTAAAAATACTATGAAGCCAATTCCACCTTATGAAAAAATGATGAATCCAGTAATTTTAGCTTTGAGAGAGCTGGGTGGATCAGGAACAATTGAAGAAATCGAGGATGAAGTTATTGATTCAATGGAATTCACAGAGGAACAATTATCAGTTGTTCACAACCCAGACAAAGGTGGGCAGTCAAAAATATCTTATCGACTTGCATGGGCACGAACATACTTAAAAAAGTTTGGAATTCTTGAAAATTCAAGTAGAGGAGTATGGGCGTTAACATTAAAAGGGCGGGAAACGGAATTCGTTGATGAGGATGAAGTTCGAAAATTTGTCAGAGCACAGTCCAAAAAAAATCGATTAAAAACTGAAAACAGGAAAGCAAATCAGGAAAATGACCTATTGGATGAAGAAGAGGTTGCACCTTCATGGCGAGATGAATTACTGTCCGTAATACAAAAGATGGACCCTGCAGCATTTGAAAGACTTGCGCAGCGGTTACTTCGTGAATCAGGGTTTATTCAAGTTGAAGTTACAGGGAAAAGTGGGGATGGAGGAATAGATGGAAAAGGAATAATGCGACTAGGTGGATTATTGAGTTTCCATGTTATTTTTCAATGCAAAAGATATGTTGGGTCCGTTGGCTCCAGCCATGTACGAGATTTCAGGGGGGCTATGGTAGGAAGAGCAGATAAAGGACTCTTTATAACTACTGGGAAATTTACAAGGGAAGCTGAAAAAGAAGCCACGAGAGATGGAGCGCCTGCAATTGATTTGATTGATGGTGAATTACTTATAGATAAATTAAAAGAATTAAATCTAGGAGTAAGTACAAAAGTGGTCGAACAGGTTGAAATTAATGCCGATTGGTTTAATGGGCTTTAGAAGCCTGTATCTTCTTTTTCGCTCACGTTGCGAATTAAATAAAAACAAAAGATTCCAATAAATCAAACAGAATAAAGTCATCTATCTTTTTTTGTTGATCTTGTCTATGCTAAATCAATCTTTAACCAGATCTGTTTAAAGATGCAGTTTCCCAGCGCGCGTTACCCCTTACTCACTCTCAAGTCTTATGTTAAAGTCAATACGGCAAAACGCCTTTGCATTTCCTTTAGAGCCACAGCTACTCAAAAATTACGGTGAGGAGTCAGCCGATCACCAAAGAACAATCGTCATCATTTTCCGGGCATTATGGGTGCTGATTCTTGTTGTCTTCTGCATGTTTGTTTTGTACACATACAAATTCTTGTTTGACCCTGCCCCCATCTCAGAACCGGATTTTTCAGGGAGTGCGGCCCTTATTGCGGCCGGTGTGGAAGTGGGTCTTTTTGCGGCCTTAATTGGAATCGTAAAAGGGTATGTGCAGCCTGCACTTGGCCTGATGTCGTTGATGTTGTTGGCAAGTATCGGGTATGCAACCGTTGATATCGGAACCGGTTTGTACGACCCGGCCCTACACATTGTCTACCTCGTTATTTTCTTTGCCTCTATTTTCCCCTCAAAAGCTCTGCCTAGAGTCGTGGCATTTGCCAGCCTCGTGCTCGTCATTGTTCTTTTCATATTTACACAGCAGGGACTAACGGCCGGCATTTCAGAAATTCCCGAAGTAGCTGATCTAATCATGGTCTTAATCAGCCTAATCGGCACCTATTTGCTATGGCGCGTTACAGTCCAAAGGTTGTTTGCAACGTCTCAGAGGCTAACTGAGCAATCGACACGACTTGAACAGCAAAGTGAGGAGCTCCTCGTCTATCAAAATCATCTCGAAGAAGTGGTGCAACAGAGAACGTCTCAACTGCTTGCAGAACGAGACAAAGCTGAGCGGGCAAGCAGGGCAAAAAGTGATTTCCTGGCCAACATGAGCCATGAATTACGCACACCGCTGAACGCCATTATCGGTTACACAGAGCTAATTCAAGAGAGTTTTGAGCCGGGCACCGTTATGCCCGAAGAAGACGTTTCACCCGATCTGGATCGAATCAATGGGTCTGCAAAGCATTTACTGGGGCTGATCAATAACATTCTGGATCTTTCACGAATTGAAGCTGACCAGACAGAATTAAATATTACCGATGTGAATGTTCACCAATTGGTCGATTACGTTTCTGCCATTGTTCGGCCGACAATCGAACGGCAAAACAACCGGTTTGAAACATCAATAAAAATAACGTCGGGTCAGCTAAAAACAGATGAGTCCCGTTTAAAGCAAGCGCTGCTTAACCTGCTCAGCAATGCAGGGAAATTTACGTCAAACGGAATCGTTTCTTTGGCCGTGTATGAAAAGACCGGTGAAGAAATGGTCGTTTTCGAGGTAACAGACAGTGGGATTGGAATTGATCGTGAGTTTATCCCCAATCTATTTGAGCCATTTGTTCAAGAAGAAAATATACTCACACGCAGGCACGATGGAACCGGTCTGGGGCTGGCTATTTCAAAGCATATTTGTGAGCTACTAAGCGGCACAATCGAAGTCTCGACGAAAAAAGGGGAAGGGAGCACATTTACAATTAAAATTCCGAGAGCATAGGCCATTTAATGACGACCATAATTTTCATATTTGGTCGATGGTTTGTGAGCTGATGCGAGGAGCCTTTGAAACCAAATAATCCCTATAATTGATTTGCTCTAAGTTTGGCAACCTACTACCATCATGATAAACAATCGTAAATCTAAAATCGCGAATCAACACTCATATGGATCTTGGAACAGCAACTTTAACCCCCACAACCCCGGCCGTTGCCGGAAAATATGGTAGTTGGACAATCAGCTACACCGTTGGCCCGTTGGGCATCGACAGCGGCGGCCAGATTTTAGTCGCCATTCGCATCGTGTCTGACTGGGGGGTGCCACAGTTTAATGATCCCAAAGCTGAGGGGTTTTCATCTGTCAGCATTCAGTCGGCCGGAGATGCGAAAATACGGGCTAGCTGGCAGCCCCGGGTGCATGTGCGACCGAAAAACACGGCGGTTGCGCTTGACGTTTACGATGGCTCACTTGATCCCGGCGATGTGGTTACGCTGGTTTTGGGAGACACAGGCCAAGGTTCCCCTGGCTTACGTGCGCAAACCTACATCGAATCCCACTTTGAATTTTTTGTACTGGTAGACCCGACCAATTCGTGCGATCCCCGGCCGATTGCGGACCGGCTAACACTGCCGGTTGTGGCAGCGGAAGCGGCCAGCTTGGTCTGCATTGTGCCATCCCAAGCCAAAGCGGGTGAGGCTGTCCCCATCTTTGTAAAAGGGGAGGATATTTGGCGCAACCCGGTGCCGATCACTGACCCAATCAAGCTGGAGTGGAAAGGATTTAGCCTAAGCCCTATGATTGATACAGACGAGATGACCCTCACGATTAACGAAGGTGATGTCGGCTATCTTGAAGTTTCGGCCGGTGGGCTGTCGTGTCGCAGCAACCCAATTGAAATTGAGACAACCGATCCCCCAAACAAACGGTATTGGGGTGACTTGCACGGCCAAACGGGAACCACGGTTGGGGTGGGGAGTGACGATGAGTATTTCAACTTCGGCCGAGAGTGGGCCAAACTCGACTTTACGAGCCATCAGGGGAACGATTTTCAGATCAGCGACGACTATTGGGCGGAGCTAAACGAGACGTTTGCCCAGCACCACGATGATGGGACGTTTGTGGTGTTCCCCGGCTATGAATGGTCGGGCAGTTCGCCAACAGGTGGGGATCACAATATTTTTTATCGCAAGGAGGGGATGCCGATTTTGCGCTCTTCTCACTGGCTGGTGCCAGAGGTGCCAAACAGCGAGCTTTCCCCGGCAAATCCGGCCGATGAATTTTATCGTAAGCTCAAAAACGCAGTGCCATTGAGCGACGTGATTGTGGCGCAACATGTGGGGGGCCGATACGCCAACTTGCGCAAATATTTTGATCAAGAGCTGATCAGTTTGGTCGAGCTGGTATCTGACTGGGGGGTGTTTGAGTGGATGCTGTGGGATGCGTTTGATAAGGGATATGTGGTGGGGGTGATGGCGAACAGTGACGGTCATCACGGTCGGCCGGGCGCTGAAGGGGCTGGCATGACCCACTTTGGGATCAAAAACGGGTTGACCTGCGCCTTTGCCCAAACACGGACCCGAGACGCTCTGTTTGATGCCCTTAAAAATCGGGCCTGTTACGCGACTACGGGTGAGCGGCTATTGCTAGATTTTTCGATCAATGGTGCGCTGATGGGAAGTCTCATTCCGCATAAGCCACAGTTGGAAGTTACTGCCAGTGTTGTTGGAACAGGGCCGCTTGAATCGCTCCAACTGTTTAAGGGGAAAGAGATAATTCGAGAAGTCCGGCCGGATACGTTTTATGATCTGGGCACGTCCAACCATGTGCGGGTTAGCTGGCGGGGCAGTCGCGAGCGGGGCCGTCAGCGGCGGGTTAATTGGGATGGTGTAGTGCGGGCCGAAGGGTGTCAGATTTTGTCGGCCGCTGAGTTTTCGTTTGATGTGGTGGCTGACGGTATTCGGGAGCGGAATGAGCACGAGGTTCGTTTTGAAAGTAAAACGACCGGTGACCGTGATGGGCTTGATTTGATTTTAGATGATGCGCAAAAGGGGACGCTGGTGTTTGAATCGGCCGCTGGGCAGGCTTCGGTTAATTTGGCGGAGCTAACGGCTGAAACCCCTCGTCGGCTCTTCGATTTTGGTGGGGTTGATATGGAACTGGTCGTGGAGAAATATCCGGCCGAGGTAACTGAAACGTCGTTGGGATTGATTCAAGACATTCATCCAGATAAAGGGGCAAGAACCCCGTATTTTGTAAAAGCCACGCAGGTTGATGGGCAGATGGCTTGGGCGAGCCCGATTTATGTGGGCGAGGCTGAGATATAAAGTATGACCATAGAGCTCATCAAGGTTCAGGAATCAGCCAAGTCGGTTTTACGCCAGCTGATGGAGCTGTATTTGTATGACTTTAGCCAATACGATGATGCGAATGTCAATGAGCATGGCCATTACGGCTACACGTATCTTGATCAGTATTGGACGGAGCCAAATCGCACCCCCTTTTTTATCAAAGTTGATGATCAGCTAGCGGGATTTGTTTTGGTTCAAAAGTTGCCAGATTGTGAGCCAGCGACAATGTCGATGGCTGAGTTTTTTGTGATGCGGAAATATCGCAGAGGTGGGGTTGGCAAAACGGCCGCTCTTCACATCTTCGACGCCTTTCGCGGCCGGTGGGATGTGAGACAGATCGTCGCTAACGGGCCTGCTAAAATGTTTTGGGAGAGGGTCATTAGCGACTACACAGACCGACAGTGTGAGATACAAACGGTCATGGTAAACGGGGAAGAAATTCAGGTCATTTCGTTTGATAACTCACAATTAGATTAAATATGGCTAGACGGTTTGAACAAACTGCCCAAATTTTTTGACAAAGCACCTATCCCTTCAGCAAAATAGGGCTTATTCAACTAGATGATTTTAAGCCTGTGCAAGGACCATCATGTTAATTAAAAAATTAAACGCAAAAAGCGGAAAGTATTCGGTCACGTTTCAGATTCCCTGTGAGCAGCTGCCAGAAGAAGTGGTGGCTTCGCAAGTGAATGTGGTTGGTGATTTCAACAATTGGAGCATTTCTGAAACGCCGATGCAGGTAGCTGATGGAATCGGCTATGCAACTACGGTCAAACTCAAACCGGGCCGGTATGAATATCGTTATTTGATCAATGATCAACATTGGTACAACGATTGGGAAGCGGATGGGTATGAGCCTAATCGGCTGCAAAATGCTGATAACTGCATTTTGATTTTGGAGAAACCTAAGAAGGAAAAGAAGGGCAAGAAACCTAAAAAGGGTAAAAAAGAGAAAAAGGCTGACTCTAAACCAAAGGCTAAAAAAGCTGCGCCTAAAGCAAAAAAGGTGAAAGAGGCGAAGCCTGATGATCTAAAGTTGATTGAGGGGATCGGACCGAAAATCTCTGGCGTTTTGGCTGAGGCTGGGGTGACGACGTTTAAGAAGTTATCGACTCTTTCGGTTGAGGAAATTAAGGCTACCCTGAAGGGTAAAGTTCGTATTTCGCATCCTGAGTCTTGGCCGGAGCAGGCGAAGTTGGCGGCTGAAGGGGCGATGGAGCAGTTGAAAGCGCTTCAGGATTCGCTGATCGGCGGCCGGAAGAAGTAGCAAATAAAAAGTTGAAAGTATGAAGTGACCGGCCACAGCTTTTCACTTCATACTAAATTTTTGACTTCTCTGGCTGGTATACCGCTGATGCCAAGTACCAGTCTGAACAAGACGGGTTGTAAGCAGTGGCGCGATCCGGCAAATATTTAATAGCCTAGAAATTATTCAATTTTTTCAATAACTCATAGTGCATTTCTTCTCTTCGAAAACAATTCGGCCAAACTACCAGAAGAGCTTCTGAAAATATAGGAAGGGTCAATCACAATCAATTGAATTTATATTTTCGGGTTCGCTATCGAGCTTAAAAGCGTATTGATGTCCGGCAATACACAGCACTCCCTCTTTTTCAAGAGGCTGATCAAACTCAAATTGAAACGATTCTTTCCCGCCTGCATCAACTACCCATGAAAAATCGGGGTCTTCAATCAGTGGTTGCAGAGCTACTTCATCGCTTAGTTGGACAAGCTTTATCTCGCTACGTAAAACTTCATAAGATATCTCGCCACTGTTAATAAAGGCTCCTTCAACTTTTAGCTTAGAGGTGTCACCCAACAAGGCCAGATCATCAATTCTTACCGATACCGCTGCAGCTTTTTCAACAGAATAGGGTAGCCATACAGCAAGTCCTACTGGCGTTTTTAACAAGGCGAATTTTTGATACAACTCTACAGTATCCAAGTCCATCGGTACTTGATAATGGAAAATCTTATTTTCAAGGGATTTGTTTGAAACAGTACCTTCTATTTGGGTATATTTTTCATTTGTGTCTGAATTTATCGGAGAATACTTCCGGCCATTATCATCTTCTAGCCAAACACTTAAGTTGCCCAAATCAGCTTGTTCTAGGCTCGTAGCAAAACTTGCTTGAACCTCATACATATGAACACCTTCGGCCACTTTTTCACTGTCAAAATCCACGTGACCGGTCTCAACTTTGATTAATACATCTCCTATCTTAACTTGCTCCCCAACATCAGCTTGGATTTCTGTGGGATAATCTTCAACGTCAAGTTGAAATTTTCCATACGCTACTTTGAAAGTCTCTTGATCAATATTTGGCCAGACCAATGTTAGCTCAGTGGCCGAATAGTCAAAAAGTTGTTGGCGATTGGAAGCATCTGTCTCAAGATCCGTAATTTCATTTAAGCTGAATCGTCGTGAAATCCCATTTTTATCTACGATCCTAATCTGACTATTTACCGAAAATAGGTTTGAGTAATCAATTATCGATAAAGATGGTAACCGAACAATTGGTGCCAAGAGCGCACCTTCAAGCAAAAATGCTTCTTCTGTAGGCTTAAATGCAGGATTGAGCATTTGGGTTAACGAAACAGCTTTACCAGAAATCAAGATCGGCTGCTCCGTTTCCCCACCTGGTAAAGTGATATAAAGTTCAGTCGGCCGATGATAAGTCAACTCTTCGATGCCGGATTGTTCAATGCTCGCCTCTGCAATATTGGTAAAGGACCGCGTATCATTTCCTCCCGGATCGATTAAGCTTTCATTTGAGCTTTGCTCAAAAAATCCCGCAACCCATAACCCTGCAACGCCGCTAAAAAAAAGCAACCCTGTAAAAATAAGCATCAGCCCGCTAAATGCCAAACCATCTAAATTTGCTAACCATTTTTGTAAATTTTTAGTCATGCGTTTTACCCTCAGCTTATGAGTCGATTGAAAAAACAAGTTCAATCGTATCTTCTATAACCAGTTGCTTTTCGAATGGAAAATATGGAATTTTTAAAGTGAATTCTGTTAGTTGCTCATCAACAATCAGAATGGCATGACCTGCACTATTAGTCATGCCATAAGCCAGCAATTGTTCCGCCCCTTCTTGATCAGAAAAAGCCAAGATTAACATATCTGAGAGTGGCTGTTTCTGGTTTAATAACCCGCTTTCTGAATTAGATTCTTGAGCCAGTAGCGATATGTTAATAGTAACCGGCCGGTATGTTCTCGATGTATTTGTGGCTGGCTCAAGAGTAGGAGTTGCAATCGACTTAAAAAATATCCTTCTACTCGGTACGGAGTCATTTAATTCATCCCTCTCATTATTCTTATCGTCGGATTCTTCCTCTTGTTCATTTTGCACTACTTCATTCGAAGGCGACTCAGATTGCGACTCGTTATTAGAAACCTGTGGGGTAATGGCTGTTGGCAATGGAGTTGAACTTAGGGTTGGCGTGATTGTATGTGTAGGGACAGGTTCTTCAGCCTGAGTACACGTAAGAATATATGTAAATTCGTGAGCTTCTTCAAACGGTATGATCAAGCCTGGCCCTGGACCTACTAAAATAAAGTATTCACCCGTAGCATTTACCGGAAAACCAAATCGAGCATCGATTGTTTTTCCAATTTGCTCCTTGATTGGATAAAAATCATCGTTTCCCCCAATTCCCTTCCCGTTAGGATCATACACAATTAAATTTGTGTCATTTTTTGATGAAAGATCATAAGTGGTACAAACCACATACATTCCAGCTTTTAAGTGGATCCTATAAAAATCATTATCCAGCCCATGGTCAATTACAGGTTTAAATGAAAAAGTTTCTGGTGTGGTCGTACTGGTAATATGCATGCCAATTAAGCAAGCAGTATCAAAAGACGAATTATCTTCACATCGGTCAGGTGTTAGTGTTGACATAGGGGTTGGTGTGGAAGTGGGCGTTGAGGTTGCGGCTGGAGAAGGTGTAATTGCTTCTTTCGCTAATACAATCTCAACACAATATCCATATTCTTTATTATCTTCTGAGTAACTTCCGGGGCTAACTAAAATGCTGTGGATACCGGTTGACGATGCCGTGAAAGATACTTTTGCATTGAAACTCCCTATTTCAGCATCATCATTACTCCCCTTAATTAGCCCATTGGGATCTCTAACTGAGACTATATTGGGATCAACCGCCGGTATTGGGAGCTGCTCGTTTTCTAATACTGCACTCACTGAGATGACATAAACTTTATTAATTTTTGCTTCAAATTTGAAATAATCATTATCTTCCGGATTAGAAAATGTTTGTGGGAAAACTGTCAACAAATCGTTGTTATCACAATAGTTCCTGTCAACAATGACTTTGACGGCATTTTCCTGATTGTCAGATACATCTTGAATTGGTGCAGGCGTGCGACTCGGAACACTTTGACTTATTCCTCGATTCACATCGAGTGCAGCGGTGTGCTCGGCCGCGGCTAATGCGTTCACCCAAAAAGATATTATTAGGGTTAAGCCAAACAGACAGGTTATCCAAATTTGAAAGACAATGCGAGTTGAACTTTGTCTTCTTCTATCACTTTTTCTCATTCTTGAAGTCCTTTATTATTATGGTGCAGGTGTTTGAGATTCTGGCAGCAGTGTCGGGACCGGTGTTGGCATGGGGTATACGCCAGATATTTGCAAAGAACGTAGAAAACTTTGAGCACGAACGGCCCCATCCTTTCCAACTAAACTCACTATCCAGTCATATCGGCCAGTTAACCCATCCAGATCGATTGGATCAACTGATAACCGGTAGGCAAATGGCTGGCCTTTATGAGATGGTTCAGCTATACCCCCTAACCGAACCGTGTCTCCATCTACATCTAGCAAGCTGATGACAAAACGATCTCCATTGGCTAAGGGGAGGGGCCAAATCCAGCTAAAATCTAGTTTTTCAGCTTGATCATTAACTTGATCGATCCGATAGCTGCTTGCTTCGGTGGGAGAGATTAATCGAATACCGCTACTTGCCACTTGTCCTTCTATTGACAAGTGGGATGAGCCAAACTCTGCTACCCAATACCAAACGCTATCAGCATCGAAATTGACCGTTTGGGCCACTCCAATCTGATCAGCCAATTCACTTAAAATGGTCGGCTTATGAGATGGGCTACCGAGCCAAAAAGCAACGGCATCACGTGGATCATCAAAGCCCCAAGCGGTTACTTCGCCAACAAATCCTCCTCGGTTATATCCACTGCGGGCAACTCGCTCTAAAGGAGAAGATTCGTCAAAGCCCGTGTGGCTGGTGAAATTATGCCTTGCCATATCATCTGTATGAACTTGTGAAGCTTTAGATAAGGCAGGCACAAGACTGACAGGCAATACACCCGCAGCCTTTCGAGCAGCGTTAATGTAAAAAAGAAGAAGAAGCGTTGGTGAAGTTATTTCGGTCGGTGGATGGGGCAAGATATAAGACTCAGGAAGAACCCCAATTACCTTATCAGCTTGAGACAAAATTTCCTGTGGTTTAGAGTCCATAACATTGATCAACCACTGTTCTTCATCAACACCAAACCGATTAGTTGCCTGAACCACCACCCTATACCTACCCGGTTCCGCAAATGTAGGTTGGATTGACATCCCAGTTAACTCAACTGGCTCCTGCTCGCCTTCCGATTGAACTGGCTCAATCCTCCAGAAGATATCAGCCGTTTGCTCATCTTCTAGCGTCACATATGCATTCCAAGCTGACCCAACAATCGCATTTGGTGGCAGAAAAATGATTAATTCTGGCCGCTCGCGTACCTCTACCCACTCAGTCTCCTGATCAGAGCCAAACTCATTATGAACGACATGATTAATCTTGTATCGGCCAGCTGCATCAAAGGTATGAGTTGGACTCAGCTCTGTTGAAGTAGTGCTATCCCCAAATTCCCATAGATGAGTCAGGGGCGCTAAACCACCTCCGGTATGGGTTAAAACCAAGGTCTCATCAATACCAATAACGGTTTCATTTAAGATAAAGTTGGCGGCTGGCTTTCTTATTACCTCAATATCAAGTGAATCTGTATAGGATTGATCTCGATCATGGCCAGTCAGAACTATCGTATATTGGCTGGGGCTTGAATATTCAACCTCAACCGTTTGATTAAGCACTGTCCGGCCGTCTCCTAAATTCCACTCGTATACCAAGGGCCAATTTCCCGAATTAAAAGCATGCAATTGAAGTATTTGCCCAACTGATACGACACTAACGTTCGTCTCGATTGAAATTGGAGACACAAACTCTGATCGAATATTTACTCCCGTAGCCATAGCTTTTTCATCCGCAGACATATTCAGATGCACTTTTTTTGAGCTATCGGTACCTACTAATTTCGAATCACTTAAATTTTGAATTTCAAAAAAATAGGCCCCGGCTGTGGTAAAACTCAACAACACTGCTAGCATAATCAGCAATAAACCTATTCTGCTTTGATTTAACGACTGCATACCATATTCCCCGATACTCAAAACATGTGTGCTCTAAAAATCCATACAGAAAGACAGAATTCCCAAAGAGAACAGAGCAAATTGGCCTCAGTTTCCGTATTACCTTATAGGGATAAACGTGATAGATAACTCAGATAAGCAGTTGTCTCTAGAGCACCATGGTGCTGCTTCAACCGGCACATACTCTGGTAATAGTGAGAAGCAGTCGCTCTGGCTAGTGCAATACAAAGCTTGATCTTCAAACTGATAAAAACTTAAACAGTCAATTTTGTTATTTAAAAACGGTGACTGATAACATCTCTGATTATCGTTTTCATCAATTTTTTCTGGTTGGCTTTTCGGCATCTTGCTGCAGTCATTTAATGATGCCTTTGAACATTTCTGATTCGATTCTTGATTTCCCGATACCTTTGGGACAGAAAAAACTGCCAGTAATATAAGACACATCAATAGAAGGCCTTTCATCATTAGTCTAAATATATTTAATCGTTTCATTTTTTCCTCGTTCAACTTTTAAGCAATATGCAGGCTCCCCCGCTATTTGATGCAGGATCAACATCCAGCTATGCAAATTACC
>JAHDEN010000125.1 GCA_020628815.1 Chloroflexota bacterium | reverse complement strand
TTTTGCAAAGGGCTTCGTAACCATACAGGGTGCTAAATATTTCCCTGGATTGGGGCAGTTTTTAGCTAGATTATTCGTTTAATGCATTACCTTGTGTCAAACTGGACCAATCTACTGAGCAACGTTGTCTGTCCTGTCTAGTAACAGGGCTTCACCCCTTTACTTTTTCGCTAAAGCAGCTTTATGAACCGAAAAATTCTATTCACACTCTCCTTCTTATTTTTAATCGGCTGTGCGTTGCAACCGATTAGCGAACCTCGCCGGCCGAATGAATGAGCCGACACCGGTCCCCACAACGGCCGCGGTTGAAAAGCCGACGTATACGGTCGAACGGGGTACGGTAGAATCTCAACTGATGATTTCTGGCAGGGTAACCCCGGCGGATCAAACTGACTTTGCGTTTGGTTTAGACGGGCAGGTTCAAGAAATTTTTGTCGAGCGAAACGACAAAGTGGAGGTGGGGGATCTTATTGCTAGCCAAAATACGACGTTACTTGAAAAAGAACTTCAATCGGCCGAAGCCAATTTGTCTTTGGCTGAAACAGAGCTAGCTGCTGCACAAGAAGGGAACCGTATCGCGCTGCGTCAGGCTGAAATTAATCGAGATCAGATGCAGCTGCAGCTAAATTATGCGCTAACGCAAGGGGGCGAATCCCCCAGGGCCGAACAACAGCTCGCAATCGATCTTTTAACCCTAGACTTAGAGCGAGCCGAGCTAGCCCTAGCTGAACTAAACATCAATTTAGCCCCTGCGTTAGAAGCACGCGTGGCGCAGAGCCAATTGATTGTGGCTGACCTGAATAGCAAGATCGCCCAAACTGAGCTATTTTCAACTGCGGCCGGCCGTGTGCTTTCGGTCAATGCCGATTCTGGAGACGCGGTTGGGGCCGCTGAAGTCGTGGTGGTTGTAGCCGACCTTTCACAGCTTGAAGTCAGTGTCCCCATGCCCGCTTGCGACATGCGAGAATTGTCTGAAGGGATGGTGGCCCGAGCAGTTGTTCCTAATCGGCCGGATATCGAGGTGCCGATGACCGTGCGGCTGTTACCGTATCCGTTTGGCAGCGGCCCACAGGGGGATGAAGAAAATTGTGAAGTTCGGGTGGCCTTCGACAACCCGAATGCGACCTCTCAGCTCGATCCGGGTGATCGGGTGAGTATGATCGCTCAGCTGGCAGTGAACGATGATGTGCTCTGGCTGCCACCGGCCGCGATTCGCGAATTCAACGGGCGAAGCTTTGTTGTTGTCCAAGACGGATCGGTTCAAAAAAGGCTAGATGTTTCGACCGGACTGCGAAATAACGACCGAGTTGAAATCGAGTCTGGCGTTGAAGAAGGGCAAGTGGTGATTGGACCGTAGGCAGTGGCCGGTATTCAGTGCCTTTGGCACAGTGGGTAGTGAGAAGTGGGTAGTGGACCGACCACCGACCACCGACTACTGGCAAGCAGCAAGCGAAACGAATGAACGTACTCCTCAAAACAATCGCCATACTCCAAGTTACCCTCAAACGGTTGTGGTCCCAGTTGGGGATGACCATTGCCACCACCTTTGGGCTCACCATCGCTGTGGCCCTGCTTGCGATTGTGCCCCTGTATGCTGATGCGGTTAATTTTCGTATTTTAGAAGAAGAACTGGCCAATGATGTGACAAACAACCGGCCGCCGTTCGCCTACATGTACTCGTATACCGGCGCATGGTATGGCCCGGTCGAATCGGCCGATATCGAGCCTGTGACCGATTATCTGTTTGGTGAAGCGGCAGACATTCTAAATTTGCCCCAAGAAAGGGCGGTTCGACATGTAAAAACCCCCACTTTCAAGCTGTTTGCCTTAGATGCTGCGAGCTACGCCAACGATGAATCCTTGGGGTTTATCAATTTCGCCTCAACCACCGATATCGAGAATCAAATCCAATTGATAGAGGGAGAATTCCCCACAAGCACGGCCCAACTGGGTGAGGTCATCGATGTCATTATCACTCAAGATTATGCGGACTTGGTTGGCTGGCAGGTGGGGGAAGAGTATCTGGCCATAGACCTTGAAGATGATTCGGATCAAACAAGTTTTACCATCCGGGTCAGTGGTATTTGGGTTCCGGCCGATCGTGAAGGGCCGTTTTGGTTCTATTTGCCAGCGACATTTGATACGTTATTTGTGGTTAATGAAGCGACTTTTCAGAGCGCGATCGAGCCTGCTCTAGTGAATGAAATCGAGCTCGCCCTGTGGTATTTGGTGCTGGACGGCAGCCGCGTAGGGACCGAACAGGTCGATGAACTCATTTTCGGGGCGGCTCAAATCGATCAGCGCATCGATATCTTGTTGCCCAAAACGAGTGAATTTTTGTCCCCCACCGATGCATTGCGCATCTATCGGCAGTCGGTCTCAGAATTGGCCATTTTGCTGTATACGTTTGACGTCGCACCGATATGGCTGGTGCTTTCTTTCGTCGTGCTGGTAGTCGGCTTGTCTGTTAGTCAGCAAAAAAACGAAATCGCTGTCATGCGCAGCCGTGGCAGTACGCCAGCGCAAGTGTTGGGGATGGCGGCCCTGGAAGGGGTTATTCTGGGTTCTGTCGCATTTGTGTTTGGGATTATTTTGGCGGTTGGGTTAACCCAAATTGTCGGCCGCTCACGCAGCTTTCTCGATTTTTCAGGGTCCGATGCGGTGCGCATGGTGGTTACTCGCCAAGCGATATTTACCGGTTTAATCGCCATCGGCTTGGCCCTTGTGGCCCGCATTTTGCCAGCCATTTCAGCCTCTCGCCATACGATTATCACCTTTAAACAAGAGCAAGCACGCTCATTGGCCCGCCCTTGGTGGCAGCGGGTCTGGCTCGATCTGATTTTGCTTCTTGTGGTTATCTATGGTTTTTACTTGCTACAACAGCAGGGGAGCATTGGCCTAGTTAGCGATGGTTCGACTGCGGCCGACCCATTTCAAAACCCCCTTCTTTTGCTGCTGCCCGCCTTGGCGATTTTTGCACTTACCCTGCTATTTTTACGCATTCTGCCTTGGCTCATGACCGGGCTGGGCCGCTTGTTAAATCGCACGCAAAGTGTGGGATTGCTCCAGGCGGTCCGCTATCTGGCCCGTACCCCGCACCATTATCAACCCCCACTCAGCCTGCTGGTTCTCACCATCGGGTTGGCCGTCTTTACCGCCTCATTGGCTCGCACGGTCGACTTGCAGCTTTATGATCAAAAATTCTATGAAATCGGGGCTGATATCAGCATGGAGACGCTGCCGAACCCTCCTGCGTTTGGGGGAACTGAACCGGCTGAAGGTGAAACATTCACCTATTTACCGGTGAGTGATTATGAGACCATTGACCAAATCGAGCGGGCGGCAAGGGTTGGCAGCTATTCAATGGAAGTGCAGGTTGATGGGGTGTCTCGCAGCGGCCGGTTTGTGGGTGTCGATCATGCTGATTTTAGAGATGTGGCGTATTGGCGCTGGGATTTTTCTCGATATCGACTGGGCTCACTCATGAACGCCCTCGGGGATCGCAGCAACGGGATCCTTGTGCCGGAATCTTTGATCAGTCAATCAACTTTACGCGTTGGGGACCCGGTTCGCTATTCAGTCCGTTTAGAGGAATCTCTCGTTGAGTTTGATGGAACCATTGTAGGCACCTTCCGTTATTTTCCCGGTTGGCAACCGGCCGAAGAGGAATATTTGATCGTGGGGAATTTGAACACCGTTTTCGAAAAAGCGGGTGGAGATTTTCCTTATAAAGTTTGGGGCAAACTCACCGATCCCATCACCGACGCCGACCAGTTTCGGCGCAGCCTAACCGACCGCCAGCTGTTTAATACGGTCTGGACCGAACCACGTGAGCCGATCGCCCAAGCACAGGCGGAGCCGGAGCGGCAGGGATTGTTTGGCATCTTATCGGTTGGGTTTATCTCCTCGGCCGTGTTAACCGTTTTAGGCTTTTTCCTTTATACGCTATTCTCTTTTCGACGACGGACCGTTGAACTTGGCATTTTACGGGCGGTTGGCATTTCTCGGCGTACAATGACGGCCATTGTGGCCTGGGAACTGGCGCTATTGATTTTATCCGGCCTCTTTATCGGCACGATTCTTGGTATTGTGGTTAGCCAGCAATTTATCCCATTTTTGCAGGTCGGGTCGGCCGCAAATGTGGCACCCCCCTATTTGGTCGAAATCGCTTGGCAGGCAGTTGGGCAAATTTATCTTTTATTCGGCGGCCTTTTTCTTGTCGCATTGGGGGTATTGTCTTGGCGGCTATTAAACATGAAAGTGTTTGAGTCGATTAAAATGGGGGAGACGGTATGATGAAAGTGGCAAGTTTTAAGTCTCAAGTAAAAAGTAAGAAGTTGAAGGAGGAGTCTCCACTTTACACTTCCGACTTTTTACTTCTTACTCTCAGGTGGCAAGATGGCTGATCCATTAATTTTATGCGATAGCTTGGTCAAAATTTATAAGATCGGAGATATCGAGGTTCTGGCGTTGCAAGGGTTGGAGCTGTCTGTACAATCAGGGGAGATGGTCGGCATTGTCGGGGCGAGTGGCAGTGGTAAAACGACCTGTCTAAATGTGCTGGGGGGCTGGTTCGGCCGTCGGCCGGGGTTGTCCAAGTCAACGGGAATAACCTGCTCAAGCTATCAGACCGAGATTTAGACCGATATCGGCGTGAAGAGGTTGGCTTTGTGTGGCAGCAGGGGGCCAGGAATCTGATCCCCTACTTGTCGGCCGTTGAAAATGTCCGCTTCCCCATGACGCTAAGCGGGTTCTTGGGGAAAAGTGCAAAAGATCGCACTGAATCTCTGCTCGATATGGTCGGGCTTGCCCATCGGAAAGATCATCATTTGCAGGCATTGTCTGGTGGTGAACAACAGCGGGTGGCGATCGCGGTCGCCCTTGCCAATAACCCAACGATCTTGCTGGCCGATGAGCCAACGGGTGAGCTGGATTCAGCAACGGCGCAGCAGATTTATGATGTGTTGCGTGATCTAAATCGTGAACTAGGGATGACGACGTTGATTGTGAGCCATGATCCCCATGTTGCACGGCAGGTTGATCGGGTCGTTTCTATTCGGGATGGAAAAACTTCTAGCGAAACGGTCCGCGTACAGCGGCGCGCAACCCCATCTGGCACTGAAAATGAAGTTGAGGATGAAGAGGAACAGCAGTTTGAAGAGCTAACGGTGTTGGATTCGGCCGGCCGTTTGCAGCTGCCTAAAAGCTATCGCGAGGCGTTAAACATCGAGGATCGGGTTCAGCTAGAGCTAGATGACGATCGTGTGATTATCCGGCCGGTCAAGCGTCAAAGCGATACCGGTTTAAACACACCCAAAGGTGGTCGGTCTAAAGATGATCAACCAAGCTCTGATTCGTCTCCCGGTTTGTTTAAGAGAATTTGGGGCAGAAGGGGGCGATCATGACCATTGCGATCAAGGTTGAAAATCTAGAGCGAGTCTATGGATCCGGTGAACAGCAGGTTCGTGCACTGAAAAAGGTGAGCATGCAGGTGATGGCGGGTCAGTTTATGGCGATTAAAGGGCGGTCTGGCAGTGGTAAAACGACCCTTTTAAACTGTTTGGGTGGTCTAGACAAACCTTCGGCCGGGAGCATCGAGATTTTTGGTAGTGAATTAACCCGTTTAAACGATGATCAGTTAACCAAATGGCGACGAGAAAAAGTTGGCTTTATTTTTCAATCGTTTGGTTTGCTGCCCACCCTATCAGCCTATGAAAATGTAGAGCTGATGCTGCGTATTAATGGGGTACCATTTCGTCAACGGGGGGAACGGATTGAACATTGTTTGGGCTTGGTGGGTCTTGAGAAATGGGCCACCCATCGGCCGTATGAAATGTCTGGTGGTCAGCAGCAGCGTTTGGCTATTGCCCGGGCCATCGTCACAAAGCCGCAGCTTATTTTGGCGGATGAGCCGACGGGGGAATTAGATACGGAGACGGCCGGGATTATTCTGGAGCTGTTTCAGAACATTGTCGCCAATGAAAAAATGACCATCTTTGCGTCGACCCATGATAGTTTGGTTGATGATTATGTGGATGGGGTTTTGCAACTGCACGACGGTGCGATACAGGTGGCATGACGGCCATGAAACGCTGAGGGCGTTTTGACAACTAAATATGCTGCCAATTCTTTTTTGAGTGAGGTAGTTTCTGACTCTTCGGCCGCCATTGAACATTAGAATTTCTTATTTTCTGTGCTCGTTGATTGCCCATTATTCTTGTGCATTCAACCGAATTAGAGATAAATTTCGCTGAATTTTTGAAAAACAAACCGAACTTTGATGCAGGTTCTGAACTTAACACAACTCTACCTAAAGTTAGAAGATCGTATCCACATCGCATATTTGGATAAGACAAATAATGGTTTGAGATTTTTTTCCTCTACCGAATTTTAAGACGACTTTTCCAAATATCTAAACCCTCACTGAATATCGCGTGCATTTGTCTGAATTTCTGCTACGATCTAATTGAACGGCTTTGGATAGGCTACATTTTGGGAACATATTTTCTGCTTACATGCCGTTTTTGTAGTGACCTATTGGACTAAATTGAGGAAAAAATGTCAGATAACAATGATGAGACTATGATGGATGGGATAATTCCGGTTGAACCACCGGAGCAGTATGATGAACCTGAATTTTCTTTTGACCCTGAGGTCGATAGATTTTTATGGGTTGAACAGGCAAGGAAAAGCTTTCAAGTATCTGGGGATGGATTGACAGTTGCCGTACTTGATACTGGGTTGAACCTGCAGCATGTAGATTTTAAAGACAGAATCCCTGCACAGGTAAACTTTACAAATGAAAATGGGGGTGATTCAGATGATGCGACTGATGGTCAAGGACATGGAACCAATGTTGGCGGTATTATCCTCGCCGGGGGTCCGGACCAAGGCGGAGACCATACTGGTATCGCACCCTTCGCAAAGATCATTCCTATTAAGGTATTGACCAATAGTGGTGGTGGCAGTTGGAACATGATTCGAAATGGACTGCAGTGGGTTATAGATAATCGCGAAACACATAATATTACAGTGGTTTGTATGTCTCTTGGAGATGGATCAAATGAAGTCACTGAAAGATCAATGATCGGCCCACGCCGAGAGATTCAGCAGCATATCCAAACTTTGACTAAAGACAAAGTCGCGGTCTGCATCGCTGCAGGCAATGATTATTTTAGACACAACTCAAAGCAAGGTATGAGTTTTCCTGCTATTGTTCGGGAATGTATCAGTGTTGGGGCTGTTTACGATGCTGATGAAGGTCCTTTTTCATACTCTGGCGGTGCGAAAGCATTTTCATCTAAAGAAGGCCGTATCACACCATTTTCTCAAAGATTGCATGTGTCAACCAGCAGAGCAAATGCAACCAGTATTTTTGCCCCAGGTGCACCCATCACGTCATCTGGTATTAATGGATCTAGGGGAGAATCAACTCAATCAGGTACAAGTCAAGCGACACCGGTTGTTTGTGGGCTTATTTTGCTAATGCAAGAATTTTACCATCGGATGACGGGTGAAATGCCAGAGGTCGCATTGCTTGCCAGACTTTTACGGTTCGGCGGGGTGACAATCAATGATGGGGACGACGAAGATGATAATGTTGAGCATTCCAACAAGAATTACCGGCGTGTGGATGCTCTGTCTGCTTTAGATGCGGTCAGACGTCATTTGCAGCGTCAGCGCTTAGCAAATATGACGACTTAGGCGTTAACATGCGTCAGAGCATTGAGTGTTCCTGCTAAGTTTGCATTTACTTAACAAAGACCCGTCAGGCCTTTTTGAAAAATGGGGCAATCGCACAAGGCCACATAGACCTGCCGGGTCTAATTCATGCAAATCCAGCATTTAATTTCTAAAGGAGAGGGTGACCATATATTTAATGTTGCCCGCCAACAAGATGAACCAGAAGAGCGAAATAGAGGATTTTGATTTTTATTTTAATGGGTTGAACGGGGATACCGGGGACTATTTAGTAACACCGGCGAATCAAGCCGAGCTGTTTACGGCGTTTGAGGCATCAGTAAAGAAAGAAGTTTCAGAAGAAGCTGAGGAGGTTTCTCGGGAACTTGCGGCTCGCTGGGATGGGTCTCACAATGATTTAGCCATTGCTGGTTGGGGCATTATTTATGCAGCCGAAGACGAAGCACATTGGCCAAAGATTGAGAAGGCGCTTGAACCTTTGATTGATCACCGTCTTGGTCAGACTGAGAATTACAAGACGTATAAGGTTGGAAAAGACCAGCCTGCATTTGTGTTTATGAAAGACAATGGGGTGCGGCAGCCGGCCGCGGCTGTAAACCCAATGGAGATGCCATACTATTTGCTCATCGTCGGCGGACCCAAAGAAATTTCATTTACATTTCAATATCAACTTGATGTGCGACGGGCCGTCGGCCGAATCCATTTTGATTCACTGCAAGAGTATGCCAACTATGCCCATAGTGTTGTTGCGGCAGAAACTGGGTCACCCCGCCCGCAAAAAGGGACTTTCTTTTCAGTGGCCAATAACGGAGACCGAGCGACTGAACTGAGTGACCAACAGTTGGTTCGCCCTTTAATGGCGGAGTTGCAAGACGATATTGATAACGCGCGCATCTCTAATTGGGAGCTCGATTTAATCCCACCTAGTGAGGCGTTAAAGCCAGTATTAAAAAAGATTTTAGGTGGCTCTGATACACCTTCGCTCCTCTTTACAGCTAGTCATGGCCTCCATCTCAATATTGATAATCCTCGTCATCTCAAAGACATGGGGGCGCTAGTCTGTCAGGAGTGGGGACAAGATGAGTATAAACCTGTGCCGATACCGACCAAGTACTATTTTTCGGCCGACGATATCGCTGACGATGCAAATCTAAATGGGTTGATCAGCTTTCATTTTGCCTGTTTTGGGGCTGGGACACCGATGCGAAATCAATTTCCTTTTTCACGGCGCAATACAAAAATTAAGCACCCGTTGGCACTAGACCCTTTTGTCGCAGCCCTGCCCAAACGCATGTTGTCTCAGTCTGATGGGTGCGGGTCACTCGCATTTGTTGGCCATGTCGAACGTGCTTGGAATTATTCGTTTTATCGGATAAAAGATGAGATAGGTCATCCTGGTACTTTTCATGATTCGCTACTTAAATTAATGCAAGGTGATCGTCTTGGCCATGCTCTTAAATACTTTAATGAGCAATATGCAGCCCTGTCTGAAAACTTAACCACTTTGATGTTTAGCGAAATAGAGAAAAATAAAGCGGTTGAGCTAAGGCAAAAGGAATTTGGAAAGCTTTGGACTGAACGGAACGATGTGCGCAGTTACACGATCATCGGCGATCCGGCGGTTTGCCTGTCCAAATGTTCTGAGGAGGCTACGGATATTGAAGTTCCGACTACTCCAATTGTTGTGTCAACGTTTGATGGGCCAGCTCATGGGAACCGAGTGATTAATGACCCCGTCCGTATACAGATGGCAATTAAGCAATCGATGTCGAATGAGGAACATGATGAACTGGATTTCATGCCACAGCCACAGCCACAACCCGGTGGCACACTTAATGAATCCGTACTTGCCGCTTGGCAGCAACATACGGTCGATGGATATAAGAATAATCAGAAGATGTTTGAAGAGACTTTGGCGATGTACAAATATCCGTATCGGTTAACTCTACTCTTTTACTCAATTTGGTTTTTGACGGGAATTTCAGCCTTTATTTTAGCCATAGTCTTTGCGTTTCAAGATGGTTCGCCGTGGCAAGAGGGGATTTTTGGATCGATCAGCATTATTACTTTTATCGCCTTTTTCTGGGCAAAACCGCTGCATTCGATGGAAGAGAACTTGATTTTGATAACCCGGCTCGGTTTGATTTTTACTTCGTATTGGGCGCGTACAATGAACACCCGCGATGCAGAGACATTTGATACCGATATGACTAAGATTACACACGAGACGGTTGAGGAGCTTGACAAGCTGTTGAAACTTTATAGGGAGAGTAGTCGATTCACATTTTTTTCAAAGCGAGAGGAAGCAGAGGATTAATGAGGCTCTGGGAACTTGGTAGGCTGACACGATCTGTGAGGCTTTGGATTCGGAGTGAACCAAATACCTCTTATTTTAGATTTAGGCGTGCATAAATCTTAGGTGCCTTTAGCTTTAACTCATCGACGATTAACTGTAAATTTGTGCCGATATTGCGTAGATATGTTTCCCCATCATCGGCCGTTATCAGCTTTGATCCCCTATGCAACCCCATAACTTCGAATGTTTTGCTAAAAACCGGTGAGCCAGAAGAACCTTGATTGGTGGCTGTCAGGTATTGAAGCTGACGACTATTGGCAAAATTGATCAGATTATCCATCATTGCGATCTGTTTATACTCTCCACCTGGATGTTGAATAATACTGATCCAGTCATCTTGTTTGGGTTGGGTCTGAACCAGCGTTAATGTTTTGGCCTCAGCCGGTGTTTTTTCAATTTCAATGACAGTAAAATCTACATCTCTTGCATCATTGGTATAAAACAGACCGTTTTTCTTCGCTTTGGCGATGAAAATATCTTTGCGCATATGTTCATCATCTTCCAATTCATAGAAAAACTCAAAATCACTATCCTGCCCGATTTCATGATCGACAATCACATGATTATTGGTCATGATGAGGTTGTCGCCACACAAAAACCCGGTTCCCGAGAGGTCGTTGTTGACAATGCGTACCACTCCTTTTGCGGCTTGCAAACCTTTTTCCAGAATGCCTATGCTGTGGAGAGAGTGCGGCCGAAACGTTTTTTCTTGAATATAATTGGCTTCTTCGTTAGCCGTTCCTTGAACCTCCCACTCTGTGTCATTAAAGCCTCGAACTGCGACCGGCATGACACCCATTTGGTATTTGTCAAGCAGGTTTTCTAAGAATTCAGCATCTGACGCCCCTCCCATCTGGTCAAGCATGAAATTGATTAATCGGCCGATGTATATGGTCGACATAAGAAATTCTCTCTTTACTTTTTTATTAAGGCTTTCGCACTTGGCAAAAGAAAAATGGTCAAAATTATTATTCTAGTTACAACAGAAAGGAATTGGTCAGCGGCCACATCTAACCAGTTAAGACATGCGGGTAGTCTTTACGGATGATTGTAATTAAATCTGGAACTCGACTGCGCCGTTGAAGAAATTGAATGAGGTCCAAGACAAGGGAGCTTTTTGTGTCATTTTTAAGATTTTCGTGATTTATATCCAGATCGAAACTAATCGCCTTTAGTTCGTCTTTTGATAGTTTATCAACCATTAATTTGCGCAATTCAGGTGCAGTTGGAACTGGAATGTTGCGTACCTCTTCAGGTACATTCGCTTCATTCGCTTTTAATTCATCCTGCCCACGGCTGAGTAAACCATTGACCGTTCGTTCGGCAGCGGGTTGAGGTGCCCCACTTAAATCGATTGAACCTTTAATCTTGCTGCCGTGTGGCGTCCCCCTTAAGACTTCTGCCACAAAACTCACCCGATCCTGAGGCAATTGCCAATACGGCTGCTGCTGCAGGATTTCAATCAGTCTGTTTTTCTCAGACTCTTCTAGATCAATACCGGCTACTTTTGCTGGCCGATTTGTTTTGCGACTAACAGGGGCAGGCATGACCGATCCTTCGGCAGCTGGGTCATGTAGAAAGTTTTCAAAGCGGTTTGCCACATCTTCGATTTGATCACGAACCCCTCCGGCTACATCAGCTTCTTTTTTGGCGAGCTCTCTTAAGAAAATCAGCATTACGTTTTGTTTCGACCCATCGCTAAGTACTATTTCTTTGTCGTGTAAGAAATTAACAGTTAAAGATATACGATCATCAGAAGTAGCTGCTTGGGGAAGCTGACCTCGAAACGGTTTTAAGCGCTCCTCATTAAACACTGTAAAGAGAATGCCTGCATCAAAAAAAGCGGCTGAATTACCAAGGGTTGTACGAATATCTTGAAGAAGTTCAGAAGGAATTCCCATAAGTTGACCTCATATGAATGGAAGCTCAATTAGATAAGACATGGGGGAAACTTTTAGACAGTTGAACTATCAGCTCTGGATATCTATTACGACGTTGAAGGTGTTGAATAAGGGCCATAGACTTTGATGTGACTGTGCTACCAGATAAGTTGTCGAACTGAACATTTTTAAGGCTCATGCATAATACCTCGATATCATTTAAAGACATTTTCGTCCCCATGGATGATAGAAGGTCAGATGGTTCTGGTATCGAAGCAGGCGTTGAGGCCGCTGATTGCTCTATTTTGACTGGAGTATTGTCAGTCTTGTCGGCCGGTTTGTTTACATGATCAAGCCATTCTTGAGCTAGATTCTTTAACTCGTAGTGACTCGACGCTTGTGCTGGTTCCCGGTTTGCAACCTCTAAGAGAAATATCCATAAGACGTTTTCACTTGTTGTATGAATAGACTTCCCACTTAAATAATGCAATGTATTGTCGATACGTTCGTTAATCGTAGAACCGGCCGGAAGATTTGTCTCAAATCCCTTTAGGCGTTCTTCCATAAAAATAGCCAGCAAAGAGGCTTGATTCATAAATATTCCCGTTTTGCTCAATGCGTTCCGCATTCTAGATTGTAAGTTAGATGGTATGCCCTGCATCTTTTTCCTTTGTGGTTAAGAATTGATTTTTTATCAGATTAGCGGACCCTGTATCTGATTATTTCTATGTGTTTTATAGACTGAAAATTGAAAAATTATTCTCTATTCTGCTCTTTATCGAGAGTCTCAAATTTAGAAAATAGTGAATAAGAATTGTAGTAAATAGGACTATGTAAAAGCTAATCGTTGAGCATATTTTACGTTGCCTATCGAAATAGGTCAATTGACTTTTCAGAAAAGTCAAAAATCTGTATAATCGGCTTACATCACGAGCTGGTTCATACAGAATTTGTGACTGTAGTTTGCCCGCCCTCCCCATTTTTAATTCTAGCTAGTGTCGCATTGTTTGTGCTGACTTTCCTACGACAGTTGTAAAATAAAAAAAATAGGGTCAATCAATAAAAAAGTCTATCTTTAAAGAGTTTAAGTATGAGTGGAATCCCTTCAGCCATTCTCCATGAGATGCGTTCGGCCTTAGGCGAATCAAATAAATTTACTGACCAACAGATTCTGGCTGCGATTTTCGTAGCAGAGCCATTGGCCCAATTTAAGTTGGGTTTGCCGCAGGCTCAAACGATTGAGAATAGAATCGATCAAACGATTAATTACCTGTATGATAAAACAGTGCTTTCGAATGAGGGTACAAAGTCCAATGTTTTATTGCTCTTTTTAAAAGAAGTTGCTTTACGCATTCCTGAACATTCAACCGCTCGATCTGGATTAGACACCGCAATAAACTTGTTTGAGGCTCATCTTGCTGAATCTATGGCAAGTGCCCCACTTCTATTCGGCAGCTTGGCCAATTCTGAGGTTGACCCTATGTATACTTTGAAGACCGGTTTTTTAAGAAACGATTTTTCGCTCCCGTTTATTAATCGAGATACTTTGCGTAGAAACCTCTTTCATATGACTAACGGGGATCATCCTCGCCTTGTAATGGCGATTGATGGGGAGCTCGAGCACTGTGGGGCAAGCTACTCTAATGAACTTATTCGCTATTTTGCCCGCCAACAGAGCCATCGGGCCGTCTATATTGATCTGGACCGCGAATGGCGCACCGGTTTTTCACCTTATAGTTTGACAGGTCTTATTGGGAAAAAGATGAGAGCCGATGGGATTGAAAAAATACCGACCCAAGAATCAGCGGATGTGCGTTGGAATAGAGAGCTAGCTGACTGGATATCTGAGGCTGTATTTTTATCAGAAAGTTTTTGGTGGTTGATCATTGATAACTTTAAAAAGATTCCTGAATTTAGCAACGAGATGCAGGATTTTATTCAAGAGCTGGTTGAAAAGGTTAATGGGGAAGATGATCCACAGTATCGCTTTGTGTTAATCGATTATAATCGCGAGGCTCATTTACCACTAAAACTACGTAATATCCCTGTTCAAGAAAATATTTCTCACCGAGTCGATAAGCGGCAAGATGATATCCGTAGTTTTTTCGCTACCCAGCTAGAAATTTTAAGAGATCATCTTCAGCTTTCAGCAGCGGATGTAGCAGAGATCTTGGAAACAATTCCTCAAATCGTGGAAAATGAGCTGTCTGAGGTAGCTGAAAGCGAGCGCCCGTTTCAGCTTGAGTCTGCTATTCAAGCTGCTATTGATATGATCTTTAAGTATGCAGGCAAGGACGTGAGTAATGAGTTTTAAAGCGTTTTACGAAGAGCAGCGAAAACAAAAGAAATCGAATGATACTTCTCAAAAAAGATCGACAAAAAAGCAAGATGAAACCGATTGGGGATTTCGGCAAGCTGCGGCAGTGGTGACAACGTTTCAGCCTGATAAACTTGATCCCTTTAGTCTAGATCCTCAACTATCTGATGCCCATCGGGAAATCGCCATATCGAGACTATTGACAGATTGCCAACAGATTTCGATTGTTGAATCTAGTCGATGGTCGCTAAATCATGGAACGCGTAAAGCTGCCCTAAAACGGTTAAAGAGTAAAGATCGCATAGAAGCTGCTTTATTTAGCCAGAAAGACCGGCCGACTGATGTTCAACAGACTTTGTTTGAATCATTCATTGGAGGCATCGACTTAGAAATAGAAAGCCGCCCGTTGGTCGAACTACGTCAGATATTAGAAATATTAGATTGGATCTCTGAAACTGAGCTGGCGAATCAAGTAGTCAAAGATGATGTCAAGCGACTGATGGCATTTCAAGGGTTGATGGAGCCATTTCGATATTTAGTTGGGGATCATTTCCGAGGCAGAGAAAAAGAACTTGCTGAACTAAAATCATATGTATGGGATAATGCCAAGGTTAAGAAACCTCCAAAGCTAATCTTTGGGCCGGGTGGAGTAGGCAAATCCACTTTGCTTTCAAAATTTATTTTACAGCATACTGAAGAGCTGCCACCGGGCAGGCGTATTCCGTTTGTCTATATCGATTTTGATCGCAATGTGATGACACCTGAAATCCCATTGACCTTGCTCTTTGAAGCGGCAAAACAGCTTGAATTTCAATATCCAGAGATTCTAAACGGGGTTTCTCAGAACTTTGAAGCTGATTGGCTTTATGTGTTAAATGCAATTAACAGTCGTTCGGTCCAAGGAGATTTTGAAAGTGTTAAGCAAGTGGGTGAGTTTGAGTCGGATGGGGGTGATTTGCTGACATCAGATCACTTCTATGATTTTCGTAAAAAATTCTTTGAGCCAATTCTTGCGCAGCTAGAAATCCCGTTTGCCCCTCTGCTTATTGTCCTAGACACCTTTGAAAATGTTCAGGTTCGTAGTCAGGAAACGACCGAATCTGTTTTCTCCTTTTTCGATGAGCTGTCCTATGACGTTCCTGAGCTAAGACTTGTGGTCGGAGGACGGGGCGAGATTGATCAGCATAAAGTAGAAGTTGATCCAATGCATTTAGGTGCGTTTGATGAACTTGCGGCTGTCGGCTATCTTCAGTTTAAAGGTGTCAGTGATGCCAGCTTAGCCACAGAAATATTTAATTTGGTTGGAGGAAACCCTCTTAGTTTGAAATTAGCTGCAAAGGTGGTTCGTATAGAATTGGAGAGTGAAGAGCCAGCCTCTTTAAGTGAGATTCTTCACTCGATCAAAGATGAGCATATTCAAGGGCAACTTTACCGCCGCATTTTAAACCATATTGAAGACGAAGAGGTCTGTAATATTGCTCACCCGGGCCTCGCCCTGCGTGTTGTATCTGCAGACCTCATTTTGAAAGTTTTAGCGGTACCTTGCAAGCTCAGGATTACAACAATGGCTGAGGCCGAAGACCTCTTTGAGCGATTAAGGCTAAATGTAGATCTGGTTAAACTGGACCGTAGAAATGAGAAATTGCTGTGGCATCGTGCAGATGTGCGCGGAGAAATGCTGCACGCTTTACAGATCGATATGGCAGACGAAGTTCATGATATCCATAATCGAGCGATCGCTTATTATGCTGCCATTGAAAATGATTCTGCAGCCCGCGTTGAAGAGATCTACCATCGCTTGGTTTTGGCGCAAGATGTTTCTAACCTGAATGAACGGTGGAATTCGGCTTGGCGTGCCGATTTTGAACGTAGTCTGATGCCTATCATCGCTGAATTTGAGCCTCCGATGCGTGCGTGGTTGGTGAGCAAGTTGGGATTAACTGGTGTTGAGGATGACTTTACACTTGAAACGGCCGATTTGAAGAGCTGGGAAGCCGGAATAAATAATAAGGTTGAAAATTTGATTTTCCACGGTGACTTTCGTGATGCATCGAATGCGCTCTCACGAAAAATTGAACGGTCGATTGGCAGTCCGCTTTATTATTGGGAGACTTATTTACATATGCAGCGGCACAATTGGGCTGCTGCTCGGGCAAGTGTGGGCAAAGGGCTTTGGTCAATGAATCAGGCTGATAACGAAGTTGAAAGACTAAAATTGCTCAAGCAAGCGGTACGCATTGAAGTTCAACTCAAAAATTTTGAACAAGCACTGCGTAATATTGCCTCTTCAGAAAAATTATCTCATCTCGATGATCATTGGATCGTAACTGAGCTGGAATTTGGCATGTACCGGTTAGAAATTAAGCGAGAGAAACCAACCTTAATCAAGGCCGATATCGCAGAATTGCGTGCTGACCTGTTGCAGTTGTTTAATCAAATACCAGACGAAATTTTGCAGGGTAATGCTCGAATTGTGCGTAAAATGGTGACTGAGTTTGGCAACGAAGATGTGGCCGTGTTGAGCAAGGGGTTGACGATTTTGACTCTTGGCTCTCTTTCAGCCGAGCGTCGGCGCGAACTGGGCAAATCATTGGCGCGGCTTGATCACAATTTTTCAACGCAGCAAGGCGAAGCTGATGGGGTGCTTTTTGCTCTAACCGGTAAGGTGCCAGAAGGAGACAGAATAGATGAGATTTGGATGTCATTTACGGAATCTTCTGCAGACCGCGAGATAAATGGTGTAATCACAAAAATTTTAGACGATTATGGTGATCAGTTGCTTTCTCCAACAGAAGACGAAAATAGCTCCGATGATATTACCGGGGAGATTCATGTGGGTCTAGATGATATTATTGGTAAGGGCTCTCTCAATATAGGTAACATCGTGACAGGTGATGTAGTTCAGGGTGACGGTTATTCGGCCGGTCGGATTGGCGATCCTTCAGAATCGACTGGTTATGATTTAGATCGCAGTGATTATAAGAGTCTCGTTGACATCGTGACCCAATTGCCAAGTTGGCAATCAGTTACTTCACGTAGAGAACAACTCAGTGAAGCCTTATCTGGATCTGAACGAAGAAATGATATTTTAGGGTCGCTCGACTTGGCTGGCTCCGCTCAGCAAGCGGCGATCCGCACAATTACTGGCTTAACTCGTTTTGGTCAGCTTTCTAATGGGGAAACCGCCTTGGGGCACCTTCTAAATTCACTGGTAGACCAAGTTAGACCAGAGGAACGAGAGTTTATTGGGATGCTATTTGAGAAATACAATCTTGGCCAACAGGTGATTGTTTCTGAGCCAAAGCAGGCCTCCCTTGATGTGGAGCCATTTGAACTACTTATTCAAAATCGCACCAATTATTTTGATGTATCTTATCTTCAAATTGCATGGGATATATCCAGTGCAGTTGTCCGGGTCGTTTTAAAAAATGGAAGAGGGGTTTTGAGTTCTGGGTTTGTGTGTGGGGAAAACCTACTTATGATCGGTAGCCATGTTTTAGCAACCCCTCAGGATGCTGAGGGTGCAGAAATACAGTTTTTCTATGAGTTAGACAAATTTGGTGTGTTAAATGACCCGGTTCGTGTTTCAATAAAACTGGGTGGTCTTTTTTTTACTAATCAAGAGTTGAAGTTAACAATTATTGAATTGGATGAGGTTCCATCAAATGTAATCATTCCTCAATTAACCACCAGACCAGTTCATCCGGAAGATCGTGTAAATATCATTCATCATCCGGGTGGGCAGCCTAAGAAGATCTCGATGCATAATAACATTGTGGCGTTTGCCAACACACGTACACTCCGATATTTTACCGAGACAAGAGCGGGTTCATCTGGTGCGCCTGTATTTAACGAATCGTTCCAGGTAGTAGGCATGCACCATAGTAGCAGAAGTGACTTGAATAGTGATCGCAAATTAAATGAGGGGACAAGTATGATCGCGGTATTGCGAACATTGGAAGCGGATGCGCCAGAAATTTATTCAAGATTGAAGGTTATATAAATTGATATATTGAAAGAAATTAGCCTACGGTTTATCTCTCCAAACTTCATTCACCCAGCCATTTGTGTCATAGTCGGCCATAAATTTATCTACAAGATCGGTGTAACCCTTTGTATCGCCGCGTATGTTAGCCCAACGCAACGTATCCAGCCGCTGTTGCTCTTTGTTGCCCGCGTAATTTCGTTCGTACAGCCCGTGCCTGCCCGCAAATTCTGAATAAAGGGCATCCCAGACCACATTAAACA
>JAHDEN010000006.1 GCA_020628815.1 Chloroflexota bacterium | reverse complement strand
GAACGGTGGTAAAACAAATAAGAGATAAGGTCCAAAACTTCCAAACATAAGGATACAATCCTCCAAAACTAGTGTATAACTGGGGTAAGTCCCCAGATCAATTTAATCAATATAACTATATTTACGTAAACTTGTGAAGAAAAGATGTAAGTTTATAAATAGTTAATACATAAACAACCCTTTTCGCGACTAAAACCAGACACAATTATGGACTATGAAATCTGAATTACAAAATGGATTAAGACTCAGAATTGCGACGCCTAGTGATATTGAAGCTGTAGCTGCGTTTAACGGCCGTATCCATGAAGAGCCGGGCGAAGAGGGAAAGATTGTTGCATGGACGGCCGATTTGATGGGTGGGTCACACCCGACTACAAAGGCTAAAGATTTCTTGATTGTTGAAACTGAAGCGGGTGAAATCGTTTCATCCACCTGTTTGGTTCCGCAAGTTTGGCGGTATGAAGATGTTGAAATCAACGTCGGCCGGCCGGAGCTTGTAGGGACTGACGAAGCGTGGCGCAAAAAAGGGCTAGTGCGGGAGCAGTTCAAAGTTTTGCATGAAATGTCTGCCAGAAACGGCGATTTGATGCAGGTGATTACCGGTATCCCTTGGTATTACCGGCTGTTTGGCTACAGCCATGCACTAGATTTGGGCGGCTCAAGGCTTTTTGACTGGAATCGGCCGGGGAATTCGCCTAAAGTGGCGGCCGAAGATGAAAAATTTGAGTGGCGGCCGGCGACAGAGGCCGATATTCCGTACTTGCAGGAGTTTTATGGCCAACATTGCAAAGATTACATGCTCAACAGTGTGAGATCGGCCGAGCTGTGGCGGTTTGAGCTAACAGGGCGCTCAGAAAACTCTATCTATAACAAAAACTATTGGATTATTAGCCGCAAAAATGGGCCGCCTGTGGGGTATTTGACCTATGTGATCTGGCCGGTTGGGGTAACGGTCAATGAACTGGGGTGTGCGGCCGGTCAATCGGTAAGAGAGTTCGGGCTGTATGTTACCCGAGCGATTCATAGACATATTTCACAACAAATAGAAGAAAGCGGTGAATCTGAAAGCAAACCGAAAATTAACAAACGGCTGATCCTATATTTTGGACAAAACCATGCGCTTTATCACGCATTAGGGTCGCAAGCAGGGAAACAAACCGCTTCTTATGCTTGGTATATTCGGATTCCTGATATCCCATCCTTTTTAAGAAAAATCCGGCCGGTTTTAGAACGCCGTCTGGCCAATAGCGTGATGGTGGGACATTCTGGAACGCTTAAAATCAATTTGTATGAAGAGCGCATCGAGCTTGTCTTTGAAAATGGGAAAATCACAGAGATACGGCCGTTTGAAACGAAAATTCTGCAAGGGGGGGATATGGTTTGTACTCGGCCGGAATTTATCCAGCTAATTTGCTGTCACCGCTCCTTTAAAGAGCTAAACCATACCCATGTAGACTGCAACGGAAATGCCGAGGCGTTTATCCTAATGGATATTTTATTTCCTAAAAAAGCTTCACACCCGATGGGGATTACCTAGTGCTACGTCAAGGATTTCTATCAATCCACCTTTGACGTAGCTTTAAGTGGTTTGTCCCGTTGGTATTCCCATCAGATGATAATTGACAAACCACTAATCAACGCTTATGAAAATCGATCCGATATTTGAGCCATTTTTACAAGGTGGCAAAACACTTATTTTAGACGGTGGACTGGCTACAGAGCTTGAAAATCGTGGTTTAGATCTAGATGATCCTTTGTGGTCGGGCAAAATATTGCTTGAAAACCCAGATGTCATTCGAGACGTACACCTCGACTATCTGCATGCTGGGGCCGATTGCATTATTACGGCGACGTATCAAACAACGTTTGAAGGGCTAATGGCCCGTGGGTTAAGCTGCGGAGAAGCAGCCGACTTGATGCGCTTGGCCGTACAGCTAGCGGTTGATGCACGAGACCGATTTTGGAGTGTTGAAACAAATCGATTGGGGCGTGCCCGGCCGTTGGTTGCCGCTAGCGTTGGCCCCTACGGCGCGTATTTGGCTGATGGATCAGAATACCGTGGAGATTATGGACTGACTGTGGATGAACTGGCTGATTTCCACCGGCCGCGCTGGGAATTGCTGCTACACAGCGGCGCAGATCTGCTGATGTGCGAGACGGTCCCCTCTTTGCTTGAGGCACAGGCGTATCACCAACTGGTCGCTGAGTTTGGGGGTGCATCCAAGGTAAAAGCGGCTCTTTCTTTTACTTTTATCGACCCTTATTTTATCTCAGATCAAACAAAATTGATCGATATCCAATCATTGCTATTTGACTATGCGAATTTTGTTGGGGTAGGGGTAAATTGCACTCCACCTCAATATTTACCCGGTATCATCGAGCAGCTGCAGTCCCAAACTAATTTGCCCATCATCGCCTATCCCAACTCGGGTGAATCTTGGGACGCACAGGCCCATTGCTGGCACGGCACAACCCATCCTGAAGAATTTGGCACGGCCGTGCGTGAGTGGCGCCGCATGGGGGCCGCATTAATTGGCGGCTGTTGCCGGACCGGCCCCAAACATATTCGAGCAATAAGTGAACGGTTGCGAAAATAGCACCGCTTAACTGAGCCTATCAACCACTTGTCAATACTCTCTAGCTTTTAAATTGCTTGGCAGTTTAAACTTGTCTCATCACTATACTCCCCCTACTCCAAGAAAGAAGGAAAAGAAACAAGGAACATCATGACTAACAAAGCTTTTATCCAATTTACCTCTCTGCTTGGCGCCTGCATTCTGGTGTCTGTGGCTCTAAGCTTCACAATGCCGCTTAGGGGGCAAGAAAACGAAGATATATATTTGCCATTGATCAGTAAACCCGGAACAGAAAACCAACAAACGATCACATACACCCAAGATGATTCAATATTCCCAAATCCTGAGCGGGGATTGTTTGATCAAAATGCACCGCTATGGCGAGATGACCAGATGTGGGTGCAGGATATGAGTGGGCTGCGTGAGCAAAATGTGACGCTCATTCGCCTCTATTTTCTGATTGATGAGTTTATTGACCGGCCGATTAGCGACGAAGCACTTACGACCATCGAGGCCAATTTTACGGCCGCGCGTGAGGCTGGAGTCAAGGTAATCCCACGGTTTGCCTACAACTTTCCAGAAGAGAATTACCAAGACGCAGTTGATGCCAACTTAGAAACGATTCTGGCCCATTTAGATCAACTCGAGCCGATTTTTGAACGGAACAGCGATGTGATCGCCTATATGAATTTGGGATTTATCGGCGCATGGGGGGAGTGGCACAGCTCGTCTAACAACCATGTAGATGATGAAAACGGCCGACAAGTGAACGACAACACGCGCGCCATCGTTGATAAAATTTTTGAAGTGCTGCCGGAAACACGGATGGCCACGCTACGCTATCCGATTTACAAGCAGCAGCTTTACGGGAATGATCCACTACCCATGGGGGCTGAAGTGTTTAGCGGCTCACAAAAAGCACGTATGGGGGCTTTAAACGACTGCTTCCTGGCATCTGACACCGACTTTGGCACCTATCCCAGCTCGGCCCAAGCGGATCGAGAAGCGATCAAAGATTACTTAAACGCGGACAATTTATACGTTCCAATGGGTGGTGAAACCTGCAATGCGGACGAGCGGGCTCAGCCGTTTATCGGTTGTGACAATGCGAAGGCGGAGCTTGAACGAATGCGCTGGAGTGCCCTACACAACGGATACTTGGTTGATGTGCTTGATCAGTGGCGCCAAGAAGGCTGCTTTGAGGAAATAGAGGCTCGCTTAGGATATCGATTTAGGCTGATAGACGGTACGTTCCCAACAAATGCCACGGCCGGGGAAAGCCTGAGCATCGAGCTTGACATGCGGAATGATGGATACGCATCGCTTTACAACCCGCGCGCCGTTGAATTGATTTTGCGCAACAGCTCAGATAACTCTGTCGTCAAATTGCCGCTCAATTACGACCCACGATTTTGGCAACCAGGGGTAACTAGCGAGTTAAAGATTCAGGTTAATTTACCGGCCGAAATGGCCGCTGGAACATATCAAATTCTGCTCAACCTACCTGACCCAGAAACCACATTGCGCGACAACCCTAATTACAGCATACGCTTGGCAAATCAAGGGGCTTGGGAAGCTGAAACCGGTTACAACGATCTGTTGGCATCTGTAGAAGTTGAAAGAGGCGCATCAAGACAAACGATCACGTATGTTGAAGAAACCTCCTCGTTTTCTAACCCGGAACGAGGTTACTTTGACCAAACGGCCGTCTTGTGGCTTGATGATGCCAAGTTTGTGCTCGACATGAGCGACTATCAAGCACAAAACATCTCGATCTTACGCCTCTATTTTGTGATCGATGAGTTTTTAAACGGCCCAATTGATGCCGACACACTAGAGGTAATTGAAGGCAACTTTGCAGAAGCGCGACAATCTGGGGTTAAGTTAATCCCTCGATTTACTTACAACTTTCCCAATAACGACACGTTTCCAGACGCGGTTGATGCTGATATCGCTAGGACGTTGGGCCATATTGAACAGCTGGCTCCGATTTTGCAGCAGAACAGCGATGTGATCGCCTATTTTGAGTTGGGGTTTGTTGGTGCTTGGGGTGAATGGCACAGCTCGTCTAACAACCATGTGGTGGACACGGAAGACGGCCGGATGTTGACAGACAGCGCCCGTGCCATCGTCTCCAATCTGCTTGAGGCGTTGCCGCAAGAGCGAGCGGTTGTTATTCGCCAACCGGCCCTCAAACAGCAGCTGTACGGCACTGAGCCGCTCTCGGCCGGTGAAGGGTTTAATCAAAGCGACAAAGCTAGAACCGGGGCGATGAACGACTGCTTCCTGGCATCAAGCACCGACTTTGGCACTTACCGGCCGTTTGAAACTCAGGCTGACATAGAAGCATACAAAGATTACTTGAGCGCAGACAATCTCTATTTGCCGATGGGGGGTGAAACCTGCAATGCGGACGAGCGGGCAGAACCATACACCGGCTGCGACAATGCACTTCAAGAGTTAGAGCGAATGCGCTGGAGTGCGCTCAACAGCATCTCAAACGGAGTGATTGAACGCTGGAAAACAGAAGGATGCTACGACGAGATCGGACAACGATTGGGGTACCGATTTGTGTTGGAACAAGGAGCGTTCCCACTTAGCGGTCAGCAAGGAGAGCCTTTTAGCTTTGAATTGAAACTAAGGAATAAAGGCTTCGCGGCGCCGTATAACGCTAGAGGGTTTGAATTAATCATGCGCCACAAAACTAGTGGCGAAATAGTCGCCTTAGACCTCAGCAGTGACCCGCGCCGTTGGCTACCGGGCCAAAGCAGCAATCTAAATCTAACCGTCACCTTACCGGCCGATATGCGGCCGGGTGAATACGATCTTTTGTTGAATCTACCAGATCCAGCAGCTTCGCTCAGAAACAACCCAAACTATTCAATTCAATTGGCAAATCAAGATATGTGGGAGGCTCAGACAGGCTTTAATGCGTTGCAAGTTTCAGTCTTAGTTGATTAGGCTAGCCCGTGGCGCACGGCGTAAATGGCGGCCTGAGTGCGATCGCGCAAATCAAGCGTGCTTAAAATGCTTGTAATGTGCTTTTTAACTGTCGCCTCGCTGATAAACAACTCTTGGGCAATCTCTTTGTTAGATGCGCCAGAGGCCAGCAAGCGCAACACCTCTTTTTCTCTGGGAGAAACGGGAATATCGGCCGCATCACGCTCACGATGTTCCCGTTTTTCAACAAACAAATTCCCCACCAGTTTTCCAGCCACTTTTGGGGCCAACTGATACACTCCGGCATGCGCAAGGCGAATCGCTTGGGCTAAATCAGGGGATGGGATGTCTTTTAGCAAATATCCGCAGGAGCCTGCCCTTAACGACTGCACGATGTAGGCATCATCATCAAACGTACTAAGCATCAAAATATTGCTGTCCGGCCGTTCTTGTAAAATTCGCTTGAGCGCTTCGATCCCATTTACAACCGGCATCTGAATATCCATCAAGATAATATCCGGCTGCAGATCTAGGGTCATTTTGATAGCCTCCTCTCCATTTTCAGCTTGCCCCACCACGGTCACCCCCTCTTCCAGCTCTAACAAGGTTGCTATCCCTTGGCGGATTAGCTGCTGATCATCTGCAACCAAGACTTTTATCGGTGAGGCGGTTTTCATTAGGCGGCTTGGGGCAAAACGATGTCGAGAATGGTCCCTTCGTTCGGCCGACTTTCAATCAAAACAGTCCCACCCAAAGCTTCAACCCGTTCTTGTATCCCTTTTAAACCTGTTCCGTTCGCATCTCCCCGAGTGTCAAAACCGATCCCATCATCAACGATGCGTAGGCGGGCTTGGTTGGGCAAAAATTGAAGCCATAAGTTTATATGGGATGCGGCCGCATGTTTGTAGACGTTGGTTAACCCTTCTTGAACCGCTCGGAAAAATGCAAGCCGGACCGGCTGCGAATAAAGGGTCTCATCCCCATCTAGCTGATAGTTAATGGCCAGCTGATCAGTGGCTATACGGCTAACCAACAGCTCGACGGCCGGCAGAAGCTCAAACGAATCATCCGCATGGCGTAACGCACTAACTGACTGACGAACGTCTTGTAAGGCACCGTGCGCGGCAGATTGTGCTTGATGAATGGCAGCTTTAGAAGCCTGAGGGTCCCGCTCATGCAGACGATCCGCCATTTCAAGCTGGATACTGACTGCGGCCAAGTGATGCCCCACGCTGTCATGAATGTCCCGAGCCAGCCTATTCCGTTCATTAATCACCGCCATCTGAGCCAGTTGAGCCGAGGTCTCTTTGAGTTCGTTGTTTAAAGTTTGTAAATTCAGCCGATTTGACCACTCGCTCTTAATTAAACAGGCCATAAGCCAAATCAACAAAATTAAAACTGAAAAAATAAGCAGGGCTTGCACATCAACGGTCGAAATGAAATTTGGGCTCTCGCCAAACGCGGCTCGCAAAAAACGAAATCCGAAAACGACAGAGACCGTGAGATATGGTATCCATCTAGCAAAGGTTAGCTCTGCAAACAAGATAGGGATTAACAGTAAGAGCTGACCGTAATTGGGATTAGATAGTTGAAGCGGGATGCCGCTCAGAATAGTGACGAGTGCTAAGTGAAGCGCGGGATGAATCAACCCCTGCGTTCGCTTGCTTTGTTGAATCCACTCAAGCACCCCCATACAGATAATGGCGAGGCAGAAAATTACGAGTCGAATGTTTGAGGGAAGATCGATGTTAGACGTTGGGGGGCGGCCGATAATGTAGTCAAAAATCCCAACAATCAAGACACAACTGTAGATGATGACAGCGATCTGGCGATACTGCGGATGAGTGTGCGATGTGGCTTCGGCCGGAACTTGCATCCGACCAGAATAACAAAACCAAGATCTATTTACAATGCGCCATTTGAACCCTCTGTTACTACTTTTGTCTACCTAATTTGTGGCCCACTTAGACACTGTCGCAAGACCCAAACACAACAGCCTAGTGCTTTCACACTAGGCTGTTGTGTTTAAGAGAGTAAATCCAAGGCTCCCGGGCCATTAGGTTTAATGCGTCGCAGTGCAACTGATGATCAGCGGACCATCGGCCAGAGCTTGCGAATACCGATCACGTAAGGGCCGAGGAAGACAACGATCATCATTGCTACCAAGCTAAGAACGCCTGTTGCATCCAGCTCACCGAAGAGCAGACTGTCGAGAAGGTCGCCCGATTCGGTCAGGAACCGCATGAAGAATACAAGAAGCAGCATAGGCGCTGATCGTTTGTAAAGCGCATAGCCGGTGATGACGGCCGCAACAAGGTTCCGCACCGCGTATTTAAAAAGACCGCTATCAATTACAGAACCATCAGCGAGGTTCACCATGCCGAGATTCGGGCCCATGAACGTGATGATTGCAAAAATGAGCGGCGCACCAATCATGACGATGATGCCGTACCAAATAATCCATGTTGGAATAGCGTCTTTGCCATCCTCTGTGGTTGAGTTTGTAGTCATTGTTTTTTTCCTATCCTATGTGAATTTGTAAAATTTTACGGGGCCATTGTATGGGTAGGAGTAATTGGGAAAAAGAGATTTTCAAAGGGCGCTTGGGCACTTTAAACGGGGGTTTGGTTACAGTCGGGCCAGTCTCATCCAGATTGTGAAATAGACAATGCGTGAGCCCGGCCGATCCTGCAAAGACTTAGCTTCAAATCCCGTAAATACCACCATCGTCTACCTGGTTTTTACTACCCAAAATGGTTCATTGGGATGATGGAACTCTGCGCAAAATCCTTATTCTTAATCAATGAGGGTTCACCCTCATATTTTTTAATTTGGAATACAAGGAGAAATTGATGCGCAAATTATTGCCCTCTTTAATTATTTTCGGCCTGCTTTTGGCCGCTTGCGGTAGCACAGAAACACCGGCTGCCTCACCAACAGAAGCCCCTGCAGCAGAACCAACAGCGACTGAGCCTCCGGCCGTTGAAGAAGCAGCTGAGGAAGCGGCTGTAGCAGAAACCGAGTCTGAATCCGCGGTTGAAAATGAATCAGAAGCAGAATCGGTTGCCGTAGAAACCGGGTCTGAAACAGAAACAGTTGAAGAAGTTGTTGTTGAGGAAACGACAGTCGAAGAACCTGTTGAACTGCTCAGCGCCATCACAACCGGAATTGCTCAAAATATCTACCCCGGCGAAGTTACCAGTGACTGCACCAACACAAACGACTTCCGTACCGGTAACTACGGCGAGCTAACTGATGACAATGGAAATGTGTGGATGGTACCTGCCCCCGTTGCAGGTGGTTTTACCAACGTTGATGTCTATAACGATTGCACCGGCTCAGGTGAAAACGACTACGAGTCCGAGCTGACCACACAGGTTATTGATGAAGGTGGCACAGAAATCACCGGTTATGTCTTTGCCGACAACTACTACGAAATGTACGTCAACGGCACATTTACCGGCCGGGATGCGGTCAACTTCACCACCTTTAACACCCACGCCGTTCAATTCCAAGCTGAGTATCCGATGACTTACGCCTTCTTGCTCGTTGACTGGGAAGAGTACAACGGTATCGGTATGGAAGAGCTACGCGGTTACCACGCAGGTGATGGTGGCTTTATCGCTAACTTTAGCGACGGCACATCGACCAATGACGATTGGGTCTGCAAGTCATTCTACGTCGCACCGCTAGATGATGCGGGCGCTTGCTTGGCTTTTGATGAGCATGGCAATGTTGATTCATCCGGCTGTGCAAGCTCAGATCAAGCAATTAGCTGTATTTCAAACGATCCCGAAAACACCTGTAACGCCTATCTTGAACAAATGCCCAGCAACTGGATGGAGTCTGATTTTGATGATTCAAACTGGCCAGCAGCTTCACGTTACACGGCCGATGATGTAACCAATCAGGTAGGTTTCCGCAACTATGAAGACACCTTATTTGGCGGAGTTAATTTCGTTTGGAGCAGCAATCTTGTTTTGGATAATGCTGTGGTATGTCGCCTAACGGTACAGGCACCTTAATTAGTAAGAAGACTTTAAAAGATGATTTTTGAAAGAACAAACATGAAAAGAATAGGTACTTTAGTTCTGACCTGTCTACTTCTGGCCGCGTGTGGCGCTGAACCTCAAGCTACCCCTGCCCCCGAGGCTGAAGTGGAACCAACAGAGGTTATTACAGAGGTTGTTGTTGAAGCTGAACCGACAGAAGAGGTTATACCAACCAACACGTCTGAAACAGAGACTGTAGAAGAAGCAGAAGCTTCCGAAGAGTCTGAAGCAGGTGCCGAAGCCGAAGCAGATACAGATGCAGAAGAGGCTTCGGCCGAGCTAGAAAGCGAAGGGATGACTGCCAACGAATTGGCAATTCCACCATTACTCGATTACACCATTGAAAATGGTGCCAAAGTATTCGACATCACCCTGCAAGATGGGGAAGTTGAATTTATTGAAGGGATTCCATCACCCACAAAAGGCTTTAACGGGGACTATCTTGGCCCTACCATTCGAGTTGATAAGGGCGATGATGTGGTGATCAACGTTACCAATAGTTTAGATGAGGCAACAACGGTTCATTGGCACGGTCTTGATGTTCCGGCCGAAATGGACGGCTCCCCCCACCAGCCAATTGAAGCGGGTGGTGAATGGCAGGCCTTCTACCCGATAATCAATGAAGCCTCAACGATGTGGTATCACCCACACATTCACGGCAATTCGGCCGAGCAGGTCTCATTTGGCTTAGCCGGGCTCTATTTAATTGATGATGAAAACAGCAAAAGCCTAGACATCCCTCAAACATATGGTGTGGATGATATCCCCTTGGTTATCCAAGACCGTAAATTTGAAGATGGGGTGATGGTTGGTGAAACAAAAGGTGGTCTTTATTACGGTGACACCATTTTGACCAACGGGACGCTCGACGCATATGTCGAAGTCCCTGCCAAGCAGATTCGCCTTCGCTTGGTCAATGGCTCGCTAAGCCGTGTTTACAGCTTTGGTTTCGCAGACGGCCGTGAATTTCATCAGATCGGCTCAGACGGCGGGCTGCTTGAGTCACCTGCTCCGATGACCAGCCTCTTAATGGCGACCGGCGAACGTACTGAGATTGTTGTGGATCTATCTGATGGGGAAGAAGCGGTCCTGATGTCTTTCGATGATGAGGCATTAACCGGCGACAATGGGGGTGAATACACCATCTTGCGCTTGATCCCTGATGTTGAACATGAGCTAGCCGAAAGCAATCCATCTGCATTACCAGAGGTATTGAACGTTATCGAACGGTACAGCGAAGAAGATGCAGTTGTCGTTCGGCCGATCGTTTTAGGCGGTGAGGAAATCACAGAAGAAGATCCTACCGACCTGTACATCGAAACTGAGCATGGCGATCAAGAAAACTCTGGCCCGAGCGGTATCCCGATCAATGGGAAAGTAATGGATATGTCTCGAATTGATGAAGTCGTAAACTTTGGCGACATCGAGATTTGGGAAATTTCCAATGATGGCGAAGGGCATCCTATTCACATCCACTTGGTCCAATTTCAGGTTCTAGATCGCAACGGAGAACCACCGGAAGCATATGAGTCGGGATGGAAGGACACCGTTTGGGTCGGTCGTGGGGAAACGGTGCGAGTAATCGCCAAGTTTGATACCTACACCAGCGAAACCATCCCTTACATGTTCCACTGCCATATTTTGCAACATGAAGATGGTGGCATGATGGGCCAATTTATCATTGTGGATGAAGAAGCGGTTGCAAACGGCCAACCTTCGATTTTAGATCACACTTATTCATCAGCATCAGCCGTTCCCTCAGGCCACGCTGATGGGTCGGGCCACAACCACAGCCCTTAACCACGCCAGCTCCTGGATTGAAGTAGTTGAAACCATTCACCTGCTTCAATCTGGGAGCCGCAAGTAGTTTAAGACCAATCGACTAACAACTATTTCCTCAAATTGAATGGAGAGACTTATGCAAATGATGCCAATCCGGCTATTTCGTGTTTTGGGCACTTCAAACAAAACACAAGTATGGCTTAGACCTGAGATCGTTGTTCAAAAAAAACAGATCGATTTTTCGAACAGATAAGAGAGGTAGCCAAGATGAAAGATAGAAAAATTCTGGTATCTCTAAATGAATTGGAAAATGCTTTTTGTGAATGGGACAGACGATATTCTGAAGATAAAGAGCATTTTAATCGCGAAATAGAGGCTCTGCTCAAAGTCGCAAAGGGTCGCCACTCAATGGTATGTGCCCTCTATCTGCTCAAGCTGGTGGAAGAAACCAGCAAACACGACGTCAGTGAACCCCAAGAGGGTTGATTTGAGATCCCAATTATTCAATTGGAGAAAAGTAGAGAAATTTATATGAACCGCTTTCTTGTTTTACCAATATTGTCACTTCTATTGATCTCTTGTAACGCCAGCACTGGGGTTCCAACACCGGCCGTCAATAACGATGGAACGGTTGATTTAGATCCGTTTAGTGAATTAACCATCCCACCGATTCTCGACTACACCATTGAAAATGGGCAAAAGGTCTTTGAACTTGTTTTGCAAGAGGGTGAAGTTGAGTTTGTTGAAGGGATCCCATCTGCCACAATGGGCTTTAACGGTGATTTTCTGGGCCCCACTATTCGGGTTGATGAAGGGGATAATGTTCTCCTAAATGTCAAAAATGATCTGGATCAATCTACAACCGTTCATTGGCACGGGCTACATGTCCCGGCCGAAATGGATGGGACACCCCACCAGCTCATCGAGGCAGGTGAGACGTGGCAGTCGTACTACCCAATCCTTAATGAAGCCTCAACGATGTGGTATCACCCACACGCCCATGGCACAACGGCCCAACAAGTGGCCAACGGATTGGCCGGCTTGTACATCATTGACGATGAAAACAGCAAAAGCCTCAATGTTCCGCAAACATATGGGATTGATGACATTCCGGTCATCGTACAAGACAAGATTTTTGAAGATGGGGTGATGAGCACATCGATCCAAGGCGGTGTCTTTTACGGGGATACGATGTTAACCAACGGCACGCTGAATGCGTGGGTTCAAGTTCCGGCTAAACAAGTACGGCTGCGCATTTTAAACGGGTCGCTTGCCAGAATTTACAGCTTTGGCTTTGCAGACGGCCGAGAGTTTCACCAAATCGCTTCTGACGGTGGATTGTTAGAAACCCCTGCACCCATGACCAGTTTATTGATGGCCACAGGGGAACGGGCAGAAATTGTTGTTGACCTATCAGACGGTGAGGAAGCGATCTTGATGACGCTGGACGATGATCGGTTGCCGGGGACAAGCGGTGGAAACTATAACATCCTCCGACTTGTTCCCGACACCAGTCACGAAATGGCTGTGCCCAATCCATCTGCCCTGCCAGAACTGTTAAACGTCATCGAACGGTGGACGGAAGATGAGGCTGATGTTGTCCGGCCGCTGGTATTAGCCGGTGGCGTCGCTGAAGAAGCTGACCCAACCGATCTTTACATCGACATGGTCCACGAAGATCAAGAAAACGCAGGCGGCCGGTCGATCCCCATCAACGGCAAGGTAATGGACATGACCCGCATTGATGAGGTTGTCACTTTAGGCGACGTTGAAATTTGGGAGATCAGCAACAACGGTGCCCCCCATCCGATTCATATTCACGATATTCAGTTTTTGATCATTGACCGGAATGGGGTTCCCCCAGAGCCGTATGAATCAGGCTGGAAAGACACCGTACTGGTCAATAACAACGAAACGGTGCGGATTATTACCAAGTTTGACACGTATGCTAATCAGGAAATCCCGTACATGTTTCACTGCCATATTTTGCAGCACGAAGATGGGGGCATGATGGGGCAATTTATCGTCGTTGATCCTGAAGCGGTTGAAAACGGTGAGCCAAGCATTCTCGATCACTCGTATGCGTTGGCCCAACTCCCCTTTTCGTCATCAAGGCCAAGCTTCAACAGTAACAGCGACCCATTTATTTGTGAATTACCAGCATCATGATCCAATATCGGTTCATGGCATAGTTTCAACGGCTCAAGATGATTAACATTATCTTGGGCCGTTTTAGTTTTAACCTATGTGGCCCAGCTTCAAGCAGCCTCCTACATAGCAACACAATAAACCGGTCATTAGCGTTTGCTCTTTACGTTAACGTAAAGTATCATTCTCGCATGGCACTTTCCTCACCTGATCAAAAAATCGCATCCAAGTTCACAATCGGAGAACTGGCGGATGAACTCAATTTAACTACGCGAACAATTCGCTATTACGAAGAGCGCGGCATGATCACCCCCGGCCGAACAGATGGTGGACAACGTTTCTACACTCGGCGCGAGCGTGGCCGTTTGAAACTGATTTTGCGCGGCAAAGCGGCCGGCTTTGATTTGGCAGAAATCAAAGAGGTTGTTGAGCTCTACGACATCTTGCCCGATAGCCAAGTTGAATCTGCCCAGGCCGACCGGCTGACCGCCATGATCAACAAACGTGTGGCGGAAATCGATCAAAAACTAAACGAGCTAACCGAACTGAAGAAAAGCCTGCTTGAACACCGAGAAACAATCACCAATTGGAAATAATCCATTTACGATTTTGGATTGACGATTTACGAAATGTGAACCGATTCACAAAGCGCGCACAATCGTCAATCCAAAATCACTAATCGTAAATCAATATGTACTTTACGGACGAACACCAAGAACTGCGGATGGTAATTCGCAAATTTGTTGAGAACGAAATTAACCCCCACGTTGATGAGTGGGAAGAAGCCCGCATTTTTCCGGCCCACGAGCTGTTTGGCAAGATGGGTAAACTCGGCCTGTTGGGGCTGATGTACGAGGAAGAATACGGCGGCGGCGGCATGGACTACTGGTACGAGGCGGTCCTGCTCGAAGAGATCGGCCGGGCAAAATGTGGCGGCGTCCCGATGGCAATCGCTGTACAAAATGACATGGCCACCCCTGCCCTAGCAGAGCACGGCACCCCAGAGCAAAAAGAAAAATTCTTAAAACCGGCGATCTCAGGTGAAGCGGTGTTTTCCATTGCTGTTAGCGAGCCAGATGCGGGATCGGACGTGGCAGGCATCAGCACCCACGCCAAATCGGACGGAGACGACTGGATCATTAACGGTTCAAAGATGTGGATCACGAATGGGACACAGGCTGATTATCTGACTCTGCTGGCCCGCACAGACGGCCGGGATCGCGGCTATCGTGGCATGTCGCTGATCGTTGTCCCAACAACGGCCGACGGGTTTGGGGTCAGCAAAAAGCTTGAAAAGATGGGGCAGCACAGCTCTGACACGGCGATCTTGTCGTTTGACGATGTGCGGGTCCCCAAGGCAAACACCATCGGCCCAGAAGGAATGGGCTTTATGTTGCAAATGCAGCAGTTCCAAGTAGAACGAATCGCAGCCTCGCTCATGTCTGTGCCGAGCATGGAACTGGTAATTGACATGACGGTTGATTACTGCAAACAGCGCCATACGTTCAAACGGCCGCTGATGGACAATCAGTGGATTCAGTTTAAACTCTGCGAGCTAAAAACAGAGATCGAAGCGCTAAAACATCTAAATTATTATTGCGTGCGCAAATATGTGGCCGGGCAAGATATGACACGTGAAGCATCGATGGCGAAGCTCAAAATGGGCCGTTTAAGCCGAGAAGTGGCTGACATCTGCATGCAGTTCCATGGCGGCATCGGCTATACAGAAGAGTATCCGCTGGCACGGTATTATCGTGATTCACGCCTCGGCTCTATCGGCGGCGGCGCAGACGAAATTATGCTCGGCATCATCGCGAAGATGGATGGGTTGATGGACAACTAAAAGTGTGAAGTAAGAAGTATGAAGTGAGCGCCTGCTTCACACTTCGCACTTCTTACTTAATACTTTCCACTATGGCATTATTTAACTCCAACATCTCCACAAACACTGAGACATTTGTACAAAATCGGGCCGACATGCTGGCGTTAATCGAGCAGGTGCGCGAGCTTGAGGCAAGAGCCGAAGCGGCGAGCAACAAGTCACGGCCGAAGTTTGAAAAACGTGGGCAGATTATGCCGCGAGAACGTGTGGCCCGCTTGCTGGATGCGGGGGCGCCGTTTCTCGAAATCGGCAACATGGCCGGATACCTGCGAGACACAAGCAAGCGGGAAAAATCGATACCGGGTGCTAGCATCATTTGCGGCATCGGCTTTGTTAACGGGGTGCGCTGCATGATCGTGGCGACCGATAGCGGCATCAATGCAGGGGCCATCTCTGAAATTGGTGGGGCCAAAATCCAACGCTGCCAAGATATTGCGCTAGAACAAAAACTGCCGTTTATCCATCTGGTTGAAAGCGCCGGAGCCAACCTGCTTGAATATCGGGTTCAACTGTTTATTCAAGGGGGTGCGCTGTTCCGCAACTTTGCTAAATTAAGCGCGGCCGGATGTCCGGTGATTACCGTTTTGCACGGCTCGTCAACCGCCGGTGGCGCCTATTTTCCCGGCATGAGCGACGTGGTGATCGGCGTGCGCGGCCGGGGTCAGGCGTTTTTGGCCGGTCCCCCACTGGTGAAAGCGGCAACGGGTGAAGAGGCGAATGCGGCCGATTTAGGCGGAGCAGAGATGCACGCCACTATTTCTGGATTGGTTGAATATTTGGCCGAAAACGACACCGACGGCATCCGGTTGGGGCGTGAGGTCGTGCAAAAATTAAACTGGCACACCAAAACGGCTCAGCCACGCCAAACCCCATCCTTTAGAGAACCACGACACAGCGCAGATGAGTTGGCCGGTATTGTGCCGGTTGACTATCGCCAGCCTTACGACGTCAAAGAGGTCATCGCCCGCATTGTGGATGATTCTGATCTGCTCGAATTCAAGAGCCGCTACGGTAGCGCAACCGTCTGTGTTCAGGCGAACATCCACGGCTACCCGTGCGCGTTTATCGGGAACAACGGGCCGATCGACAACGAAGGGGCGACAAAAGTGGCCCAATTTATCCAGCTCAACTGCCAGTCAAACACCCCGCTTATCTTTTTGCAAAACACAACCGGCTACATGGTTGGCACCGTTTATGAACAGGGCGGGATGATTAAACACGGTTCAAAAATGATCCAGGCGGTGAGCAATGCGACCGTCCCGAAATTCACGCTGATGATTGGTGCCAGTTTTGGCGCGGGCAACTATGGGATGTGCGGCCGGGCGTATGAGCCTGACTTTTTGCTAAGTTGGCCCAATGCTCAAACGGGTGTCATGGGTGGCGAACAGGCGGCGACCACCATGCGCATTGTGATGGAAGGGAGCGCGGCCCGCCGAGGACAAACCATCCCACCAGAAATGTTGGAAGCGCAGGAAAAAGAGATTATTCGGGTGTTCAACAGTCAGTCAGATGCGTTTTTCACATCGGGCTGGCTCATGGATGACGGGATCATTGATCCACGTGACACGCGCAAGGTGTTGGCATTTTTGTTAGCCACGGCCGATGAAGCAAACAGAAGAACACTGTTTCCCAATTCCTTTGGTGTGGCCCGCATGTAAAATATTTTCCGTTGAACAGGCATCCTTGCCTGTTTAATTTATGGCAGGCAGGGATGCCTGCCCAACAGAATTATGAAAACAGTTTTAATCACGGGCGGTTCCAGCGGGATCGGGTTCGAAATCTCGAAAAAATTTGCGGCCGACGGCTATCGCATCATGTGGGCCTCCCTGTTGGCAGATGAGCTTGCTTCCAAAAAAGCGGAGCTAGAATCGCTGTACAAAGATGTCAAAATCGAAACGCTCACCGTTGACTTGGCGCAAGAAGATGGGGCGCAAAAGGTGTTTGATTGGGTCGAAGACCAGAATCGGGTTGTCGATGTGCTAATCAACAATGCTGGGATTGGGGTGTTCGGCTATTTCCATCGCACAGAAATGGAAAAAGAGCTGACGATGATTAATCTAAACATTTTGAATGTTTACAAGTTAACCAAACTGTTCTTGCAGGTGATGGTGCCACGTGACGACGGGACGATTATCAATATCGCTTCAAATTCGGCCGTCACCCACGTCCCTAAATTTTCTGTTTACGCATCGACCAAAGCGTTTGTGGCCCACTTTAGCCAGTGTTTGCAAGAAGAGATGATCATGCAAGAAAAAAGCGTGCGGGTAATGGCGGTTTTACCGGCCGCCATTAGCAACACGCCGTTCAAACAGGCGGCCGAGATGGACTATGTTAAAACGTTTGAAGGATTGGCGGCGACCACGGCCGAAGAGGTCGCTGATGATGTGTGGAGAGCGTTTGAAGCAAAGAAAACGTTCGTTGTCTCCGGCCGCAAAATGCGCCTGATCTATGCGCTACGCAACTGGATTCCGGCCGGGATTCAGCGCCGCTTGGTGCAGGATGAAGTATCTGAGCGGTGGGAGAAAGAATGACAATTGACGATTTACGATTTTTGATTGACGAACTATTTCCACTTCAATGAAACTATGAGCATTTCAAAAATATTAGTAGCAAACCGTGGCGAAATCGCCGTTCGGATTATCAAAACGGCCCAGAAATTGGGATATGAAACGGTGGCTGTGTTTTCAGACGCTGATTCAAACGCGCCTCATGTCTCTCTGGCAGATGTGGCCGTACGGCTTGGTCCGGCTGACATTGGGGAATCTTATCTGAACATGGAACGGGTGTTGGATGCGGCCGTGCGATCTGGGGCTGACGCGATTCATCCTGGCTACGGCTTTTTGAGCGAAAACGCCGATTTTGCCGAACTGGTCATCAAATCAGACATCACGTGGATTGGGCCAAATCCGGAATCAATGAGAATCATGGGGAATAAAGCGGCTGCGAAAGGTGCGATTGCTAACAGCAACGTCCCTACGGTGCCGGGTTACAGCGGGGATGATCAGTCGGCCGAAAACTTTGCTAAGGCGGCGGCCGAGATCGGCTACCCGGTCATGGTCAAAGCAGCTTCTGGCGGAGGCGGCCGTGGAATGCGCTTGGTGCAAAATCCTAGCGACTTGGCATCTGCAGTTGAAAGTGCCAAGTCAGAATCAGAAAATGCGTTTGGCTCGGCCGAATTGTTGCTAGAAAAAGCGATAGTCAACCCACGCCATATTGAAGTGCAGGTTTTTGGTGACTCCCATGGCAATATCATCCATCTGGGCGAGCGGGACTGTTCGATTCAACGCCGACACCAAAAAGTATTTGAAGAAGCTCCTAGCCCTGCTGTAAACGGAGATTTGCGCCAAAAGCTTGGCACGGCGGCCGTTGAAGCGGCCGAAGCTGTCAATTATGTGGGGGCCGGTACGGTTGAGTTTTTGCTTGACCAATCGGGTGAATTTTTCTTTATCGAGATGAACACCCGTTTGCAGGTTGAACACCCTGTCACCGAGATGATTACGGGCCAAGATTTGGTTGCGTGGCAAATCGCTGTAGCTGAAGGGAAGCCACTGCCGCTGACACAAGACGAAATCGAGCTGAACGGCCATGCGATTGAAGTCCGCCTGTATGCGGAAGACCCAATCAATCAATTTTTGCCCAGCATTGGGCCGGTTTTGCACTGGCAACCGCCCAGCGGTGAAGGGATTCGGGTTGATCATGGCCTAAAATCTGGGATGGAAATTACCCCGTTTTACGATGCGATGATCGCTAAAATTATCGCCCACGGCCCAACGCGAGAAGTAGCGCAACGCAGACTCAGCCGAGCACTCAAACAAACGGCCGTCTTCGGCTTACAGACCAATCGTGAGTTCTTGATCGAAACGAATGATCACCCGGTATTTGCGGCCGGCGAAGCCACCACGAGCTTTATCGCTGAACATTGGCCCAGTTCAACACAAGCTGAACCGCCATCCGACCAAATGAAAGCCTTAGCGGCCGTTTTGTACAGCCGCCAACAGCCGCAAGCAACCGGTGTATTACTCAGCAATTTGGGTACCCGGCCGACCACGGTTCGGTTTGGGGATGAGCTGGTATCGGTCAGCAGCTTGTTCAAAAACGTCTACGACGTTCAAGTCGGGGAAGATGGGCTTGCGCTCGAGATTCTTGAGCAATTACCCCATTCAGTCACCTTTGAGCAGGATGGGTTGAGAACCAGTGCGATGTATGCGTTTGAACAAGATGGGGATTTATGGCTGCAAATCGGCCGGAATACCCAGCTGTTTAGCGACTCTCTACTGGCACCGCCTGAAAGCGGCGATGGGGCCAGCAGCGGCCGAATTATCGCCCCGATGCCGGGGGCGGTGATGCGGCTAAACGTGGCTGTCGGCGACAGCGTTGCAAAAGGGGACACATTACTGATCCTTGAAGCGATGAAAATGGAACACCCCATCCCCGCCCCATTTGACGGGGCTGTTGAAGAAATTTTGATTTCCGAAGGGCAACAAATGCAGCCGAAGGAATTGATGATCGTTATCAGTTAGTCAGTGGTTCAGTTTCTCAGTATTTCAGAAGACTGAAAGCGAAGCGCACTGACAAACTGACCAACCGAAAAACTAATGAAAAAGCTCCACACTCCAATTTGTGACATGTTCGGGATTGAATACCCCATTTTTTCGGCCGGGATGGGTGGCATGGTTTCACCCGCTGGGCCGGAGTTGGCTGCGGCCGTATCTGAGGCGGGCGGGCTAGGTGTTTTAGGCGGCGCTTTTGTTGAACCAGAAGAACTGCGTCAATGGATCTTGCAGGTCCGTGAAATGACAGACAAACCATTTGGAATCGACACGCTTATTCCGTTCAGCGTCACGCAGGGGAATCTGAATAACCCCATCAAGTTAGATGTGAAGTTGCCACAGGAACATCAAGAGTTTGTGGAGCAATTTGCCGACAAATACGATCTGGGCGACTTGCCTGAAGTTGACATCCCCATCTTTGACCCGGTTTTTATCAAAGAACAGCTAGAGATGATCTTAGAGATGAAAGTTCCGGTTTATGTCGCTGGGATTGGTGATCCAGGTTATTTGATTGATCGGGCTAAAGAGCTGGATCTAGACATGAAAGTTGGTGTAGTTGTAGGGGCGGTACGCCATGCTGAAAAGTCACTGGCCAGCGGGGTTGATTTTGTGGTGGCTCAAGGGCACGACGGCGGCGGTCATAACGCCATTGTCGGCACGATGGCGCTGATTCCACAGGTGGTTGACGTGGTTCAGGGCAAAATCCCCGTTTTGGGTGCAGGCTCGATCATGGACGGCCGGCAGGTTGTTGCAGCGATGGCGCTTGGGGCTCAGGGTGTCTGGTGCGGCAGTGCCTTTTTAGCCACCGACGAAGCCCGTTTGAGCAAAGGTCAAAAAGAGATGCTGATCCGCACCAAAGAGACGGGGACGGCTTTATCTAAACATTTTACCGGCAAACGGGCTCGTGTGATCGATGGCTTGTGGGTTAGCGAGGCGGCTAATTCGGGACTAGAGCCGTTGCCCATGCACCAACAGTTGGCGATGACCGATCCGATTATGCGGGCGGCCGATGCTCAGGGTCGCGTCGATGTGAATCCGGGTGTGGCGGGACAAGGTGTCGGCATGATCAACGAAATCCGCCCGGCCGGAGACGTGGTACATGCACTGGCCAATCACGCGATAGAAATTTTGGAAAAGGGGATTATTTAAGCTGGCAAAGCAGCCAGAATTTCATCAGGCTCCGGCCGGTCAGCGGCGTTGGCTCCTAACTTCCGCCATAAAACTTTATTTCCAGCCCCGATAATGTAAGTAGTAGGATGAGGAATGTGTTCTTGATGTTCATCAAGTTCATGACACAGCCCCCATTTATTGATTACAGATTGCTCCTTGTCCCAAAGAATTGGAAACGGAACGTTTCGCTTCTCAGCAAAAGCTTGGTTTAGTTCATGCTTTTGTGGTGATATGGCCAAAACTTGCGCACCGTTCTGCAAAAATGAATCTTCATGAGCACCCAATTTATGCAGTTGGATTTGGCAATATGGGCACCAATCGCCTCGATAAAACACCAAGACAACGGCTCGTTGATTGGCTAGGGAAGATAATGAATGAAAATTCCCTTCAGAATCTTCAAGTGTGAAATCAGGAGCGGTATCTCCAACATTAATCTGGCTACTTTTATTAGTTTTCTCGGTCGTCAAAACTATTTCCTTCCTGTTTTTTGTATCAGTAAAAATTAGAGGGAATCTACTGGCGATATCTTACTTAAATTAATTCTTCTGTAGGGAAGAGGTTGAAACTGTTTATGAACAAAACAATTCGAATCGCAGGTGCAGCTGGAGCATGGGGAGACTCGTCTCTCGCAACTGCTCAACTTTTAATGGATGGGAACCTCGACTACATCGTGTATGAAGCATTGGCCGAGGTCACCATGGCGATCCTCACCCGTGCGAAAATGAAAAACCCTGAGATGGGATATGCTTATGATTTCATCAATCCGATTTTGAAGCGGAACTTAAAAGCGATTCGCAAGCAGGGGATACGAGTGGTGACCAATGCGGGCGGTATAAATCCACAGGCGGCCGCCAACGCGCTTAGAGCCATCGCCGAAGAACAGGGAATCGAGCTGAAGGTGAGTGTGGTTGAGGGTGATAACCTGATGCCCAAGCTCGAAGACTTGAGAGCGGCCGACGTGCGCGAAATGGCCCACGACACCCCTCTGCCGGAACGAGTTTTGGCGATGAACGCCTATTTGGGCGCATTCCCAATCGCCAAGGCGTTAAGTGACGGAGCAGATGTAGTGATCACCGGCCGGGTGGTTGATAGCGCTCTGATGCTGGGGCCGCTGATTCATGAGTTTGGCTGGCAGCCTGATGAACTTGATAAACTTGCCCAAGGGTCGCTTGTCGGCCATCTTTTAGAATGTGGACCGCAGTCAACCGGTGGGTTAATGACTGACTGGAAAGACGTTGAAAGCTGGGTCAATATCGGCTATCCGATTGCGGAATGTGAAGCGGATGGGTCGTTTGTGCTCACAAAAGCGGCCGGGACCGACGGGCTGGTCAATACCGCCAGCGTGACAGAGCAAATTCTGTATGAAATCGGCAATCCGCGTGAATACATGCTGCCAGATGTGACCTGCGATTTTGCCGATGTGCGGCTAACCGAAATTGGCGAAAATCGAGTCAAGGTTGAGGGAGCTAAAGGATACGCGCCGCCTGAAAAGTATAAAGCCTGCACACTTGAAATAGATGGGTACAGGCTCACATTTTTGCTGATGATCACCGGCCGGGATGCGGCGCAAAAGGCGCAGCGTGTGGCTGAATCGCTAATCGCTCGCATGCAGCGGGTTTTTCCTTTGCTGGGATGGGACGATTTCAGAAAAACCTCGATAGAGATTATCGGGGCGGAGCATCAGTTTGGGCCTCACGCGAATGCAAAGCATTCACGTGAGGTAGTGATGAAGCTGTCAGCCCATCACGATAAAAAGGAGGCGTTGGGCTTTTTTGCCCGAGAGATCGAGCGCTTTGAGTATGGCGCAAAGCTTGATTGGGGGCGGGTCCGGGCTGCCTCGGCCGATGCCGTTGATTCGGGTGCACTCCATGCTGGTTCCTAGAGAGTTTGTGACCGTTTTGGTAGATGATACGCCATTCGAAAGCGAGTTAGTTGATAGCGAACTCCCGTCTGCCCCAAATGGGCAATGGGCAATAGACAGTGGCCCAACTTCGTTGGGCTTGACGGAACGCAGTTCCGTGAGTAAGCAAAGCAACCAATGGGCAATAGATGGGGTTCACGAGTTGACGCTTTTAGACATCGCCTACGGTCGCAGTGGTGACAAAGGGGATATTTGCAATGTGGGGATTGTGGCGCGCACGGCCGAACTTGTGCCGGTGCTGCGGCAAGAATTGACGGCCGAACGAGTCAAGGCATATTTGGCTCATTTGGTTGAAGGTGAAGTCACTCGTTACGAGCTACCAGGTCTAAATGCATTCAACTTTGTGATGACCGAGGCTCTGGACGGGGGTGGCACATCGTCATTGCGATTTGATCCACTGGGCAAAGGGATGGCTCAGATCCTGCTTGAAATGCCGATCTCTGTACCGGTTTCATTGTTGCAGGATTGAATTTAGCTAGCGACTGGCTCACCTCTCTGAAGGCATCAGTTTAAACATCTCCCCACGATTTTTGAGGGGGGAAAGGGATTTTGAGGTAAAAAGAAACAGTTCTTTCTCCGTATCTTGCCCAAAACCTAAAACATGCCTCCCTTCTAGCTGTTCTCCATTTTCGTCTAATTTGAGTTCTTGAATCGGCCAATAGTTGGGAAACTCGGGGGTGTATTCAGATATTGGAATCGATGTGGCGAACAGCTTGCCCGATTGCCAGCCCCAATCTGCGAAGATATACGAACCCTCCAAATTGTCTATCAGGTCCCCGCGATAGACATACCCACCAATGATGGCCGCGCCTGCTACGTGATCGTACGCAGCAAAGGGTTGTTGCAATCGGTTTCCATCCTCGCCACGGTCTGCGCAATTTGTGATGGGATTGCGGGCAGTTGGGGGTGAAAAGCAGCCGGTGCCCTCTCGAACACTCCAGCCATAATTACCACCAGGTACAACAAGATTAACTTCTTCCCAATTGTCATGCCCCACATCCCCGACAAAAAGCTGATTGGAACCGGCCGCATCAAATGAAATCCGGAACGGGTTGCGGAAGCCATATGCATAAATTTCGGGCAATCCACCACTGTTAGCAAAAGGATTATCAGCCGGAATCCCATAAACTTGATCAGAAGCGGAATCAATATCGATGCGCAATATCTTGCCAAACAGCTGATTCAAGTCTTGCGCCCGGTTGCCTGGGTCATGCCCCGGACCACCATCACCTAACGCGATGTAGAGGTATTCGTCTGGACCAAAGGCCAAGTCACCCCCATTGTGTGCAGGGGTCGGCTGATTGATCTGCATGATAACTTGTTCAGTTGATGGGTCCGCCTTATTTTTACCTGCTGGAATAAAAAATTCCGACAGATGGCTGGCGTGGTCGAATCCTTCGTCATCAAGATCAAGCGGGGCGGAATAGTAGACAAAGAGCCGGCCGTTCTCCGTAAAATCGGGATGCAGGGCAAGCCCCAAAAAACCGCGTTCATCGTATCCGTCTACGAGGGGGACCATCTTCTCACGCAGATCAAGCAACGGTTCGGGCAAACGTTCAAATTGTTGGTCATCACCGGGTTGCAGCACCCAAATGTAGCCAGCTTGATCATAAACAAATAGCCGGCCGGTTCCATCGTTTGGAGCCGCCATCCCCAATGGGGAGAAAAAGCCATCAGCCATAAATTCGAGCTTGGTGCTCATCGGCCGGGCCGTAGGCAATGGAACGGGTACTTGTACAGCATCCGTTGTGCTTTCTCCGCTGGGAGGTACTATTGTTAAATCGGCCGGTGCTAAGTCTTGATTTCTACAGGCTACGAGAAAGATGATGAGCCCTAAAGTCAAAACTTGAACAACTTGATAAATCCTTTTTCTCATAAATCTTTAGCTTAACGGGGCTAACTCTATAAAATTGTATTTAATGCGATCTCAACTACACCAAATTTTATTTTCGCTCGCTTCTGAATGATATGACTCATACAGTAACCTTGCCAATCCGCTACGATGAATGTGACCCATACGGTCATGTTAATCACGCTAATTATTTTAGATACATGGGGTATGCGGCGTTTTCGGCCGCTGACAGCCACAATCTCGACAACACCCGTTCAAACGAGTCTGAATATGTGTGGATTACACGAGAAACCGAGGTGGAATTTTTAAGTCCACTCGAATTTCGCGACACCGTTCATATCAACACATGGGTGACGGATTTTCGCCGCGTTCGCTCGCTCAGACTCTATGATTTTCACAAAGGTGACCCGGGCAAACCTGTGGCGCGGGCTTGGACAGATTGGGTTTATGCGCGGCGGGACACAGGGCTACCGGCCATCATACCAAATGAAGTAGCGGAGCGGTTTTTAAAACTAAACGGGGGGCCAGATCGGGTTGAACGTTCAAAATTCCCAAAGCCACCCCCTTATGCTGAATACACCCCTAAAATCGAGCTTGCGCCTGAGTGGCGTGACTTGGATCCAAATGGTCACGTGAACAATGCTGGCTGGTTGGCCTACATCGAAAATGGGACATTTCAGCTGTGTGAAAACTTAGGCTGGACGGCCAGCCGGATGGCGGCCGAAGGCTTTGGCATTTTTGCCCGAAAATATCGGATTGAATACTTAAAGCCGGCCGGGATTGATGACCGTTTTTATTTACGCACATGGGTCTCAGACAAGCGCAGAGCCACGGCGATTAGGCATCATGAAATACGCAATTCGGCTGATGATTCTTTACTGGTTCGGGCGCGCTGTCTATACGTTTGGGTCAATTTAGAAACAGGTAGCCCGATCAAAATGCCGGCAAATTTTTATGCTGATTTTGAATCAAACTTTAGCAAATAGAGAATGGATGTGAACCAAGAAAGTATCCGAAAAGTTTCTGTGCATGGCGGGCACAGTGGCCAATTTTGTTGTCATGCCGTCGACACGTTAGAAGATATTGTGCTGGAGTACATTCGGCAGGGTTTTACATGGGTTGGTTTAACCGAGCATATGGCGGCTAAAGAAGACCGGCATTTGTACCCAGAAGAAGCTGAAGCTGGATTTGATGCCAAAGGAGAGCAAGCACGCTTTGCCGACTACTTTAAAACTGCGAAAGAATTAAAGGCGAAATACTCAAATCAAATTGAAATCCTTGTCGGCTTCGAAACCGAGTTTTATCTGGGATACGAATCATATATTCAGGAAACTATCAGCACGCATCAACCGGATTATTTTATCGGTTCCCTTCATCATGTTCATGATGTGCTAATCGATGGTCCACGCGATTTATTTAATCAAGCCATCTCCCTATCAGGTGGCTTGCCGAAACTCTACATAGATTATTTTGACCGGCAGTTTGAGCTGATACACGCTTTAAGCCCACCCGTTGTCAGCCACTTTGATCTAATTCGTTTAAATGACCCGAATTACCAGACTCAATTACAGCATCCTGAAGTTTGGAAGCGAATAACACGCAACCTGGAACTTATTGCTGAAAAAAATCTTATTCTCGACCTCAATTTACGCGCACTCAAAAAAGGTCAGCCTGAGCCATATATTTCCAAGCCGATCTTAGAATATGCCAAAAAACAAGGAATCGCAGTTGTACCCGGTGATGACTCGCACGGGGTGAAAGATGTTGGCAATTATTTTGATGTTGCAGTTGAGACTCTATTAGATGCGGGATTTAGTACAGACTGGAAAAAGCCTGCTTAAAACTTTATGATCAAATTAATCGCTTTAGATTTAGACGGTACCCTGCTCAATTCTGATCATCAGATTTCACAAACGACGCTTTCCGCGCTCAAAGAGGTCATGGCAAACGGCATCCAGCTGATGATTGCGACAGGCAAAACGCCGTTTTCGGCCGTTGAGGTCAAAAAGGAACTGGGGTTACAAACTTGGGGAGTCTTTTCTCAGGGGTTAACCATTCTCGATCAGAATGACACCATCGCATACCAAAATAGCTTACCCGATGAAATTTCGCGCAAAGCGGTTCAACTGCTAGAGGCAAAAACAGATGCATTTGATTTTGTGATCTACAACATCGATGGACTATTTACCATCCGCCCCTCGTCATTTGATCGGTTCTTGACCGATCATCACGAACCCTACCCCATCGCCACAGGTTCGGCCGATCAACTGGCCAACCATCTCCCTTTTCAAAAGATTTTAATCAAAGGAGAGCGACCTGATTTAGAGCAGTTGAAAGCGGATTTAATCACCCATTTTGGGGATCTCGCCCACTTTGTCTTTAGCCTAGAGACTGTGCTCGAAATTGTTCCGGCCGGTTCTTCTAAAGGGGATGGGGTCGAGCGTGCTTTAAAGCGGTTGGGTATCACGGCTGAAGAAATGATCGCGTTTGGAGACGGAGACAATGATATTGAGTTTTTGTCGAAGGCAGGCACCGGCATCGCTATGGGAAATGGAACACCGGCCGCAAAATCAGCGGCCGATTATGTGACTTTAACAAATGACCAAGACGGAATTCCCCACGCACTGTATCATTTTGGCTTATTGAAAAAAGGTTCACCTGAGAATTAATTCTCGAATCAACCAAGACGATCCCACCCGTCGAGCATAAGATCAAAAAGGAAAACTATGAGCGACAAAATCGAAGTCTATAAATATCCGGTTCAATATCGCACGATCGCAATCGTGGCCCCATTGCTAATTATTTTGGCATCGCTGGGGGTCACATTTGTATCGTGGCAAAACTTAACATCGGCCGACTGGGTCAACGAAGCGGGGCAGAAAGTGATCCCTAGCGTATTTTGGTTCGCAGCGCTGGGCGGCTTGGTGCTTGCAACCTTCTTTGCAGCCTGTATCCATATTACATACCCAACCATCTATAAACGGCAAGATGGTTTTCAGATTGAAACCTATTTATTTACCAGCCGTTGGTTTACGTGGGATGAGATTTCAAAAGTCAGCCTGCCGCCGTCGAACTTGGTGACTCAAATTTATGGGATTGGGGTCAAAGACCTGAATCCTTTTTTCTGGGCGATCGGTCTTTCACGCGGCATGTTGGCGCCGGGGTTTCTCATCCATCCCCGCATGATTAATGGTGGCAAGCTGCTGCGGGCGATGATCAAAGCCCGGCCGGAATTGTTTGAGCAATAAGAGTGACGCAAACAAAAAAGCGGAGAAAAAGATGAAACTAACAGATTTTAAAGCATTAACATTTGATTGCTACGGAACATTAATCGACTGGGAGAGCGGCATGGTGGCCGCACTCGAACCCCTCACGAGCCGTGTGCCACGTGAACTAACGCGTGATCAAATACTAGAGGCGCATGCCCGGCATGAATCTGGTCAGCAGGCACAAACCCCTTGGAAGCTCTACCCCGAAATTTTGTCGCTGGTTTATAAACGGCTCTCCGAAGAATGGGAAACCCCATCATCTTGGGAAGAGTGTCAGATTTATGGGCAGTCGGTCAAATATTGGCCAGCGTTTGATGATTCGGCCGAATCTCTGCAGTATCTCAAAAAACATTTCAAACTTGTTATCCTGTCAAATGTAGACAACCAAAGCTTTGCCGACAGCAATGCCAAATTACATGTCGAGTTTGATGCGATTTTTACCGCTCAAGACATTGGCAGCTACAAACCGCAAGACGCAAACTTTGAATACATGCTTCGCCATCTAAAAAACAATGGCATCGAGGCGGCCGACATTTTGCACACGGCCGAGAGCCTGTTCCATGACCATGTGCCCGGCAAACGAAACGGGCTAGCCAACTGCTGGATCTACCGTCGCCACAACCAAGATGGCTTTGGCGCCACTATGAATCCGGGTGAAATGCCACCGGTCGATTTTAAATTTAACAGCATGGCCGATTTGGTTGCAGCCCACAAGGCATTACTCGCTTAACCATCAGCAAAAAATCCCCCCTCTTCTATCAGTAAGCAGGAGCTATATTTTAAGGTTCCAATTGTTGTAATTCCTCAACAACTGTTGTAACATGACAACAATCAAATATCGCCTGATTTACCGGCCGAGAGGAAAACCAAATGCAACAATATTTAGACCTGATGGAGCATGTGCTAGATAACGGGACCGATAAAGGAGACCGCACAGGTACAGGCACACGCAGTATTTTTGGCCACCAAATGCGCTTCGACCTTTCAGAAGGCTTTCCGGTAACAACCACCAAAAAACTACACCTCCGTTCGATCATTCACGAATTACTCTGGTTCTTAAAAGGGGACAGCAATGTCCGCTATCTAAAAGAGAACGGTGTTTCAATTTGGGATGAGTGGGCTGATGAAAATGGAGATCTTGGACCCGTGTACGGCACCCAATGGCGCTCATGGCCCACACCAGACGGGCAGCATATCGACCAGATCGAAAATCTGGTTAACGGCCTAACCAACAATCCAAATTCTCGTCGCCACATTGTTAATGCGTGGAATGTCGCTGAAATCGATAACATGGCCCTTCCTCCCTGCCACTGCTTGTTCCAATTTTATGTTGGGGATGGGAAGCTCTCATGCCAACTGTATCAGCGCAGTGCAGACATCTTTTTAGGCGTTCCATTTAATATCGCATCATACGCCCTGTTAACCATGATGCTGGCGCAAGTATGTGGCTATGAACCAGGCGATTTTGTACACACGCTTGGTGATGCGCATCTGTATGCCAATCATTTTGAGCAAGCAGAGCTGCAGCTAACTCGTGATCCGCACCCACTACCAACCATGTGGATCAATCCTGAAGTCACCTCGATTTTCGATTTTAAATACGAAGATTTTAAACTTGAAAATTATGTGGCAGAGAAAAATATCAAAGCCCCAATCGCTGTATAGCCTTGTCTATGAACGTGCCAAATTTAAGCGGGATTAAAGTGATCGCAGTTGCTGCGATGGATAAAAATGGGGTCATTGGAGCCAACAACGATCTCCCTTGGCGTTTGCCCGACGATCTAAAATCATTTAAGAGGCTGACCGTTCACCGGCCGATTATTATGGGGCGCAAAACGTATGAGTCCATCGGCCGGCCGCTGCCAAAACGAACCAACATTATTCTCACACGTGATGCAAGCTATGCGGCCGAGGGATGTTTAACCGCACTGACAGTGGAACAGGCGCTTGAGCAGGCGAAAAATAATTTTGTAGAGGAAAAAGAGATTATTATCGGCGGTGGCGGTGTGATTTACAGCCTCTTTTTGCCACTGCTCACCCACATGGTGTTGACAAAAGTAGATGCCGAAATTGATGGGGACACATGGTTCCCGACCTTTGATAGCTCCCGATGGTCCGTAGATAAAGCGATCCCACATCCGGCCGATGAAAAACACGCCTACCCGTTTGAAACCCTGTTTTACAGCCGGGTTTAATAACCGTTTTCCCGGTTGATGACGTTTAAGAGCGGTTCCCCTACTAAATAGCGACGCACATTTTCGCAAAACAAATCGACTACCCGGTCGTTATAGTTTTCCGTCTGTCCGGCTAAATTTGGCGTAATGAAAACATTGGGCAACTTATATAGCTGGCTCTGCTGAGACAGTATTTCGTTGCTCAACCCATCTAGGGCAGCCCCTGCAATCCATCCTTTTGACAAAGCCTGAATTAACGCAGCTTCGTTTACCACCCGGCCGCGAGAGACATTGATGATATACGAGGTCGGTTTCATCGCCTTAAACATGTTCTCATTAATCAACCCATCTGTTTTTTCAGTCAAAGGGACGGAGATCACCACAAAATCACATTCAGCAATCATCGAACGTGTCGCTTCGCCCGGATACAGGCGCAAGGGCAAAATCCCTTCAGGATCACCGGTACCCTCTAACCTAAAACCGTTTTCGCTCGTCTTACGCAAGTTCCGCTTAGATGCCAACACATCCATACCAAATGTTTTCGCGACCCGGGCGATTTCACGGCCGACACTGCCGTAGCCAACAATGCCAAGTGTTTTTCCACGCAAATCAATGGGAGAGAATCCACCAGAAGCGTGACCGGATTGAGCCGTTTGTTGTGGCCCAAGCTGAAACGCAAAAAACAGGATCTTTGAAAAAACGTATTGGGCAACATTGCTGGCATTCACACCGCTTGCAGAGGTGATAATTGTGTCCAGATCCCATATCGGCCGTTCACGTAAATCACGAATCCCCGCCCAATGGCTTTGAACCCATCTTAAGTTTGGGGAGCTCTCAGCTTTTGGCACAACCGAATTGGTATAAATTATCTCCGCTTCCGTCATAAAACCGTCTGGCCATTGCTTATCGGCTAAGCTAAATGGCTCCACCACAATTTCCCGCGACACACCTTTTATCTTCTTTAATAAGTATTCTGGAAAGGGTGCATTTACAAAAATATGTGTCATTTAGAATCCTATAATTTATTCGATATATGGTCAGCTATCTCGTGATACAGCCGATTTTAGCATACCTTTTCTATCTAATAATGGTACTGGTTCGTTATGATTCTCCTACATCAGTTTGAATCGCCCTATGATGCAACTATAATCACAAGTCGAATTTTGGTAGGAGAAAAGCGGAACAGCGAAAAGTCGTTTCCCGAGAGGGTGATTTCACGAAATGGAGCAATGCGATATTTCCCGGCTAAGTTATTGCTATGAAAACTGCCCTTGTGCATGATTGGCTAAACCAGATAGGAGGCGCAGAGGACGTTTTAGAAGTCCTTGTGGATATGTATCCACAAGCTCCTTTGTATACCTCAATTTATTACAAGTCAAAAATGCCAAACCATTGGCACGATTGGGACATACACACCAGCTTCATCAATCGCCTACCATTTGCTCAGCGTATCCAACAAATTTATTTCCCCTTATACCCGATGGCGTTTGACGCGTTTGATTTCCGCGGCTTTGACATGGTTTTAAGCAACAAAAGCGGATTTTGTCATGGGATAATCACAGAGCCTGAAACACTGCACGTTTGCTATTGCCTTACCCCTACCCGGTATCTTTGGCGGTATAATCAATACACAGAACAAGAGAACATGAATATTTGGGTCCAACGAGGCCTTATTCCGTTTCTGCATTATTTGCGTGTATGGGACAGGCTAGCAGCTGACCGGGTTGATGCGTTCATTGCGATTTCAGAGGCTGTGCGACGCCGAATCGTCAAGTATTACAAGCGGGACGCGGTTATCATTTATCCACCCGTCGACACGACCCGGTTTGAACCTGTTGGACAGCTAACAGAAGTCGAAGACTATTATCTTTTTGTCGGCCGCTTAGTCCCCTATCGTCGCTTAGATTTACTAATTGAAGCCTTTAACAAGTTGAAAAAACCGCTCTATATCGCTGGCAGCGGGCGTGACCGTGACAGGTTAGAGTATCTGGCCAATCGCAATGTCAACTTTCTAGGCTTTGTTTCTGATGAAGAGCTGCCCAGTGTGATGGCGAAGGCCAAAGCGTTTATTTGGCCGGGTGAAGAGGATTTTGGTATTGCGCCGATTCAGGCGATGGCGGCCGGTCGGCCGGTGATCGCTTACGCAGCAGGTGGCGCACTTGATACCGTTCTGCCCAACAAAACCGGGGTTTTGTTTACCGAGCAAACGGTTGCCGGTATGACTGAGGCGATCGAACATTTTGAAACACTGACTTGGAATCCTGATCAGATCAAAAAACATGCTGACCAGTTTGATACCGAACTTTTTAAACAAAAGCTCAACTCGTTTATTGAGCAGAAATTTGAGGAACACCGGGGGGCAAACACCGGTTCTTCAAATTTAATTGGAGAAAATTAGGAACGAGAATAAAACAAGTTTCCCTGCTTTTGAACCGTTCCTTCACAACTGAATAGAAAATGATTTTTCCAATTACAAGTTGGTTTTTTATCATTTTCTCTTCAGTCATTAACGCTTATGGAATTAAAGGATTATTTTCGGATACTGCGCCAGAGAGGCTGGGTGCTAATAGTTTTAGCCATTATTACGGCCGGAACTGCGTATGGATACAGCCGTATGCAGCCGGTTGAGTATGAATCAACGGTCAAAATTTTAGTATCACCTTCTCGTACAGACTTTGGTTTGACCCAAACTGTAAAGTTGCTGCTCAGAAACTACACACAATGGATGGACAGTACAAAACGTGCGCAAAAGGTCATTGATGAATTGGGGTTAGATATGACTCCTGATCAACTAAAAGGGAATGTTGGCATTTCGGCCGATGAATCGAGCTTTATCATTCAGCTAGAGGTTCGAGACTCTGAACTGCAAAACGCTAATGATATCGCACGCACATGGGGCAACTTGCTCATTCAGTGGGTTGATTCAAACAATGCTCAACTTCGCAAAGAAGACCGCATTAATGTCGAGCTTGTTGATGATCCGCGACAGTCAGGGCAAACGCCCAACGTCAGGGTTAACACAATGGCGGGTGCCGTGTTTGGTGCGCTGGTTGGGGTCATTATCGTCTTCTTGCTCGAATGGATCGACAGTGGCATTTTGCGCCGCAAAGAGGATATTGAAAAACATCTCGATATTCCTGTCATCGGGACAATTCCAAGAGGTTAAAGCATGTCACTTATCACATTAACAGATCCATCCTCGCAGAAAAGCGAAGCATATCGAACTCTACGTACAAATCTCTCTTTTTATAGCCTCGATGATCCTATAAAATCTTTAGTAGTAACGTCACCGACTCCAGATACGGAAGTTGCACAGACAGCCGCCAATCTCGCTGTAACCATGGCTCAGGGTGGCAAAAAGACGGTTTTGATCGAGGCGGACCTTCGTCGCCCTTCGATCAGCCAGCTTTTTAATGTCACACAGCAGCCCGGCCTGACCGACGCACTTGTGGCGGCCGATGGAGATATTCCACTTCAGGATTCAGGCATCGACTCGCTCAAGATCTTAACTGGTGGGCAAAAAGCGCCAAATCCGGCCGACTTGCTCGGTTCAAGTGCGTTACAGCAGTTGTTAGACCAGCTTGGTGCAAATTATGATATGCTCATTTTTAATGCACCACCCATCAATGCGGTTTCAGATGCGGCCGTGCTCGGCTCACGCGTAGACGGTGCACTGCTGGTCATTAACTCTGGCAACACAAATCGTGATCAAGCGACACAGGCCAAAGAAACGCTGGCCAAAGCCAATGTACGAATCATCGGTGCAACCTTAATTAATGCCGAATCCGAAGCTGGATTTGGTGAGTATTAAATTCAACAATCATGCAAGGCTTCCCCTTTCTTGGACCCATCCAGCAAGAATTGACGTGAAACCAAGTTACTCACATAGACAATATACAAAGGTAAAAAGTAACCTATGAAAGGATTAATTCTTAGTGGTGGGAAAGGGACACGTTTGCAACCCTTAACCTTTACGAGCGCTAAACAGCTCATTCCAGTTGCAAACAAACCTGTGCTCTTTCGTGTTATCGAAACAATCAGAGATGCCAAAATCGATGAAATTGGCATCGTGATTAACGTGGGGAGCAGAGGGGAGCAGATTAAGCAGGCTGTAGGTGATGGGTCAAAATTTGGCGTCAAGGTCACGTATATCATCCAAGATGCCCCGCTGGGATTAGCTCATGCGGTTAAAGTGTCTCAAGACTTTCTGGGTGACGACAAGTTCGTCATGTTTTTAGGTGACAATGTGTTGCAGGGTGGCATTAGCCCACTTATTGAACAGTTTGCTCACAGCGACTGGAATAGCCAAATCGTGCTAACCAAAGTGCCTAATCCGGTCCAATTTGGTGTGGCCGTAATCGGTGAAGATGGGAACATTGAACGACTCGTTGAAAAGCCTAAAGTTCCACCCAGCGATCTGGCCCTAGTTGGCATTTATATGTTTGACAAAACGATTCACGACGCCACGCATGCGATCAAACCATCGGCCCGTGGTGAACTTGAAATTACAGACGCGATTCAATGGTTGGTAACCAACGGCAAAGTTGTACACCCTTATGTACATACCGGTTGGTGGATCGACACGGGTAAAAAAGATGACATGATCGAGGCCAATGACCTAGTGCTGGATGAGATCGTGCACAAGATCGAAGGGTTCGTCGATGAAAACAGCACGGTTGACCATCGGGTTACGGTTGAAAAAGGGGCGCAAATTATCAACAGTATTGTGCGCGGACCGGCCATCATCGGTGAAAATACCCGAATCGAAAATAGTTATGTGGGGCCGTACACAAGCATTTACCACGATGCAGTTATCGAAGATGCGGAGATCGAACATTCGATGGTACTGGGCAAATGTGAGATTAAAGGCATCGACGGCCGGATTCAAGATAGCTTGATCGGCTTTAAAGTGGAAATCAAAAAGTCCCCAAGCAAACCGAAAACTCACAAATTTACCTTGGGCGACAACTCAAAACTCAACATTTTGTAGTTACCTGACAGGAAATACACCCATGAGCCGGGTCAAAGCAAGATTAGATCTTTCGTCTTGCTATGACCCGGCTTTTTTGTTGCCCTTCTATTAGTTTCGAGTCTGTTTTTCTCAATGATCCTTGCCCTTCGTTTATTAGGATCGGATACTTAAGTTTATATGAGTGCACAAGCTGAATTTGTCGTAGACATCGATCGAAAAACCAATCATTCATCCGCAAGCAAATGGATATTAAATCAGGTCGGCCGAAACTTTGTACCGTTTATCATTATGATTCTCGGTGCGGCCGGTAACGCCGTTGGGGCCGCTTTTTTGCCATTATTTACAGGCATTGCATTTGATGCAGCCTTGGCTGATCCTCCCAACCTAAATCGGATTTTGTTTGCGTCGCTCATGATTATCGCAAGCCAGACGACACGCGCGTTTTTGCAGTTCGGCCGGAATTTTTGCAGCGAGCTATTGGGGCAACGGGTTGAGCGGGATTCACGCGAAGATTTATACATAAGCCTACTGGGAAAAAGCATGACGTTTCACGGCAAACAGCCGGTTGGAGACACCATGGCACGGGCGACGAACGATGTGCGCGAAATGGGCTTGATGTTCAGCCCTGGAGTCAATCTTATTTCCGGATCGAGCTTTTTCATGCTCATGCCGGTGATCTTTGCTCCTAGGTATCACAACTCACTCATTCTCGCCCCGCTGTTGTTTGTTATCGCCTACGCTTTAGTGCTGGTCCGTTACATGCGAACACTGCAACCGATAGCGACCACAGCTAGGTCTGCATTTGGCAAAATGAACGGCCGTTTGGCAGAAGCCTTAGACGGAATTGAAATCGTGAAAGCAACCGCGACTGAACAGCAAGAGGTGGACCTGTTCAATACAAACGCAACCCACTACCGTGATGCGGTTGTTCACCAAGGGCAAGTAGAAGCTCGATTTTTGCCCCTGCTAATTTGGGGAGTCACAAACGCGGCCGGGCTTACCCACGCACTCATCCTGTTTCAAAACGGCGCCATTTCAATTGGTGACATCATCGCATACATGGGATTGCTCTCCCTCTTTGGATTTCCGGTATTTATTTCTATCTTCGCCTACTCGGCCCTTGCGCGTGGCTACGCAGGCGCAAAACGGGTGCTAGAGTTGATTAATACGGAAACCAAGCTAGATGAAAATGCGTCTGGGCACGAAGCGAACATTAAGGGCGGTGTCAAATTTGAAAACGTTGACTTTGCTTATATCCCGGGCAAGCCGGTTCTTGAAAATGTGACGTTTGAAGTTCAGCCCGGGCAAACGGTTGCCATCGTGGGGCAAACGGGCTCAGGCAAAAGTACCCTAGCCAGACTAATCAATCGCACGTATGACCCTGAAAATGGGAGCGTATACGTTGATGGGGTTAATGTTGCAGATTGGAAGCTAGACTCATTAAGAAGCCAGATTTCGATTATTGAACAGGACATCTTTTTATTTTCCCGTTCGATTCGTGAAAACATATCATTTGGAAATCATGATGCAACAGAAGAAGAAGTGCTGGAAGCATCAAAAGCGGCTCAGGCCCACGACTTTATCCTAACTTTCCCCGAAGGGTACGATACCGTCATTGGGGAACGAGGGGTTACGCTTTCTGGCGGGCAGCGCCAAAGGTTGGCTCTGGCACGGGCGTTCTTGGCCAGCCCGCACATTCTTATTTTAGATGACTCGACGAGTGCGGTTGATAGTGCAACCGAAGACCGAATTCAGCAGGCGATCAGCTTGGCAGCATCACGCCAAACAACTTTTTTAATTACCCATCGGCTATCACAAATTCGCTGGGCCGACCTTGTTTTAGTTTTGCGCAATGGGAAATTAACGTCGGCCGGCAAGCATGAAGAGCTAATGTTGAAGGAACCTACGTATAGACGCATATTTGAGCAATACGGATAAACCAATCAGATGAAACCACTTGTACTTTGGGCCAGATGGCACGACGCAAAATTAAGATTCCACGGCCGAACACCGGCCGAAGTTTGGGGAGAGCTTAATTATTGGAAAGAAGAGCGTACCGCACCGTTTAGGTTTGATTTAAAAGAGTCAAAATTGACCACAGAAGAGCAAACCTTGCTTCTAGACGAAGCGGGTGTAGCCATCAAGGATCCGGCCAGTTCCGATCCCGATTAACTTCAAGCTTTTCCAGAATCGCCTGCTCAAGATCAATGCCGGTCACACTGGCCAATTGGAGCAAATACAACCCGACATCAGCAAGTTCCCCTGCCAATGCCTGTTTGTCTTTAACCGTGTCTACCCACTGAAAATGCTCTAGTACTTCGCTCGCCTCTAAAACCAAAGAAATTGCCAAATTTTTAGGCGACTGCTCTTTTTTTGAATCGGCATCGTACCAGCCCTTGCTGGCAACAAACTGATGCATTTTAGCTTCAAGATCTTTTAGTTCCATAATCAAAAAAGGCCCCATGAGTCAAACTCACAGGGCCTTTAGTTTTATTTTTCAGCAGAATTATAATTTGCTAGCAACGTAGGTTGCCAAGTCTGCTAAGCGGTTTGAATATCCCCACTCATTGTCATACCAGGTTACAACCTTAACCATATCACCAATTTTGTTGGTAGACAGGGCATCAACGGTTGATGATGCTGGTGCGCCGATGTAGTCAGAAGAAACCAATGGTTCGTCGCTGTAATCGAGTACTGTGCCTAACCAGCCGTCTGAATCAGATCCAGCTTTTAGAGCTGCATTCACTTCTTCGGCCGACACATCTTTGTTCAGCTTAACAACCAAGTCCACGACAGAACCGGTCACAACAGGAACGCGGTACGCCATACCATCCAACTTGCCTTCAAGGTCTGGGATAACCAAAGAAATCGCTTTGGCTGCACCTGTGGTGGTTGGAATGATGTTTGCGAATGCGGTACGAGCCCGACGCAAATCTTTACCAGCTACGTCCAAGATCGCTTGACCGTTGGTCACAGCATGGATCGTAGACATGATTCCGCTATCAATTCCAAATGAATCGTTGAGAACTTTTGCGACAGGGGCCAAACAGTTTGTGGTACAGCTCGCGTTAGAGATCACGTGCTGGCTTGCAGAATCGTACTCTTCGTGGTTCACGCCCATGCAAAATGTTCCATCAACAGCGCCGCTACCTGGTGCAGAGATAATTACTTTTTTAGCGCCAGCTTCTAAGTGAGCTGCAGCTTTTTCACGTGAACGGAAGATTCCGGTACATTCCAGAACGATATCAACACCAAGCTCGCCCCATGGCAAACTTGCCGGGTTGCGCTCTGCGTAGCTCTTCATCAGATTCCCATCAATGTAAAGATTGTCGTCTTTGACTTCGATCTCACCCGGGAAACGGCCGTAAGTTGAATCGTACTTCAACATGTGCGCGTTTGTCGCTACAGGGGCCAAGTCATTGATAGCCTCTACATCAAGAACGTCTGAATAACGTTCGTAAATTACTTTATAAACCTGACGGCCAATCCGGCCAAATCCGTTAATGCCAACTTTAATTGCCATTTAAAATGCCTCCGAAAATAAATGTTATTTTTAACATGGGCTGTATGGGTGGAAAAGGACTCCCTAACGAGTGATAGTATACCTGATTCAAGCTACAATTTCACTGCAAAATAGAAACAATTGTGGCCGCCAACTTATGACAATCATGACGCCAAGGTTTCTCGTCATCAATCAGGTCAGCTTCTAGCACTTTAATGTTCGAAACATGGTCTAGCCGAACAGGCTGACTCTGGCTGGCCGGGGGCAAGCTGACGAGCCGATTATTGGCGACAACAAGGTCTATTTTTTCAGCCGCGATGTATTCGCTTAAGCGTGAAACGTGGTCAGATACAGAATAGTTGTCTGTTTCGCCCGCTTGAGAGGAGACGTTGCACACATAGACAACCTTACCTCGGCGGCTTTCAATCGCCCGAGAAATATCTTTTATAAGCAGATTGGGGATAATGCTGGTAAATAGGCTTCCGGGGCCAAGCACAACTATATCGGCCGCTAATATCGCTTGAATTGCGGCCGGATACGCACGCACAGTCTGTGGTTCAATTTCGATTTTCCTGATTATCCCGTTTTCATGGCTGATTGCAGACTCCCCTATCACTTTTTTCAGCTTCCCATCAACCTCAACATCGGCCGTTAGTGTAACCGGCGTCAGCGTGGATGGGAGGACTTGCCCCCGAATCGACAAGACACGTTTAGTTGCCAGCAATGCATCCTCAAAACTGCCTGTTAAACCCACCAATGCGGTGATCAGCAGATTGCCAAATGCGTGACCGCTTAGCCCTTCCCCAGCACCACCAAAGCGATATTGAAGAAGTTGAGTCATCAATGTCTCATCTCGTGACAGAGCCGCGATATTGTTACGGAAATCACCCGGGGGCAACATGCCGAACTCACGCCGCAGCCGGCCGCTGCTTCCCCCATCATCCGCCACAGTCACAATCGCTGTGATATTACTTGTATATTGAACCAGCCCTCGAAGCAAGTTTGATAGGCCGGTGCCGCCGCCAATCGCCACAATTTTTGGGCCAACTTCTTTTTTCCGGTGATTAAGTAGCTCAACCGCGAAACTTTTATCTAGCTCTGAAAAAGGGGACAAAAACACCCTGATCAGATTAATGACCGACAAGGTACAGGCAACAACGCCGATCAAAATTAATGCGGCGCATATGGCCCAACGAGAAGCGAGCGTTTCGAAAGCAGAAAGTGGGATTAAATAAAATCGATTCGCCAACCAAGCGGTCAAACCAACGAGGCCAACTCCCAGCAGGATCGAGCCAGCAGCCAGTGCCAAGATCCACCTTTTAACTCCAATTCCTATGGCTAGCCAGTTCTTCATCCAGCTTGCCCCCCATCTGGCAAATTAGCAGCCCCCGGCAGCAGCGACGAGAATCCAAATCCGATGACGGCAAACGCGATAAACCATGTGTAAACAGACTGGAATGCCAAACTAGCATTTCCTGGGTAACGACCTTCAAAATATTGCAACAAAATCCCGCCAATTGCAGCCCCCAGCGCAGAACCCAAAAAGCGGATCATGCTGTAAATCCCAGACGCTGAGCCCATCTCATCCTCAGAAACATCGTTTAGAGCGGCCCGATGCAAGGCGGCTAACATAAGCCCGGCCCCTATCCCAAACAAAATAATGGGGATGACTATGGTCCAGCGTTGAAAGTCAGCGACATCGCCAAAAGGGAGACGGGTAATCCAGAATAGGGATATTCCGATGATCGAGAAGCCTGTCATGGTAATACGCTGGCTGCCGACTCGATCAGCCCAGCCCCCACCAAGCCGTACAAACAAAATCATCGCGGCCGGATTCAGCATAAGATAATACCCTGTTTGTTCAGGCGTTAGCTGATACACACTATTAAGATATTGCGGCATGAGAAAGCCAAATCCACCACTGAGCAAAATCATGCGCACCAAAGCACAGGCTGAGCCAAAGGAAAGAGCACGATTAGACAAAATGCCTATACGAATGAACGGGTTTAGCTGACGTCCCTCATACCAAACAAACAGGCTGGCAAAGACCAAGGTGGCTAACAAAAGTCGCCAATCTTGCAGAGAATCTACTCCGGTTATCGGCCGACTAGAGAGATAAAACAACAACCCTGTCAAACAGAGTGCCAGCAACACAACGCCGCCCCAGTCAAACTTTTTAAGATACTGAAAGTCGATTTTTTTACCACTGCTCGGTATCAAAAAATAAACGGCCGCAATTGACAGGATTCCCACAAAAAGTGGCGGCGTAAAAGCCATGCGCCACCCCCATCGGGCCACGATATACCCAGCCAGAATGGGACCGACAACCCCCGTTATCGGCCCAACGGTGCTGAACAGCCCCATCGCTTTTCCACGTTCATCGGGTGAAAAAACTTCGGTAATTAGCGCCAAAGTAAGTGGTAAAGTTCCCCCAATGCCTATCCCCTGAACAATGCGCGCAATGATGAGAGATTGAAGTGAGTTTGATTGAAAAGCAAAAAATGTTCCAATTGAATAGATGGTTATCCCCATTAAAAGCAAGCGCCGTTTTCCCAACCCATCACTTAAGCGGCCGTAGACCGGCATGATAAGCATAAAGGGCAATGAAAAAGCTGTCACAATCCATGCTGCGGTGTCGGCCTCGATTTGGAATTCAGAGCGGATAATCGGAACTGAAACCGAAAACATCCAACCAGCTAAGGGCAAGATAATGCCGGGGATCATGAGGCTGTATAAAAGTTGGTTTGGATTTTGAGTTCTTGAGGAGGTTGATGGATCTGTCTTTGCTTTTTCCATCATGCAACTTTAACAACAATGTTAAAAAGGTGCATAGGTTTCATATAGGATAAGAGTTGATTCTAGGCTTTTATCCAAGGGAAATCTGCTCGCCCAGCTGCAAGACAACATCAACGGCGACGGGCGGGTGTGGTGCAGGTCTGACGATGAGCGGATTGATTTCAAGTGCAAATAGGCGCTGACGCTGAGCAACCGCATATGTAGCGACAGTTGCGATTGATTCAACAACCGCGTCAAGATCAGCGGCCGGTCTGCCCCGCCAGCCTTCAAAAATTGGAAACAGCTTTAAGCTGCGCAAGGCATATTCGATTTCTGAGCTAGATGTGGGCAACAGCAAGGTGGCAACATCTTGGATGAGTTCAACACTCATCCCGCCCACCGCAATCGTTAGCACTTGACCAATCGTCGGGATATGACGCACACCAATAAGCAGTTCCCCGATCCCGTCGATCACCATTTCTTCAATCAAAAACCCGGTGGGTTGAATAGACTCTACCCATCCGTTCATGTCAAAAATCGCTTGACGCGCTTGTGTCTCGTTGGCGATGTTTAGCTTGATAGCCCCTAATTCTGTTTTGTGAGTTAGTTTTGGTGAAAGTGCTTTAACAACAACCGGATACCGCAAATCATCCAGCTCCATGGTGCTGCCATCTTGAATAACCACAGCTTGTGGAACCCATATCCCGATGCGATTGAGCGCCTGCTTGCCCTGAGCCTCGTCTAGCTGCAGGTATTTTTGAATCGTAATCGGTTCTGGCATTTTAATGGCCGCTGATGGCAACTGAGCCAGACGAATCTCTTGGTCGATAAATTTAAATGCGTTGATAATCGCCTGCATGCCGTGTGCAAGCCCCTGCAACGGAGCCATGCCGTTTTCAATCATCTGCTCGCGCACCGCTTTGGGTAGCGTTTCGGGGAGCGTATTTACAAAGGCACAGGGGAGCTGCTGCTCGGCCGCTTCTTGGGCAAACGCGGTTGCCAGCTCAATCCACGCAGCCGGATCAACAGATTTGTCGGCCGGAAAGCACATGATTTGAACCGCAAGTTCAGCATTATTCTTGAAAAGTGTTTTGAAAATTTCACGCGCATCAGCTGTGTTCAATTGTTTTTCTGGAGAAAGAACCAGCGGGTTATTAGGAGTTGTATTCTTGGGTAGCAAAGGCTGAAGTTCATTTGAAAGTTCTTCAGAAATCTCTTCGATTGTTAACCCAACTGACTCAGCTTTATCAGCGCCCATAACCGCAAAGCTAGAAGAGCTGGCGCTTACGGTTAACCGTCTGCCGAGTGGACGGCCGGTGAAGATCAGCATCTTCAACGTCTCAATCGCTTCTTCAGTTGTAGAGCACTGGATAAACCCGAGGCGGTTAAACAAAGCGGTAATTGCGCCGTCTTCCCCTTGAAGGGATTCGATCGGAGTATGAGCCGCACGACCGCCTGAGATGGTTCGTCCACCTCTGACAACGACTACCGGCAGCCCTTTTCGGACCGCTTTTAAAGCGGCCTTGCTAAGTGCTGGCACATCGTAAACAGATTCTAGATATAAAAAGATGGCAGATACACGGTCGTCATCGATGACATGATCAAGAATATCGGCCGGTTTTAATACCGCTTGGTCCCCCATTCCAAACGCATAGGTCAACGGCAAAGAGCGATCAGCCATAAAAAAGTCTGATGAAATAGATGATCCGTATCCGATTGCAGCTACGCCGTTCGGTGTCCCCTGAAACTCTGCAATGTGCCCTTGGATAAAAACGGACTGGTCAGCAAAGTTTGCAAAACCCATAGAATTTGGCCCCAATACCGGCATATCTCCGGCCGCCTCTCGAATTCTTTGCCATTTTTCACCAAGATCCGGTTCAAACCCCCCGCTCACAATTACGCCACCACAACGATTATCAGCTAAGGCTTGCACCAGTTCTACAATCGTATTTCCGGCTCCATCTACATAAGCTAAATCTGGTGATGAGGGAAGTTGTTCGACTGTTGAATAACAATCTATCCCGGCTAATGTTTTATCAACTTGATTAACAACAAACAATTCACCTGAGAATCGGTTTTGACGAGTAGACTCAATGATTGGGACAAGGTCTTCTCCGCCAATAAAAACTGCGGACTTGGGTGCGAGCATGCGTGCGAGAGACATAGATTTAATTTTACTTGAGATCGATATTAAGGTCACCCATTATCACCATAGCAGATCACTATTTTTTTCTATTTATTCATTACAAACCGGTCAAAACCGATCTATAAAACTAATATAGGTTCATTTGGCGTTTTTTTAAAAATTTCCTGATGAATGTAAGAGGGTACCGAGTACGTTAATTTGGGCGAGAGACTTACAAATCACAAATCTGATTGCTTTTCTAAAATTCAGAATTTAAACTAATTTAGTCACCTCCCTACGGCAGCAGTCGTAAGAGGTGCGGCAAATGTTACAGATTTCAATAAATTCTTATGGTTAATCTAAATTTTAAAAAAATTTTTACTTTTCTACTTCTGATTGTTTCTGTTTTTTGGGTTGCATCTTGTGCTGGCCAGCCGGCCGAAGATGCTGCTCCAGGTGCATCCTTAGATGTTGCTGCAGAGACGAATTACACACCCTATCAGCCGAGTATCGTTGTGCAATGGAACGAGCTTGCGCTAGCAGCGATCCGCCAAGATCCATCAAGGCCAACAGTGATTACAAGATCGCTCTTTATGGTGCACACGGCGATGTTTGATGCATGGTCCGCCTATGACGGTACGGCCGAGCCGGTTGCTATGGTGGATGGGATGCGGCGGGTTGAATCGGAACGAACGGTTGAAAATCAAACAGCGGCCGTTGCTCAGGCGGCTTATCACACTTTAGTGCATTTGTATCCTGAATTTGAGAAAAACACCGGCTCTTTTTCACACATGCTGGCGGTTCAAGGGTACGAACCAGACTTTGAAGTGAATTCACCGATGCTCGCCACAGATGTGGGGCTTTTTGCGGCCCAATCTGTGATTGACTCAAGAAAGTTTGATGGTGCGAATGAAGACAATGATTATGTCGACATGACCTCTGATTTTTTGCCTGAGCCTTATACCGCAACCAATGCTCCAGACAGGAATTTACCCGGCACGGCCGGTTACGACCCAACTCGCTGGCAACCATTGCGTGTGCCAACCGGTGTGGCAATCGATGAATTTAGCAACCCGGTCATCGTACTCGGTGATCCGATCACCTTTTTTGATCAAACATTTACAACCCCCCATTGGGGTGCCGTGTCCCCCTTTGCTTTGGAGTCTGGAAACCAATACCGGCCGCCTGCACCGCCATTGCCCGGCTCTGAAGAACCCTACATCGATGCCCGAGGCAATCGGGGCAGTAATGACGCAATCTTCCAAATGCAGCTAGATGAAGTTGTCGTTCTGAGTGCAAATCTAACCGATGAACACAAAGTGATCGCTGAATATTGGGCAGATGGCCCACGATCTGAAACCCCTCCGGGGCATTGGAACGCATTGGCGCACGGTATCTCAGAACGTGATCATCACAGTTTGGATCAAGATATCAAATTTTATTTCTCGCTGAACTGTGCCTTGTTTGATGCAGGCATTGCAGCGTGGGAAGCGAAACGGCATTTTGACTATGTTCGGCCGGTTTCTGCCATCCATCATAAATATTCAGGAGAAATGATTGAAGCTTGGGGTGGACCAAACCGGGGAACCCAAATGATTTTGGGTGAGGTATGGGCTCCATACCAGCAGTCAGATTTTGTGACACCACCATTCCCTGAATATGTTTCTGGCCATTCTGCTTTTAGCGCAGCCGCGGCTGAAGTGTTCACCCGCTTTACTGGGTCAAACCGATATTATGATGGAGAAACGGTTCTATACCACTCAGATTTTAATCATGATGGGGTGCCTGACTTACTCGGTCAACATATCGTTCCGGTTAACGGCAATCTATTTGAAAAGAGCCCTTCTAGCGTCATTGTGTTGCAATGGGAAACGTTTCAAGATGCCGCCGATGAAGCGGGGCTTTCTCGGCTTTATGGGGGCATTCACTTTGCTGAAGGCGATCTAAACGGCCGAATTTTGGGCAAACAAGTGGCGGATGTTGCCTACGAAAAAGCGAAATCACACTGGACTTCGAATTAATTAAAAGGTCCTGCTGTGACAAACAAAAAGGCGCACCCGGGTGCGCCTTTTGAAAAGCAAAGGTTCGTTTGAGACTAGCCTGAAATGATTTGACCAAGTCCGGCCGAATTTGCTTTAGGCTGGCGTATCCAGCGCCATGCTGCCAATAATCCAGCCAAAACCAATGAGATCATAATCCAGCTGATCGATGTGCCCAATGCTGCAAATTTTAGAACTGCAAAGGTTGAATATGGGATGGCGAGCCAATTAGAGAACGTTTCCGGCCGGGCCAACATCACAAACGAAAATAGATTCTCGATCGCATCGAACATTGCACCTAAGGGCATAATTACCGTACACCACATCGTGATCCGCTGTAGCCAAGAGCCGTCTTTATGCAAGCGGGCTATAAACGATGGTAGCAACAATCCCATAACGATTACCGAGGCGATAAACGTAAAATCGATAATCTGAGTCTGCCAGTAAATGCCCAATGTCCCCTGCTCGATCATGAAACCGTACCATTCTTTAATTTGAGCTCCATCAAAGCTGGTTTGCCCTTCAGTAAATGGAACCGGAAATTTTGAACGCGCATAGCTCGCATCGAGAATAATGTTTGTTCCTCGGTATAGTCCAAATGAAATTACAGCCAAAGCTAAATGAGCAGCCCAGTGCAGGCTTAAAGTCTTTTGAGTGATGGTGTGATAGAATTTTTTTAACATGAGATTATCCTTTTTGTGAATTATTTTTATTTTTTGTGTGCAGGAATTCTCAATTTGAATTCCTTGGAATACAATATGCATTCCCAGGAATGCTTTGTCAACCCCTATTTCTAAATTCATGATTTCACCAGACCAACTCGTCAAATTTGCGACTCAAATGAGTATCACTACGCAGCTGTTTGAATCACGCATGAACAAGCTGTTTAGTCGCAGCGGACTAACTGATTCCCAATTCGCCCTTCTCAACCACTTGGCCCGACATCAGGACAAAAACGAGTCGGTATCTGATTTAACCAATGCGTTAGAGCTTAACCAGCCAGCGATCACAAAAATTGTGCAGAAGCTGTCAAAGTCGGGACTGGTTGAAACCCGCAAAGATGAGCAGGATTCTCGGAAAAAGTATGTGTCGATTACCCCGGCCGGATACCAAGCGATTGGGAGCGTGATGAAGGATTTGGGTCCAGATATTATCCAATGGTTTGAAGCGTGGTCGGCCGATGAGCTTGAACAGTTCAGCTCTGATTTAAAAAAACTGGCAACTTGGTTAGATGAAAACAGACTCCCCTAAGCCGATGCTGAAACTTGTATCTGTAGGGGAGACAACGGCCGACTTTTACCCAGCCATCAACCAAACATTTGTAGGGGGCATATCCCTCAATTTTGCGGTGCAGGCCAAACGGTGCGGAGCCGAAACCGTTTCTATGGTCAGCGTTGTGGGCAATGATACCAACGGTGAGATGATTTTGGGGAAGCTAGAGCAAGAAGGGATCGACACGTCTCACATTTCTGTTGTGCCAGGCAAAACGGCCCATTGTGAGATTGTTGTACTCGAAAACGGAGAGCGCTTTTTCCCACCCAATAGCTATCATCAACACGTTCTGGCCCACTACAAACCATCTGCGGCCGATTTAGCATTTGTACAGCTGCACGACATTGTGGTTTCTCGTTTTGATATTTCGTACACCAAAGAAACGTTTAATGCGGTGATTCGAGATTTACCGTTTGCCGGGAAAAAAGTGGTTGATTTTGGAGATTGGTTTGATTACAACGGCCGGGATGATGAGATTATCCCCTATTTAAAACATATCGATTTAGCCTTTGTTAGCGGTGATCAAACGACAGTAGACCGGTTTCTGCAACTGGCGCAGCAGCACCCAACCGTTCAATTTGTGGTTACACTGGGCGACAAAGGGAGTGTGGCGATCGCAGATTCAGAGCTTTTGCATCAACAAGCTATTCCGGTTGCGAAGATTGTTGACACAACCGGCTGCGGAGATTCATTTCAAGCAGCCTTTACCGTCGCCTACTTCCAAGGTGCATCGATTCAAGATTCTCTAAAAGCTGGAGCAAAACAAGCCGCAAAAACAATCCAACATTATGGAGCAATTTAATATGCAACATCCCAAAAAGCTCTTCCCTGTGATCCATGTCCTGAACGAACAGCAAGCGGTTGACAATGCGGCCATCGCGTTTCAGGCTGGCTGTGATGGAGTTTTTCTGGTTAACCATGAAAACCAAGCTGGGGAGCGTGACCTATCATTCACCGGCCTATTGCGTATCCATTCGGCCGTTGCGGCCACCTTTCCAAACAAGCTGATCGGAGTGAACTGCCTCGATCTACCGGCAGTTGAAGTTTTTCAACATCTTACCCCTCAAGTTTCGGCCGTTTGGGTCGACAATGCTGAAATTGATGAACGCCAAGGTGCTCAGCCTGCTGCGATTCTAATCAATGCGGCACGGGTTAAATCTGGCTGGGATGGGTTGTATTTTGGTGGAGTTGCTTTCAAATATCAGCGGCCGGTAAGTACGAGCGCCGTTGGCCGGGCAGCGACCATCGCCAAAACGTATATGGACGTTGTGACAACAAGCGGTGTCGCCACGGGAGAAGTGGCTCAGATCGACAAAATCAAGGCGATGAAAAAAGCCATCCACCCCAAACCGTTGGCCATTGCCAGCGGCATAACGGCCGAGAATGCCTACCAGTTTTTGCCGTGGGTTGACTACTTCTTAGTCGCTACCGGAATTAGCCGGTCGTTTTATGAGCTTGACCCAGAGAAAGTGAGTGCACTGGCCACCCTCATCCATCAGTACAAACCTGATAGTGAGATGAACGTCTGATTTTTGACATGGCACAACCTGTTTTTTCAGGGAAAATATGACCGGACGAGTTAAACTGATCCAAAAGCAAAAATTAGGAGACAAGAAATGAAAACACGTGCAGCCGTAGCATGGGCAGCCAATGAGCCGCTTGAAGTAACTGAAGTTGATCTAGAGGGACCAAAGGAAGGGGAAGTCCTGATTCGCAATGTTGCCACAGGTGTGTGCCACACAGATGCCTATACACTTTCTGGCATCGATCCAGAAGGGGTTTTCCCCACAATTTTGGGGCATGAAGGGGGCGCAGTTGTTGAAGAAGTTGGCGCCGGAGTCACGACATTGCAACCGGGAGACCACGTTATCCCTTTGTATACGGCCGAATGTGGCGTTTGCAAATTCTGCAAATCTGGCAAAACCAACTTGTGCGGCGCGGTACGAGCCACACAAGGGCAAGGGTTGATGCCAGACGGCACCTCACGTTTCTCGAAAGACGGAAAAACGATTTATCACTTTATGGGATGCTCAACCTTCTCTGAATATGGGGTAATGCCAGAAATTGCTTTAGCAAAAGTTAGCAAATCTGCTCCGCTGGAAAAAATCTGTCTACTGGGCTGTGGTGTCACAACCGGTATCGGTGCAGTCATGAATACGGCCAAGGTCGAAGCTGGCTCAACAGTGGCTGTTTTTGGTCTGGGCGGAGTTGGGCTTAGCTGCCTGCAAGGTGCCCAAATGGCCGGTGCAGAGCGGATCATTGCGATTGACATTAATCCGGCCAAAAAAGAGTTTGCGATGCAAATGGGTGCGACCGATTTTGTGAATCCAAAAGATTTCTCGGACCCGATCCAAAACGTGATTGTAGACATGACCGACGGTGGTGTTGATTACTCGTTCGAGGCGATCGGCCATGTAGAAACGATGCGGGCGGCGCTTGAATGCTGTCATAAAGGATGGGGCGAAAGCGTGATCATCGGTGTTGCAGGTGCAGGGCAAGAGATTTCTACCCGGCCGTTCCAACTGGTTACCGGCCGTGTTTGGCGTGGATCAGCATTTGGCGGCGTAAAAGGGCGCACCGAACTGCCTGGATATGTTGATAAATATATGTCTGGCGAAATCAAAATCGACGAAATGGTTACCCATGAAATGGGACTTGAAGACATCAACAAAGCGTTCGACCTCATGCACCATGGTGAGAGCATTCGCTCGGTAATTTTATTCTAAAAAGGATAGAGAAAAGAGATAGGGATAGCGAGCAGTGGCCGAAATCTTTTTTGTTTTAGCGACAAAATTTTCATTAGCACCACTCTCTATCCTCTATCTCTATCTTTTGCATGTCACATACTGAACTAACACAAAAATCAAACACCCGCAGCTTTGGCGGCTGGCTCGAGGTATACACCCACGATTCGGCCGCTTGCGCCTGTCCAATGACCTTCGCCGTCTATCTGCCCCCACAGGCGGAAACGGGGCCGGTACCCGTTTTGTATTGGCTGTCGGGATTAACCTGTACTCACGAAAACTTTGTCACAAAAGCAGGTGCAATGCGCTATGCGGCTGAGCACGGCGTTATGCTCGTCGTCCCGGATACCAGCCCACGTGGGGCCGGTATCGAAGGGGAAGATGACCATTGGGACTTTGGCACAGGTGCTGGCTTCTATGTGAACGCTACCCAAGAGCCTTGGTCGGGCCATTACAACATGTATGACTACATCGTCAACGAACTGCCAGAGGCAGTTCAGGCCAACTTCCCCACAATCAAAGGCAAAGAAAGCATCTTTGGTCATTCGATGGGGGGACATGGGGCATTGACGATTGCACTAAAAAATCCCGGCCGGTTTAAATCGGTATCCGCATTTGCACCCATCTGCGCCCCTACTCAATGTCCATGGGGGGAGAAAGCGTTCAGCAACTATCTGGGAGATGATCGGGATGCATGGCTCGAGTATGATGCACATCATTTGGTACAAAACGGGGCAGAGAAAATGCCGATGTTGATCGACCAAGGTGACGCCGACGGCTTTTTGGTGGAGCAACTTAACTACGAGCTTTTTGTGAATACCTGCTCAAAGATTGGTTACCCGCTCAAGGCCAGACTCCGGGCTGCATACGACCACAGCTTCTACTTCATCGCATCTTTTATCGGCGAGCACATCGCTTTTCACGCAGATGCCTTAAAGTAACTTGTACAAGGTCATACTAAAGTAGCTTAAAAGCAGATCAGAAATGGTCTGCTTTTTTATTTCCGCTGTGATCATAAATTTATCTTCTCAAAAGGGGGTAGAATCAATCAACATTTGATCATCGCTTTTACGATCCTTTCACTTTCATATATCCTACAGAGGTAGCTCAGAAAGTCTGTGACAATTGTCAAAACAGGACAAACTTTTCATTAGGGAAAAACCGAGCTGCCCAATCAAAAAAAGGGAAAAAGGAAAGGAAATTATGGGTTTGAATTCAATTCTGAAAAGGAGCAAAGGGGCGATCCTGTGGAAGTTATCGGCCGCTCTTTTCGCCATCTTCTTAATTTCTGCGGGGTCATTAAATGCTGAACCAAGCGCAGACTCATCTTCGGCCGGTCAAAGTGCATCTGCCAACTTGGCTGGATGGGAATTAGTCGACAACTTTTCAGGGTTATCCCACGGAGCCCTAAATGGCAGAAATGGCTGGACCTCTACGAGCAAAGTGAAGGTCGAAGCAGATCCAGTGTCTGGCTCGGGCCAAGTCATGGCGCTATCCGGCAGCGATGAATATTCCTTTAAACCATTTGCGAACGCCATCCCTGATGAAGGCCAAGGGACAATTTTCTTTCGGATGCGGCAAATTGAGAGCCTCGACGCATTTGCAGGTGGATCAGATGTTTCAAACCCATCAAACTGGTCTGACTTTGAAGTTCAGGTCGGGGCACAACCGGCCACCGGGGGGCAACTGCTTATCAGAGACGGCGGCTCGATTTCAGGCGGGCTAACCACGTTGTACCAAGAGGTCTGGCACTGCATTTGGCTAGAAGTTGATAATGGTTCAAACAGCTACAAAGTTTACGCAAGGGGCGGAGGGTACGACACCCGAGTTCCCGTCCTTGTAGGAGACAACGACTCATTCGACTTTCGAAATGGAGGATCGCAATCCCTTAAAACGTTCTTCAGCCGCACCGGTTCAAACGGTGGTGAGTTATACATCGATGATATCTATGTTGATTCAAGTGGCTTTAACACAACTGTTGCAGCCGGCCACTGCGAACAAAACGACAACCTTCAGCCCCCGTCAGAGGGAGGCTGGAAATTAATCGATAATTTTAATGGGGTGTCACTTGGTAGCTTAAACGCCAAAAATGGATGGAGTGCTACAAGCGGTGTTCAAGTTGTTTCTGATCCCAATGATGGTTCCGGCCGAGTCGTTTCTTTGACCGGGAAAGATCAGCAAAGTAGCAAGCTGTTTCCGCAAGAAATTCGCAATCCGTACGACGGAACCTTGTTTTTTAGGATGAGGCGCACCGGCTCGGTAGATGGTTTCGGCGGCGGATCCGACCTAAAAGTGCCAACTGTTTGGGAAAACTTTGAGACTCAAGTGGGTGGTCAGCCGAGCGATGCGGGCAAGTTTCGAGTTAGAAGCGAAAACGCGTACTTAGGCAGTAGCCAAGTATTTCAGGATGAAACATGGTATTGCGTTTGGATCGAGATGGACAATCAAACAAACGAGTACCGCGTGTTTGCCCGGGGTGGGCAATATGACGCACGGACAACGATTTCGGCCGATGGCAAAACAACGTTTGACTTCCGTAACGGCGGTTCAAGCGCATTAAGGTCATTCTTTGGCCGGACGGGGCAAGCTGGTGGCACGCTGTATTTTGATGACATTTACGTTGATGCTGACAACAAAAACTCTAGTAAGCCTGGCGGTGACTGTCCTACGGCCGCGCCACCTCAGGAAGATACACCAACACCTGAGCCAACCAGCACGGCGACCAGCATCCCGACAAATACACCGACTAACACCCCCACCAACACGCCGGTTAATACCCCAACCGCCACGTCAACATTAACCCCGACACCCGAACCAACAGAAACATCAACTTTGACACAAACACCAACGCCGACTCAAGAGGTTATCGAATCGACACCGCTCCCAATAAACACACCAACGGTTGCTCCCACCCAAATCCCAGAAGAGACGCCAACGGCCGTTAGCACAGCCACGCCTAACCCAACTAGTACAGCTACCGCGACGGCTACAGCGACAATTGAAGGCACGGTACAACCAGATGCGACGCCGGTATTTACCCAAACGCCCACCGTAATTCCCACATCATCACCCACAGAAGAACCGGAGAATCCACAAAATCTCTTGGTCAAGATTTATTTCCCGATTGCGTTGCTTAATGAATAAGTCGATAGGGACAGGGAATAGGGATCGAACGTTACATGCGTAATAATTGCCCTCTTGCCAAAGTTAAAACAGGCTCCCTATCCCTATCTTCTATCCTTATCCATTCAAATTTCAATCGTCCCTTCAGCCACCATCACACTGCTCCCCGCAACCCAAACACCAGTGACTGTCCCATCCTGTTTTGTGGTTCGAGCATCTAAAATACTCGGCCGACCCATCTCGAACCCTTGGGCAATGTGCCAACTAAAATCACCGCTCTTTTCCGGGTTGATGGCGGTTAACATCCCGACCAAAGCGCAGTTTGCAGAACCGGTTGCCGGGTCTTCAGGGACGTTGTCCAACGGGGCGAACATCCGAGTGCGCAGGTCAAACTCATCGCCGGTTTGAACGTACAAGTGGATGTCCGGTGTGATACCGACTCCTTTTAGCTCGCGCAAACGGGCCACATTGGCTTGAGCCCGCTCCAGCGCATCGATATCTCGTAATTCCACAATCAAAAATGGCAGACCGACAGAGGCGACTTGCGGCCGGTGATTGGCCGTCGCAATTTCTTCCGGTTTCAATGAAAGCGCTTGGGCAGCTTTTTCGGCCGAAATCATCCGGCCGATGCTGACCGACTCAGGCGCTTTAAGCTCACACCAAATCGGCTTTCCAGCTTCTTTTCGAATCGTGATCGGTACAAGCCCAGCCTCTTCCTCAAACACAATTTCCGTCGTCTCTTCAATCTCACCCAGCTCGCCCGTTGATGCCAACGTAAACGCCGTCCCCACATTTGGATGCCCTGCAAAAGGGACCTCGATCATCGGGGTAAAAATGCGGACTTTACGGGTGTTGCCTTGTTCGGCCGGGAAAACAAACGTCGTTTCAGAATAGTTGATCTCTCGAGCGATTTTCTGCATTTGCTCGGCCGACAAACCTCGGGCATCGGGGAAAACAGCCAGAGGATTGCCTCCAAATCGAACATCTGTAAAAACATCACATGTATAAAATTGATAGCGCATTTTTTACCCTTTAGAAAATTTTGTTTAGCACACTACTCTGTAGCATTTATATTCCCCAATTCTAGTTGGGACCGTTATACCCGCGAAGGCGGGTATCCAGCGCTCGGTCTGGCACTAGATTCCTGCCGTCGCAGGAACGACGCTCTTTTAGGCTCTTTAAAAACACATTTGTTACAGAGTGATAGATTAAATCGTTAGAAGTTCCTTGGCTGCTAACACAAGATCAACGTTGCCTTCGGCCGCATTTCCATTTGGCAAAAACAACGTATCTTCTAGTCCAATCCGCGTATCATAGCCTCGATTTTTGGCTTCTGCGACAAGGTCCCACGCGGTTGCGTCAAATCCATGCAAAAGGCGGGATGAATTGGCGATTTTGGCACGATCAAGGATTTCCTCAATCTGGTTTACCGTCTTCAAAGCATCCTCAAGCAACGGGTCAACCGGTTCAAACATGATGCGCAGACAGGCTTCAGCCAGCCCACTTTGCACCAGATTTTCGGCCGCCTGCGGGGTAAACAATCCGGCTTCTACACCAATGTTTAAGTCCAGCAGCTTACGCGCCACCTCAACCGATCCCGCCTCATGAAAATTAACCGAGACAAAATCTAAGGTTTCTTTCCAATCAGACACAAGTTCAAATCGCTCGGCCGCCGTCTCAGTTATCCCCTTACGGGAACTAATCCCGATCGGCGTGCCCGGGCAAGCCTCACGAATGGCGAGCAGAGCCGGTTCAATGTCCTCCCAGCGCAGACTTTCCAATCCATCCTTATCACGCGGATGAACATGGATTGCGCCAACACCCAAAGCAACGGCCGCTTGCGCATCGGTTGCAAGCTGTTCTGGAGTAATCGGAACCAAACGGCAATCTTGCACAGTTCGATTGCCGTTTAACGCAGCTTTCAAGAGCACATTTTTCTCCTTAAATTTAAGCGCAAACCGGCGCGTCCGTATATTTCTTCCAGCGATCTTCGTTAAACACTTGGCCGCTGTAATCCCCGCTCACAATACGATCCTTTGCGGAATGCCAAAGATCTCCCCACACTTTGTAGTCTCGCAGTTCACTTTCGGGGCTTTTGCGGCTACGGGCAACAAAGCTTGGGAACGCTGGTCGGCCGGACGGATGCCCTGTCGGGTTCCAGCGTAGATCAAAACTCCAGCGGATCATATCGGTTTGATTTGGTAGTGCCGCATGTTCCACAAACTGGTGCAAAATCACAACATCTCCCGCTTTGCACGGCATCGTCACCATTTCTCGGTTCCCTTTATCATCCCCTAACAATTTTTCTGGGATAAAGTTTTCAGAGGTGACCCCTTTGCCGGGGCAATGAACGGTTAGCTCATTTTTCTTATGGCTGCCGGGAATCACCACCATACACCCCCGCTCCTCAGGTGCATCCGTAACCGCAACCCACGTTGTCAGCACTTGGGACTCATTCGCCTCATCCAAAAGTGCACCCTGATCTTGGTGCCATGTGGTCCGGCCGATGTATGAATTGGCCGCCACCTGATCATGCACATCCCGAAACGGTGGTTTTATGCGGGCGTGTTGCACCGGATTGCTAGAAATCTCAGGTCCGATAATTGACTCAACCGCATCGAGCAAATTTGGATGGGTGAGCAAGTTAAAAACGGCCGGACCAGTGTGGATTGGCACATCGGCCGGAAAGTTGTGATTTTCAAGCGGGTAACAGATTTCTAAATGCTGAAACGCTTCAGGCGCTTCGGCCATAATCGCACAATACCTCTCTCCAAAAGCCAGCCCAGCATAGCTCTGGCTCAGCTTACCTTGCTGGACGAGGATCTCGGCCGCATGGTTGAGCTGTTGATCATATTCGGACCATAACGCATTGAGCGTCGCACTATCGATCACATTTTCGACAATTAAATAGCCGTTTCGGTCAAAAAATTCAAGTTGTTCTTGAGAAAGATAACGTGTCATGGGAAGTCTCCTTTCAGAAGGTGTTTATCATCCTTGCAACAACCAATTTGCTCTAATTTGCAGCCGTGGGTAAGTTACAGATATAGCAAATTGATAGTACAAATTTTTATCAGCAGAATTATCAGTCAATCTAAAAAATCGTACAAACAAATGAATCGATCACCCACCCTAACCTTAATCACCGGCCACACCGGCGCAGGCAAAAGCACCATCGCAAAAAAAATGGCGGCCAACCTGCCAGCCTTTTATCTTTCACACGACGAGCTGCTGGTCAAAGCCTATGGAAACAACATCGAAACGCTTGATTTTGCGGACTGCTGCAAACGCATGGACACCCTCATTTGGACACAGGCCAAACAGCTACACAGTTTGGGCATCGATTTGGTTTTAGAAGGCTTTGGCACCAAACCGATGCGAGACGGAGTACGAAAAGAGGCTGCAAGAATAGGCTATCAATTTAAGCTGGTTTGGGTCGAATGCCCGGCCGAGATACGCTTAAAACGGGTGCTACAGCGCAACCAAAATCTAAACGATGAAGGCTACTTGTTTACCGAAGAAGAATTCTGGCGCATTGAACAGATGAATGAAGATTTAGATCCGGCCGAGATCGCTGAAATAGTCGACAACTCGACCCCCATCTAACCCACACGGTTTTTCAGTGTCCCAATACCAGAAACCGAGATTGCTAAATCGTCACCGGCACGCAAAAAGCGCTGCGGCTTGCGGCTACCGCCCGACCCCTCTGGCGACCCGGTGGCGATGAGATCCCCCGGCCGCAAATCTATCGTGTGCGAGATATAAGCGATCAATTCGGGAATGCCAAATACCATCTCGCTGGCTACCGTGTTTTGTACCAGCTCTCCGTTTAAACGGGTCTGCAACGTCATGGCAAACGGATCATCAATTTCATCGGCCGTGACCATCCACGGGCCACATCCGCCCGAATTGGCAAAGTTTTTGCCCGCATGCACGCTGTGCTTTTGCCAGCCCCGCACACTCCCATCGTTCATAATGGTGTATCCAGCGATATGCTCAAACGCATTCTCGGCCGCGATATGCCGCCCCCCTTTGCCAATCACCACCGTAATCTCCCCTTCGTAATCAAACGTCTCGGCCGCTTCGCCAGCTGGAATCTCCAGCGGCTGGCCGTGGCCTACAAGTGTCCCATCAAGCTTGGCAAACAAAATAATGTTTTCGGGCGGCGGCATAAACGGGAACTCACCCTCTTCGTTCGCCACCGGGTACCGTTTGGCATAGTTGATCCCGACGCAAAATATCCGGCCAGGGTTGGTGATAGGTGGCAGCAGTTGCACTTTGTCCAGCCCAATTTTCTGATGGGATTGGGCACAATCGGCCGCCAGTTGATCTAGCGCATCGGCCGTCAACACATCCCGCACCGTTGGGTAGGTTTGGGCAAACTCAGCACTAGCCGGAACCACTGCGCCATCAACGACAACGCCAAACCCTGTTTGATTATTAATTTTAAAACTAGCTATTTTCATGTATTTACACCTGCAGAACGTCTAGAATTTTTCTTCGGCCCGTCGCACAATCGCGCTCACCACATCGTTGTATGGAGTTGGAATCCCCAACCGTTCCCCTAATTCAGACGCCATCCCGTTAATCGCCCCGATCTCTGAGCGTCGTTTTGCATGGTGATCAAGCAACATCGACGGCCGGGCGTTCGGCATCCGATCCACAAAATTGGTCACATACTCGATATGATCATCAAAGCTAAAGTTGATCTTCTGCGCCTTGCCTAATTCAAACGCCTCGGTTGCACAGCCTAAGGCTATTTTCCACCACATCGGGTTTGCCTGTAGTTCTCCCAACGTACAATCAAACACCGTACACGGCCCGGCCGTGGTGATGTTGCACAGGTACTTTTCCCAGATCAGTTGATTAATGTCAGCAAACGCTTTGGCGTTAAACCCAGCATCCTGCCACAGCTGGGTCAGCATCTGGAGCCTGTCAGTCATTCCGCCATTCATTTCACCCAGCCGGATCAAGTTCATGTCGTTGTGATGGGCGTGCCCCGGCCCGCGCATCGATGCCCCAAAACCGGCCGCTACTCCCAACAGCACGTTCTCGGTCGGCATAAACTCTGCGATCCGTTCACCCGCCCCCAATCCATTCTGGATCGTTAGCACCAGCGAGTCCGGCCGCATCGTTTGTGACACAGCTTCGGCCGCAGCTCGCACCCCATCCGCTTTTGTCGCAATGATATAGAGGTCACACGGCCCGGCATCGGCCGCATTTGTGGTGGCTTGTATCGTTTTGACCGTACGGTCTCCGCTGGCCCCCTCCACACGTAGACCGTGTGTGTTGATCGCATCGACATGGTCTTGCCATTGGTCCACGGCCCACACTTCGTTGCCCCCGTTTTCAGACGAGGCCATCAACGCCGCATAGATCGATCCCATCGATCCGGCTCCGAATACCATTATTTTCATCGTTACCTATCCCTTCTTTTTAATCGAATATCAAACTTATCCCGAATCTTTGCATCTACCTCGGCCGGGATATGGCTCGGGAAATAGGTAGCTAAAATCTGACGGGCCTTCTCTTTCGCCACTTCCCGAATATCTTTCGAGCCAGCCTCCTCCCACTCGGCCGGAGATCTGCGATCAGCCAGATCAGGGTACAAAAAATCGCTCGCCATCCGTTTATATGTTTCAGCATGGCCCAAGAAATGCCCTTCTCCCCGCACAATCTCATCGATCATGTTGGTCGCCATTGTTGTGTCTGTCACCTCAAACGGGCTGAGCGACCGCATCACCCCACCCAACATATCGTTATCGATAACATAACTTTCAAACGCAACCGCCATTAGCCCTGCGTGCATCCCGGCCGCCTGCGTGACCAAGTTTGACCCCACTAACGCCGCCATCGTAACTGTTGATCCTTTTTCATAACCGCTCTGTGCATCAGCCAGTTTGCTGTCAGTCGCCCCCGCAATGCAGGAATTTGGCAGGTTATAAAACCCAGCCATTTGTGCTGATGCGGCCATCACCAACGCCTGCTCGCCGCTGCCGCCGCTCATGCCGCCGGTGCGCAAATCGGTCAACATCGGCCGCAGCCCCATGATCGCCTTGGCATCTGGGTTAATCAGCCACGCAAAGATCATACCGGCCAAACTCTCCGCCGTGTTTTGCACAATCGCCCCCGCCAGCGTCACCGGGGTTGAAGCCCCCACTTGGCTAAACACGTTGCAATGGACCGGAATCCCCCGCTTAACCGCCTCCGCCATCACCCCAATCGATTCCGCATGGTAGCGCAATGGGGGCACCACATGATTGATATTAAGCGAGATAAACGGCCGTTGCTCAAACGCCTCGCGAGAGCCAGCAATCAAATAGCACAGCTCCGCTACAGGAGCGACATTTTCAGGATCTGTGATGCTGGTAAACACATGTTTTTGAGTCCCACTCAACGCAGCATAAGCGGTGTTCACGTCCATCAATAAAGAGGTTGGCATGTCACGTGCGACCAGCGACCGGCTAAAAAAGTGGACGTTGTCGAGCGTGTCGCACAGGCGAGCCGCATCGTACAAATCTTGCAGCGTTGAATCACGGTATCGGCCGGTTTCAAGATCAACCACCTGCGGCGCAGCACCCCCTGTACCCAAATAGACCCGCTGGCCTGAAAGCAGCAAATCATGCTCGGCCGCTTGTCCGTGCAGGGTCCAATCTCGTTTGTACTCGGCCAAAAACCGGTCGATTAGGTCGGCCGAAAAACAGATGCGGCCGTCATCGCTTAAGGTGCCCCCGTGAGCCGTGATCGTTTCAATCACAATCGGTGGCGCTTCACTCAGCCCCGTTTCAATCAAAACGTGGCGTATCGCACCGTCCAACTTGGGCAGCTCATTCTGTGGGATGGGTTGGTAGCGCCCCCCTAACGTGCCAGGGACGGCCGGGTTCACTTTTGGCGGGGTCGATGCATCGCTGCCCCCTCGTCTCTGCCTCCGCTTACGCGCTCCCGTTTTTGATTTGGATGGTGAGGTTTCTTCGGTCATAATCAGCCGCAAAGTGTACCGCTAACAATTTGAAACGCCATCTAAAAATTATGACAACCAGCCGATCCGACCAATCAACCGCTCTTAACCCACAAGCCCAAACATTTTGCTCTTGGTTCAACCTAGACGTCCCTATTATCCAAGCGTCAATCGCTGGCCCGGCCGGAGTTGACCTCGCCGTCGCCGTCGCTAACGCAGGGGCGTTGGCCTCGCTCCCACTCACTTGGGATTCGGCCGAAAGTGCTTGCGACATGGTTAAACAGGTTCAAGCGGGAACAAATGAGGCTTTCTACGTCAACTACGTGCTCAATTTTAAGCCGAGATCGTTAGAAGCTGTGCTTGAGCTTGGCGTACCGGCCGTTCAATTTTCTTGGGGCGTTCCCACGCCAGAGCAGGTTGCTCAAGTCCACAGCTCAGGTGCAAAGATGGGGATTCAAGTCACGAGCGGAGCTGGCGCAAAAGCGGCCATCGACTTAGGGGCAGATTATCTTGTCTGCCAAGGTGTAGAAGCTGGGGGCCATGTTCAAGCCTCTCAACCGCTGGAGAAAACGTTGGCCCAGGTGCTCTCAGTTTCAGGCTCTATGCCGGTCTTGGTCGCGGGTGGAATCACAACCGGCCACGATGTGCGCCACATGCTCAATTTAGGGGCGGCCGGAGCGGTGATGGGGACTCGCTTTGTCGCGACCCAAGAAAGTTTGGCCCACGCTGATTACAAACAGGCGCTGTTAAATGCAGGGCAAGATTCAACCGTTTTCACCGTTTGCCTCAACAAAGGATGGGAACACGCGACCCATCGCATCTTGCGCAACGACAGCGTTGAAATGTGGGAAGCGGCAGGCTGTCCACAACCCGGCCAACGCCCCAACGAACATGAGATTGTGGCGTATGAGCCAGACGGTTCCCCGATTGAACGGTATCAAGAGCTGACCCCGGTTGTCGGAATGACGGGCAATGTCTCAGCTTTGGGGATGTATTCGGGCGTGGGTGTTTCGAAAATCAATGATCTACCCACGGCCAAAGGGCTCATCGATCAGCTATCTCAAGAATTTAGCGAAGCCGGATAGTTATCATTTAGTGGCAAACTCGTACAAAACCAGCTCGTCAGCCGTCATCCAATGGATGCTTTCGGCCGGAGCCGCATCCAGCGTAAACCAATAAAAGTCGGCCGCCACACCCATCTCTGCATAATAATCAAGATATAGCTCGTGCTCAGGATCATCTTGCGGTATGTCAGCCCCGGTTTCACCTGACCCAGCCGCCCATGAGTGGACCCCAAACTTTGCCCCGTCTGCATAGCTGCGCTCAACTCCAGCCAAGAAAAAATCAACCCCGCCTGACGCGATCTCACCATCGGCCGGAACATGGGTGGCATACCCATGGCTGCGCACAAGACGGGCCGCTTCGATGTTCGCCTCGTCATTGTCGGATCCAGGAACATCCTGCATGATGATCAAAGCCACCTCGGGATAGTCTGCAATAAGATCTTCAACCCGGCCGGGGGTCGTTCCGTCAATCACCCCGTTCATAACAGCTTGATCTCCATCAACGGTGAACGCAGCCGGCTCGTAATCATCGCCAAAGGGGCCACAGCCGACTGCAAATGCACCCACAAAAATAAACATGGCTAATTTGAACAGTTTCATACTTTTTACCTCAAATCGCTATTTTAACTGACCCGGCCGCCCGTTTGCGAAACGCAATCCAAAAAAGAGCTATTCCAATCAGTGTCATCGCTGCCCCAAACAAAAACAGCTCTCTATATCCATACCACGCGATGATATAACCGCCCACAAAAGAAGCGGTTCCAAAACCTGCCCCAATCGCCATCTCTCCTGCACCTGATATGAGGCTACGCTGCTTTTCTGAAACTTGGGACATCGTAAAGGTCAGGAATGACAGATAGCGCCAGCCTCCCATGCTGTTAATGGCGATTAAGGCGACGGCCGCCACCGGCCAAAATGGGATTAGTGCCATCGGGATCAAGAGGATTGCGATGGCTCCCAAAGCGATAAACACAAAATGGAAGCTGCCAAAACGGCGCATCATCCACGGAATGGTCAGCGACATGGGAACCCCCATCAAACGGCCAAAGCCGCTAATAAAACCGATCCGGCCGGTGGGCACATTGAGCGCGTCGTCAAAATAGACGTTGGAAAAGGTAAGCATGACACCCACACCGCTGGTTTGAACCGCACGAATCACGATGATGAGTGCAACTAGGCCAAGAATCGGCCGGACAGCCTGCCACATTGATCGTGATTCGGCCGGCTCTTGGGCCACATTAGATTCAGCAACCGCCGTTTCGGTAATCCGCATCGTCATAAAAATCGCCGGAATCACAAGCAACGTAGCCATTAGCATCGAAATTTGGAAGGGCCACGGGTTATCAATAGGGATGGTTAACATGCGGCTAAAAAATTCCGGGAGCAAGCCACCTACCCAGCTACCCAAAAAGGCGGCCATCGAAAACATTGCCATCGTGACCGACATAATTCGGCTGTGCCATTCTGGCGAGGTGATTTCCATTGAAAACGGCATTTGGTGGACGAAGTAACAGCTCAGCCCAATCATCCCTATGATCCGAAAAGCGATGAGAACAAATGATGGGTCGGCCGCCATAAATGGAGCCAAAGGGAGACCAATGTTTCCGATTGCCGACAAAATCAGCCCAATCACAAGCATTTGCCTGCTTGTAACACGCTGCACCGCCCCAATTGGAAGGCTCACCAAGGCGAAAACAAACAGCCCGGCCGAATTTAGCGTCCCGATAAATTCAGTGCCATATCCTAAACGCAGCAAATATAGGTTTAATAGCACTTGGCTAATGCCTTCAACGGCAATCCCATAGGCCAGCACTGTAAACATAAAATATTTGATGTTTGGGGGCGCGTTCTTCGCTTGGCTCCAAAATGATCGGATTTGGTTCATAGAGTTCTCGTAGAAAATAAAAAAGCCACACTCAATTATTTGGTGTGGCTGATTCAAGCGTATCCTAATTTTGGAATTAAACGATGTGACTTATAGATTACCTACGCACCTAAAACAGCTGGTTTATGTCTAAGTGCAAACAAGTGCGAGCGAAGCTTTTCAAACAAATACTAAACCTAAAATCGAGTTCATTCGTCTACAATTCTATAAAAGCAGGCATCTATTTAACCTACTTATTTCTCAGGGGTGCAATCAAGAACAGTTGACTACGAGAAGTTTCTAACCGACTTATAATTGCATTCTATAACCTGCTTAACACAAGATATTTAAATAAAAATACGTAGTTACCCCACCTGATTTAAATTTCATATCCAATTATGATGCTATACTAATGTCCTAGTAACTTTGCATAATGTTGGAATATATCGGGCTTCTGAAATAAAATCAGAGAAGAACCAATAAAAAAGCAGGATGAATGGACCCAATGAAAAATATAAATTTACGATTCAAAATCGAAGGTAAAGCATTATGACCATCCAACCAAAGCAGTTTACCTCCTCGTATCCAAATCGCGTAAAAAACAATAAACGGCATTTAACAATTCTCCCCTTGGTGTTTATGCTGGGATTGTTTTTGCCGGTTACTTTTGGCGTGTTAACAGCAAGCGCTGAAGAAACAAGTACATTAGAAGCATCTAACGACAATCCAGATGTTTCGGCCATTAATGACATTAACGGCATTCTTGTTTCATCTTTACCTACTGGCACCGACAATATCGACACGCCGCTAACAGAGTATGTGGCCTTTACCGGCCGGGTCGATATTGCTGTTGGGGGCAAGTCCTTCTTTGAAGATACAGTGGCCGACAACTTTGACGTAGACGTCCCTGCTTGTTCAAACGGGAGCAAGCCTATCATTCATGGAGCATATGTTGAATGGTACATGCGCTGGCGTGGTGAACAGTCAGTCGTTGACGCTGGCAACAATATTCCAAACTTCGATCCCGATCTAAACATTGACATTAACGGGAACGGGAGCAACAACTTTACGATTACCGATCAATATTGGGGCCGTTTTGACTCTGTCAACCCTGCCGCCGACAGCCGAGCGTTTTATCGGCGCAATGCACTCATTGACGTCACCACGCAGTTTGACGCGGATTGGACGGCCGGAGTAAATAACATCGCCATTTCGGGAGTTGTTCTGCCTTTGCCTGATGAGTCAGATCCTGACGTAAACAATAGTGAAATCTACGGTGTTGGGATTCATGTATTCCACGAATGTCTCGAATTCGATTATGGCAAAGTAGCCTTTCACACCGGTTTAGACTGGTTTTACGAAGTCCAAGATCAGCCTTACGCAGGTAATTATTCAGATTTAGTTTGTGTTACCTTCCCAACTGTTCCGGCCGCAACTCAAGTTGATATCGCTGCGATCATGTCTGGACAAGCCAATGCCGCATCCCCTTTCCGTGGTGGGCGACTCTTCTATCTAACCGGCACAGGAACTCCTCCAACCGTTAATAGCGCTGACGGCTCCGGACCAGCCGGAACGATCGTGAACAGCGGGACTCAAATCCGAACCGGGTATGAATCGATTTGGAACAGTTCTTTAGGAACTGAATGGGACGAAGTTGTTGAGCCAGACGCAATTACATTAAACACGGGCGATGAGTGGGCTTGTATCCAAGCGGAATCGGTTCGGGAGCCAGGCTCTACCCAAGCAGGAATCAGTGGTGATATTTTGGGAACTGCGTTCTTGATCCCATTGCCGCCACCGGCCGACTGGGGTGACTTGCCCGATGGCATTTACAACACCGACTCTACCGGAACCCCGGGACCAAGCCATCCTATTATCCCAACTTTAGGCATTGGCCCAATTGTTGACGATGAACTTGATGGACAACCAAACGCAACAGCCACAGGTGATGACGCCAATGGTGATGACGAAGATGGCATTGAACTCCCGCCAGTCCCCAAAATTGGTGATACCGCAGTCTTTACAGGTTCAGTCACCAACAATACAGGGCAAGATGCATTCTTCTACGCCTTCGTAGACTGGAACGGCGACGGCAGCTTTGACGGCCCCAACGAAGTCATTAGCACCACCATCCCGACCGGCTCAACTGACCTTGAGGTCCCCATGACCTTTACCGTTCCTGCAGGAGCGGCTGTTGATACAGATCTTGGTGTTCGGTTCCGCTTGAGCACGGCCGATGATCTTGGCCCGGATGGCCCCGCCCCAGACGGCGAGGTAGAAGATTACCTGTATCGACTCATGCCTGGAAATTATGACTTGGCATTGATCAAACGTGTGGCTTCAACCGGCCCTTACCAAGTTGGTGATCAAGTCACCTTTAACATCTTGGTTATGAATCAGGGTGGCGTGGATAGTGGTGAGTACACCGTAGCTGACACCTTACCGCCGGAGCTGACCTTTGTGTCTGCAAACCCTGCAGCGACGATTGATCCAGGCTTTGGCTCTACGGGTGTCATCACTTGGACCGGCACCAACTTAATCCCTGGCGAAATTGTGACTTTCACCGTTACGGCCGAAATCGATTCGCTGCCAACCGGCCCGATCAAAAACATTGCAGAAATTACGTCTGACAGTGGAGAAGACGACGACTCTGACCCAACTGATAATTCAGACGAAGATGACACCTTTAACGACGATGACGTCACCAATGACAAAGACGACAACGACGAAGACGACTCTGACTTTGAAGAGATTGTTGTAGGTGAATACGACTTAGCCCTTATCAAGCGACTTGTTTCAACAGGTCCATTTGATGTTGGCGATCAAGTTACATTCTCTATTGTGGTCATGAACCAAGGGACCGTAAACAGTGGAGACTTCACTGTTGAAGATACGCTTCCGGCCGAATTGACCTTTGTCTCTGCCGACCCTGTCGCCACAACGGCTCCGGTCGTTGGCACTAGCGGTGTCGTCTCATGGGACAGCACCGACTTGGCCGCTGGCGATATGGTGACCTTCACCATTACGGCTGAACTCGCAGCATTCTCGACCGCACCGATCAAAAACATCGCAGAAATTACAGCTGACAGCGGAAACGACGATGACTCTGATCCAGCTGACAATTCTGACGAAGACGACACCTTTAACGACGATGACGTCACCAATGACAAAGACGACAACGACGAAGATGACTCTGACTTTGAGTTTGTCCCCATCGCTGAATATGACTTAGCTTTGATCAAGCGGATTGTTTCAACCGGTCCATTCGCAGTTGGCGATCAAATCACCTTTAACGTTGTGGTGATGAATCAGGGTCAAACAAACAGTGGTGATTTCACCGTTGAGGATACACTCCCGGCCGAATTGACCTTCGTCTCAGCGAATCCTGCGGCAACCACAGCTCCGGCCGTTGGTACCAGCGGGATTGTCTCATGGGACAGTACCAATCTGGCTGCTGGAGACATGGTGACCTTCACCATCACGGCTGAACTTGCCTCTATCCCAGCGACCCCGATCAAAAATATCGCGGAAATCACGGCTGACAGCGGAAACGACGATGACTCTGATCCAGCTGACAATTCAGACGAAGATGACACCTTTAACGATGACGATGTCACCAATGACCAAGACCCCAACGACGAGGATGACTCGGACTTTGAGTTTGTCCCCATCGCTGAATATGACTTAGCCCTGATCAAGCGGCTGGTCTCACCTGGTCCATTCGCAGTTGGCGATCAAATCACCTTTAATGTTATGGTCATGAACCAGGGTCAAACAAACAGTGGTGATTTCACCGTTGAAGATACGCTTCCGGCCGAATTGACCTTTGTCTCGGCTAACCCAGCGGCAACCACGGCTCCGGCCGTTGGCACCAGCGGGACTGTCTCATGGGACAGCACCAATCTAGCCGCTGGAGACATGGTGACCTTCACCATCACGGCTGAGCTCGCCTCATTACCAACCGCACCAATCAAAAACATCGCTGAAATCACGGCTGACAGTGGAGAAGACGATGACTCTGATCCAACTGACAACTCTGATGAAGATGACACCTTTAACGACGATGATGTCACCAATGACCAGGACCCGAACGACGAAGACGACTCTGACTTTGAGTTTGTCCCAGTTGCGGAATATGACTTGGCACTGGTTAAGAAAATCGTCTCGGCCGGACCTTATCAGCTTGGCCAAGAGATCACCTATCAAATCGAAGTGATGAATCAGGGTGACATCAACAGTGGTGATTACACCGTTGAAGATAATCTGCCAGCAGAACTCGTCTTTGTTTCTGCCAGCCCAGCAGCCACCAGCAGCCCGGCCGTTGGCAGCAGCGGAACAATTACATGGGACGCAACAAATCTAGCACCCGGCGACATCGCTGTATTTACCTTAGTTGCTCGCATCGATGCAGCACCTGCACCTGGTAGCCCAATCAAGAATACGGCTGAGATCACCGCTGATAGCGGTGAGGATGACGACTCTGATCCTACCGATGATTCTGACAACTCTGACACCTTTGACGACGATGACGTCACCAACGACCAAGACCCGAACGACGAGGACGACTCTGACTTTGAAGAAATCGTCTTGGGTGAATATGACCTTGCATTGATCAAAGAGATCGTATCAACTGGCCCATACACAATCGGCCAAGAGATTACGTATCAGATCACTGTCATGAACCAAGGTGAGCTTGATAGTGGTGAATACAAAGTTGCAGACAAATTGCCAGCTGAATTAACTTTAGTGTCAGTTAATCCTGCAGCCACATCAGCACCCCCATTGGGGCAAAGTGGTGAAATCATCTGGACTGGAACAAATCTAGCCCCAGGCGAAATGGCGATTTTCACCATCGTTGCCACAATCGTGAGCGAGTCACAAGCCATCAAAAATGTGGCGGACATCATCGAGGACAGCGGAGACGACAACGACTCTGACCCAACTGATGATAGCGGTGATTCAGACACGATTAACGACGACGATGTCACCAATGACCAAGACCCCAATGACGAGGATGACTCTGACTTTGAAATCATCCAAGTTCCAGCCCCAGTTCCGCCATCGGCCGTTGAGCTTGTCTCATTTACCGGCATGCGCACGGGCAATCGTCAAGCAACCTTACTATGGCAAACCGCATCAGAAATAGACCATTTCGGATTCAAGGTTTTGCGCTCTAACAACGGCCGAATCACCGATTCTCAATCGGTTGGCTGGATCCCATCTACGATCGACAACGGCCCGGCTCCGGGCAACAACTACTCGCTTGTTGATGATGTTCCAGCGCCAGGTACATACACCTACTGGTTAGTCGATATCGATACCAGCGGTGTTGAAACCATCCATGGCCCTGTTACAGTTACAGTCAGTCGGGGATGGCAGGTATTCTTGCCAATCGTGTCTAAGCCATAGTGTGACATCTGATTAGATTCACGGTCCCGTCCATTCTAAGCGTTATGCAGGATGGACGGGGCTTTCCACAAATCCAAGCCTTTTTATTTGGCAATTTGCCAGCGGACTTTTTTTATGACTCAACACAATCGCGTTCTTCAAATGACTATCCTTGCGGTGGTTATCGCATTATTTGGCTTTTACGTTTCAAATTCTGAAGTTCAAGTTGTTCAAGCCGCCATTACAGAAACACCAACGGCTCAGCCTGCACCAGCGACAAACACGCCGGTCCCCCCAACAGCAACACCGATTCCCTCTGTGCCAACCGCTACACCTGCCCCGGCCGAACCAACCGCAACAACATCTAGTCAAAGCAACAACCCTCCCCCAACAGCGGTTCCACCAACCCCTACCCCAACATTTCCACAAGAGATTCCAGAATTAGGATATGGGCCATCAATCTGGGTATCACTGTTTACCCTTGCCTTCCTCATGACCATAATCAGTCTTGTAATTTATGTTGTCGTGCAGCAGGTTAACGCACGCAAATCATAATCGCCCCAATCAAAACATGCTGATTCCAAGATCAACCGGTTTCAGCATGTTTACTGATCCCTCTTGCTAAATAAATTTATCTGATGAGATCACCCATCATCAAGCTGATTTTGGCGCTATTTGTGCTGGTTGCCGTGGCCGCTTTGTTCCTACAAACAAACGGTCGCTCTAGCACGTTACCGGCCGCCATCGAGCTACAGCCAATTCCCACCTTGGCCTCAACTGCGATCTTAGAAATTGAGAAAGAAAGCGAAACAACTAGCAAGCTAGATAATGAGCAAGCGGCCGTCAGCCAGTCAGCTGCGCCAGTTGCAGTCAGCACACTCGCACCAACAAACACACCCGCATCACAAACAGAAACTGCCATCCCCCCGGCCTCAGCAGAGCCTAGCCCAACCCAAGAGCCAACAATCGTCCCAACTCAAACTGAAGCAGCCACAGAAACTGCATCAAGCGGGAGTAGCGAAAACGGGACTTTAATCATCGACAAAATCGACCTTAACGGCGGGATTGTGCCAGTACCCATTATCGACAACCAATGGCAAGTTGAAGAGCTACGCCAAGATGTCGGGCTTTTGGCTGGCGGCGGCCGGTTTCCGGGCGATGAAAAGTCAATGATATTGGCCGGACACGCCACCACTTTTTGGCCGGTCAAAGGGCCATTCGCCAAACTGCCCGGGCTAGTCCCTAATGACGAGATTGTTTATGTTTATGACAATCAAGAATATACCTACAAAATTTCCAGGCTTGTTTGGGCCGACCCAGACAACGCAAAAATATTAAACAGCAACAACGGAGATCAATTGATCTTGGTAACTTGTGGCGATTACGACTATTTTGTCGGCCGCTACGATCAGCGCCTCGTTGTGTTTGCAGACTTAATCGATGTGAACCCGTTGGCAAACAACTAATATGACATTAACTACCGCCTATCGCACATGGCTCCGCCCTTTGATTATCAGCTTGCTACTCGTTCTTGTTATTTGGATGGCCCAACAGCAGGCTGAAGGCTCGCAGCCCAACCAAACGCCCGCTGCACCGGCCAGCACCCAAATTAACGAAACTGGGCTTGTTATTTCATGGTCGGCCGACCAACCAGAATGGGAGTCGACGGCTTTCGGCATGCGGCCGGTTATCGATCAGTTTAGTCATATCAAAACACCTGGTGCCCCCCAGCTACCCGTTCACACCGTTACATTTGCTATCCCCGCCAATGCCTCATATCAGGTTTCCGTTGATCACGATCCCGGACAGACGCTCTCAAGCGAGCACACTATCGCCCTGGCCCCTAAACCACAGGGGATTCTGACCAATCAAGCTGGTGATTGGATCGGAGGGGACTTTGTCGAAGCACTCTCACCAATGGCCGGTTTTGACCAACCTGTCGTATCGGTTGAAGAAATCGGCGTGATGGGTGGAATCCGAATCGGCCGGGCGACGTTTTCTCCGCTTGTGATTCAAGATGGTCCAGATGCAGGATTCGCTTATGTCCCAAATGCACGTGTAGAAATCAACTTTTCTAACTCACCAACAGATATTACAAAACACAGCCGACAAAAAGCCACATTCATTCAAACAGCCCTCGATCAGATCGTTGTCAACGGCCAACATGCCATCCCCGGCCGGTCAAGCAGCCGATCCAACCAATCAGCCCCAACCGTGGCGGACATGGTCATTCAGATTGATGGTGAAGGGATGGTCGAGATCAATCAATCGCAGCTACAATCTTTTGGCATCTCCCTATCTCAACTAAATCCAACCCAATTGCGGCTCACACACTTGGGCCAACCGGTTCCAATTCTGTGGAACGGCGATGCTGACAGCACGTTTGAGGCAGGCGAAAGCTTTACCTTTTACGCTCCTGAATTCCATTCCCGCTGGTCTGACAGCACCCCATTTTTACTCAGCAACAGCGCCAGTACCCCATCACCAAAGATGGCTAGCCGTTCAGGTGCGCCTGGCTCGGCGGCCAACGATGGCCAGCTGATCAAACGTGTGATTGTCGAAGACAATCTGCTTTACTCGGCCGAATGTGGCTGTGGCAGGCTGCCGGAAGGATGGGACGGCGACCGTTGGGTGTGGGCCGAATTACGTCGGCCTGGAGCGCCTACCTTTACGTCTGAAATCAACTTACAAAATATTGAGGGCTCACAACCGGCATTTTTGACCTCCCACTTGATCGGTTTTACCGAACAGGCTAGCGCTCCAGATGAGGAGCTGAGTGAAGATCATGTTGTGGCAGTGCGTCTAAACGGAACCCTGTTAGGCATGCTGCGCTGGAACGGGAAAACGGCGGATCAAACAAAACTTGCAATCCCGGCCGGAGTGCTACAGGCTACCAACACAGTTGAAATCGAATTGATGGACGAAGGGTCAAGCATCGATGGTGTTTGGCTTGATGCCCTAGAATTTGAATATGCGGCCTCATACCCTAACTTTGATTCGCAAGAAATATTGCTGGGTGAAAGTTCAGCCCAAGATTATGAATTGGCATCAACCGCGGCTCTCTCTGTTTTCGACGTGACAGACCCTTATTCCCCAACCGTGCTCACAAACATTGAACAAACCCCTTCGAGTACAGTCTGGAGTGATTCTGGTCGAACAAACAGGCGCTATGCCGTTCAGGAAACCTCGGCGTTATTGACGGCCCAATCGATCAACCCGATCAACGGGCTCCGCGCCCACGGTGAAGGTGCCACTTACCTAGTGATCGCTCCCGCAGAGTTTGCCAGCTCGCCTGAACTGGGACAGCTTATCGACCACCGCGGCGATGTAGGTTGGCAAACACATTTAGAAACGGCCGAAGAAATTTATAACGCATTTGGTGATGGTGATCCCAAACCTGAAGCGATTCGAGATTATTTGGAGTGGGCCTATCACAATTGGGACACCCGGCCGGAAATGGTCTTGCTGGTTGGGGATGGCTCAACCGATCCCAAACAGCATAAGGGCGGATCGGCAACTTACATCCCCCCCTATTTAGCAGAAGTTGACCCGTGGATTGGAGAAACGGCCGCAGATAATTTGATGGTGGCGGTTGATGGAGTAGACCATGTGCCAGATATGGCTTTAGGTCGTTTGCCCGTTAACTCGACCGAAGAGCTTGCCGGTGTTGTAAACAAGATTTTGCGTTACGAGCAGGTAAAGACGGCCGGAACTTGGAACCAGAACATGCTGATCGTAGCGGACAACAATGACGAAGCGGGTGATTTTGTAGCCGCCTCCACGTCGCTAGCAACCGCCTATCTCGGCGAGCCGTGGAACGTTATTTCGCAATTCTTTGGAGTAGAGTCAACCAACGTGCCGGACGTGCAAAACAAGATTTTTGAGCAATGGCAACGGGGGGCTGGCATGATCATGTACAACGGCCATTCATCGCGCCATCAGTGGGCGGCCGAGCGGCTTTTCCATATCGATGATGTAGCTGAGCTCCAAAATAATAGCCGACTCCCCTTGCTCATTCAGATGACATGCTTCACCGGTTCATTTCAATCGTCTCGGTTTAACACGTTAGACGAGCAGCTTGTTCGCCAAGCAGATGGCGGCGCCATTGCCGCTTGGGGAGCAACTGGGCTGGGTGTAGCTACCGGTCACAGCGAACTGGCCGATGGTGCCTTTAACGTGCTCTACGGCCAAGAGAATCCGACACTTGGTTTGGCCGTGATGGCGGGTAAAGCACAGCTAGCAACCAATGAACCAGCTAACTTAGATCTACTCAACACGTTTAATTTGCTGGGTGACCCAGCCACGGTAATCAAGTTAGATATCACCGGCGACAACATCTTTCTGCCAACCATAACCCGCTAACATCAGTTAGAAAATCCTGGTTCTAACGTTTTTGTGGGATGGGTAAAAAAATCAACCCAATTAGACGCTAAGGCGCAGAGGGTTTTCTTTACGTCTTCGCGCCTTAGCGTCTAAAAAATGTGCACCATTTGCATGCTACGCAGCCCGCAAATGGTGCCATTCTTTGTGGCGTTCGATGTAAATCCGCGCATAGGAACAGACGGCCGAAACAATTACTTTTTCCTCCGCCATTTTTGTCAACGCCGCTTCCATCAAAACTTTGCCATACCCGCCGCCGCGCAATTCGGCCGGCACCTCAGTATGCATAATGTATCGCACCCCATCACGATCTGAATAAGTTAAAAAGGCCGTATGCCCTACGCCTAAATCAACGTCATAGCGGTTCTGTTCTGGGATGTGGTTTGCTGTGTATTCCATCGTTAAGTGCCTTTGTGCCTATGCCAACCCACGTGGGATTTGCTTGTCTTCATCATAAAATGGCAGATGAGTTACAGTTCCTTGATGCATCTGCCCCGCTTTATCTTTCCAACTCACGCTCTGGTTAAGCCAACCCTCTTTCTGGCTGGATGGGTGATCGAAGCGAACATACCCTATCCCTGTTTTTAGAGTTGGGGAAAAGCCGCCGGTGGTCATCCGGCCGACCCTCTTTCCAGCCGCCATCACTTGGCAGCCTGCGCTAGGAATCCCGCTCTCAGCAACTAATCCAAACAGCAGCTGGGTTTTGTCTGCTGCTTCAAGCGCAGACCGGCCGACAAATTCATCTTTTCTAAAGTTTACAAAAGCACCTAACCCCGCCCCAAATGGGGTGAGTGTTGTATCGATATCGGTCCCATTGTCTAAAATCCCCGCTTCAATCCGTCGGATTCCCATCGACTCCAAACTGCCAAATCTCATCCCAAACGGCTCACCCACTTTGATCAAATGATCCCATAAGGCCAAGTGATCAACGGCTGGATTGCTGTAGATTTCAAACCCCATTTCTCCCGTCCAGCCGGTTCGGGTTACGAGCAGCAGTTGCCCGCCAAAGCTAAACATCCCGGCGTGAAAGTAGCCAAAGCTAGCTAAATCAGGGCGATCAGTTGGGTCAGTTGCCGCAGCCAAGATTTCCATCGATTTTGGCCCTTGCACCTGCAACACCCAAGATTGCGGATCACGAATTTCAACATCCAGCCCGGCCGAATGAGCCAGCAACCACGTTTCAAACGGTCCGTTAGCCTGCACATACCAAAAATGATCGGCCGCCAATCGGATCAAAACCCCATCCATCAAAATATGCCCTTGTGGGGTACATGCGATAGCGTAACGAGCGTGCCACTGTTTTAGGCTCGATATTTTGCGAGTAAACACCCGTTCAAGCAGTTTTTCTGCATCTGGCCCCCTAATTTCAAGCGGCTTTTCCGGTACATCGTACAGCATCGCCTCCTGACGCAATTTCCAATATTCCTCAACGGGGTCACCAGAATCACCCAACGACAACGGGTAAAAGCGGTTGGCATACAGGCCAAAAACCGCGTCTTCTACCATGTATTTTGACAAATAAGGGGATTGGTCATACCGCTTGGCACTTAAACGCAGCACGTCGTGAGAGCTGGCATAGCCGATCGATGTTGCATCAATTTGATCCGGTTTACTCATAAGTTCTTTTCTCCATTAAACAATCTGCAAAATTCTACGAGAAATCGAGAGATCTAGAAACAAAGAAAGACAAGCCATGTCGAATCTTTAAGTTCGCCTATTTAAAAATCCTTGAATAAAATGTGAACAATCAATTTTCGACCCGCAAATTGCTGCGTCATTACCAGCTCAATAAACCATTGGAGGAAAAATGGAATCAGGCTCTCTATTTAGCACGCTTTTATTGCTTCACATCGCTGCTGGAACGCTGACTTTACTCTCAGCTGCGATCGCTATCGTTTCAAAATTAGCGGACACTGGGCATCAATGGCACGTCTACTCCGGCCGACTATTTTTCTATGGAATGTTGGGCATTTTTCTCACCGGAACAAGCATGTCAGCCATCCGATTTAATCCCCCCATGCTGTTTATTTCGATTTTCAGCTTTTACTTTGCATGGATCGGCCGACGGTATGCGATCAACCGCAGAGGCAGCCCAAGCCAAGCAGACAAGGTGGTCGTGCCTACAATGTTGGCACTGTTTGTAGGCATGGTTTTGTACGGCCTTTATGCCACTTATATCGCAGGGGAATCCTTTGGGATTGTTATTATCGTGTTTGGCATTATCGGTTTGTTGAATGCACGTGTTGACTGGCAAATTTTGCAAGACGGGGGTGCAAAAGGGAAAAAGAGGATCGCTGAACACCTATCCCGCATGTTGGGTGGAACGATTGCGGCCATCACCGCTTTTGTTGTAGTCAATATCGAATTCGAGCCCGCTTTCATCGTTTGGTTGCTCCCCACAGCTGTGCTGACGCCCATCATTTTTATTTGGTCACGAAAGATCAATAATGGAGTCACTCGACAAGGGATGAGCTAATTTGCCGGGTACTCGGAGTGCGACTCTTGCAAGCTCGGAGCTTGGCTCTCGCAAACTCGGAGCAAGGCTCCCCCTTCTGGGAGCCTATCCGGCCGACAATCTCTCATATGGTCCTGTTCAAACAGACAGAGTCATGTAGAATCAATTTATTCAGGAGAGACCCCGATGTCAGTTGACGACATATCCCTACCAAAATCAGATCGAGCAATTTTCAGAATCATTCGTTTTATCGTATTTGCGCTCGTAAAACTTTACTATCCACGGCTTGAAGTTCATGGATCCGAAAAAATTGATCCGAACAAACCGGCCATATTTGTTCCAAACCATCCAAACGGGCTGCTAGATCCAATCCTAATTATGATGGCGGCCAGACGGCCGGTTTCGTTTTTGGCAAAAAGCACCCTGATGGGCAATCCGGTCGGCCGGCTGTTTTTAGGCGCCTTTGCAGCTCTCCCCATATTTCGTATGCGTGATTCGGGCCAGGCAGGTGGGCCAACAGACGAAGACAACATGCGCAGTTTAAACGAGCGGACCTTCTCTGTTTGCCGCGGACTCCTGCATAGTCATGGCGCGATGGCCATTTTCCCAGAAGGCAAAACCCACTCCGACTCATATTTAGCAGAATTCAAAACCGGTGCTGCCCGTATCGCCCTAAGTGCAGAAGCTGAGGCTGACTGGCAAGATGATTTACAGATCATCCCGGTCGGATTGTGGTACGAAGACAAAACGCTGTTCCGCAGCAGCGTGCTCGTCGCAATTGGCGACCCGTACGACATACGTAAATATCGTGAGTCTTACGAAGAAAAACCGTATGAAACGGCCCACGAAATGACCGAAGCGCTAAAGGCTGATTTGGACGAGGTGGTCCTCCAAGCTGAAAACAATGAGCTATTGGCCGCTATTCCGGCCGTGGCCCGCTGGGTTGAACCCCATTTTGATGACCTGCCGCTGATCGAACAACATGAGCTCACCGGCGAAATGATCGATGCCTATGGCTACATCCAAAACAATCAACCGTCGCAGCTTGAGCAATTTTCGGCAGAGGCCCGCAAATACGCTCGCGCTTTAAACACCCTCGGCATCGATGACCCCTGGGAACTTGAAATTCCAGACGCAACAAAAGGTCGGCCGTGGCGCTTATTGGCCTTTCTCATTTGCTCATTCCCATTCGCCCTATTTGGTGCCTTGATCAGCTTTATCCCTTATCGCATGGCGCGGCCGGTCGCTGTGCGAATTATGGGAGACGACACCTCAACAATAAGCACTGTCAAGCTCATACTTGGAGCGATGTTTATCTTAATCGGTTATATCATTTTGGCCGTCGTTGTTGGTAGCTGGCTCAGCTCTGGCTGGATGGGGTTACTCGCATTCACCATCTTTCCGGCCCTAGGATATTTGGCTCTGGTGTGGGGTGAAGGGTTCGAAGAATGGACAACGCTCACATCTTACCACTGGCTACGGCTTGCCCGAGCAGATTTAGTCAAAGCGCTGAAAACCCAACGGGAGTATTTAGCTGACCAAGTTCGTGACGCACTAGAAGATTACCGAAATGGAGCCCCTGCTTTTAGCGGCGAATAGCAATGTTTCAGCACTTGGGGAACCAAGTAAATAGAGCTGTGTAACATTTATGAGCCCCACTCCTTTGTGGCTGTGTCATACTCGTGCAGGTGGGTATGACACTCCCTAAGATTAGTTAGAAGCCTGATTCCAAATGCAATTTATAAAGTTTCAAAGGCCTTCTGCAAAAAACGGGTAAAATAGGCCGCATATGCACGGAATCCCAAACGACTTAGAAACAATCCTCAATCTGGCGCTAACAGCCCGACAACCTTTAATCGATGCAGACCCTAAACACGAGGGGGCGTTTAGACTGCTCAACGGCTTTTACGAAGGCTGCCGAGATCTAGCCATCGACATTTACGCTCAAACGGCCGTAATCCACAACTATGCCAAAATTCCGGCCGATGGTGATCAATCGGTTTCGATTGCACGGCAATTCATCATGATCAAGCTGCCTTGGATCCAAACCATCGTGCTAAAGGTGCGCAAAGGGGAGTCGGCCGAAGCTAAAAACGGGATCATAGTCTACGGAGAAAAAGCCAACACGTCTATCCGTGAGCACGGAGTCCGCTACTCGGTTGACCTAACCATGAATCGGGATGCCAGTTTTTATTTGGACACACGCCTTCTACGAGAGTGGCTGATTACCAACAGCAAAGGTAAAACGGTATTAAACACGTTTGCGTACACCGGTAGCTTGGGCGTTGCGGCCATGGCCGGGGGCGCAAAACAGGTTATCCAAACCGATTTAAACAAAAAGTTTTTGAACGTGGCCAAAACCAGCTACACGCTAAACGGATATCCCATCAACAAAAAAGAGTTCATATCCCAAGATTTCTTTTCGATGGTGAAGCAATATAACAAAAGCGGTCATCCATTCGATTTGGTCATTCTAGACCCACCTTTTTTCTCTAAAACCGGCAAAGGAAAAGTTGATTTAGCAGAAGATATCGGCCGGCTAATTAATCGACTTCGCCCCTTGGTTGCCAACGGTGGGCAAATTGTCGCCATCAACAATGCCCTGTTTGTTTCGGGGCAAGAATACAAACAGCAGCTTGAAGATTTGGCAGGGCATCGTTTTGTGCGGCTCGTGGAGCAAATTGATATACCGTTTGACTTTACCGGCTATGAAAGCACAATTGTCGATGATCCTGTGACTGATCCTCGGCCGTTTAATCACTCAACCAAAATCGCTGTGCTTGAAATTTGGCACAAACGCAAAGTCGGCCGAGGTCGTGACACATCGCTCGTTAGAACTAAAAAATAAAAGATTGGCACAGTTGAAGAAGAGGAAAGGAAAATGAGTTTAACCGTCCAAGAAATTCGCGAGGAGCTAACAAAGCTCAAGTCGCTAAGTGCAGATCAAGCTCGCACAATGCCCCCCAGCTATTACACATCGGCCGAATTTTTAGCCCTTGAAGAAGAGCATATTTTTCGCAAAGAGTGGGTCTGCGTTGGGCATACGGGTGAAATTCCAAATCCGGGCGATTATTTCACCACCGAATTAGTGGGCGAACAGATGATTGTCCTGCGAGATGAACACGGCGAAGTTCGCATCTTGTCAAACGTTTGCCGCCACCGTGGGAACATCTTGGCCCAAGGCACGGGCAATCGCAAAAAGTTCATCTGTGGCTACCATGCGTGGGTCTACGATTCATCCGGCCGTTTGCAAAACGCTCCGCTAATGGATCAAGTTAAAGGATTTGAAAAAGCTAACTGCACCTTGCCCAACTTTGCCACAGAAATTTGGCAAGGGTTCATCTACGTAAACTTAGACGGCAACGCCCCGCCGCTCGCAGAACAGCTTGGCGGGATTGAAGAAATCATCCAAAACTACAAAATGGGTGAGCGGAACTTTGTGTTTGGGGAAGAAACAATTTGGGACTGCAACTGGAAATGTTTGGCCGAAAACTTTATGGAGGGATACCACCTAAGTCCAACCCATGTCAAAACATTGCACCCGATTACCCCGACATCCCTGTGTGTCAAAATGCCCCATGATGATTACTACACCGGCTATTGGGCCAAATACAACCCCAATTACCCAGAGCGGCTCCCCTATCCTGGAGGGCTAACCAAAGAAGAAACTCGGCAGTCCCCCATGTTTGCCATCAACCCCAACCATGTGATCGGGTTGGCAACAAACGCCTGTGTTTACATGTGCTTACGCCCGGCCGGGCCAGATCAGGTCGCCATTCGCTGGGGCGTCATCTCAACGGCTCAACCAGATGACCAATCCGCAATTGACTATGTGAAATTGTGTCGCGAGTTTAATGAAGAAGACAAAGAAAAACTGGAAACCCTACAAAAGGGGTTAAAAAGTCGCTATTTGGGGTCCAACTTCCTAGCTCCCGACGATTTTGAAGGAACCATTTGGGACATGTATCAATTTGTCGCGCGTCGGTTGGGTAGCGACATAGAACTTTAGCGCAAAAAAAAAGCCCAATCCTGAAAACGGGATTGGGCTTTATAAATTTTGTGATCTTTAAAGCGTACAGACGGCGCTTCGGCCGATAACGTCATACCTGCGTAGACAGGTATCCAGCGCCATTCGGGACACTAGATTCCCACCTTCCTGGGAATGACTATCTCTTTAGTCACTTTACTCAGCGACCTCTTCGTCACCTACAGTAACCAAAACCGCCCCTTTCTCAACCGTCGCACCAGCTTCAACCATGATTTCTTGCACGGTGCCGTCAAGTGTCGCTTTTAACTCATTCTCCATCTTCATCGATTCAAGAATAACTAGAGTTTCACCCTTTTTAACGGCCTGCCCCACATTAACCAAGACATTCACAATCACACCCGGCATGGGGGATTTGGTGGGAACTAGGCCGGAATCGCCTTCCAGTTCACCACGGGCGCGAGCCAAACGATATGCACGTTCATCTTGCACACGCACATCATAATTTTCTCCGTTCAGCAAAAGTTCCCAACGGTCACGCTCGGCCGAGTTTACAACCGCCTCGATTGAACGATTGTTAAAAATCATCGAAACCATGTCCCCATTGCCCAAACTGTTCAAGGAAACATTATACGGCTCGCCATCAACCAAAACTTGCCCAGATTCATTCCACTCAATTGTGAATTCTGTGCCATCAATTGTCGTTATATACTTCATCGTTTTAAACGCTCCCAACGGCTAAG
>JAHDEN010000124.1:8423-18584 GCA_020628815.1 Chloroflexota bacterium | reverse complement strand
AATACGGGGCGCGGGTCATGCTTTCAACCCCGCCAGCCACAAACACATCACCCTCACCAGCGAGTATGGCCCGGGCCGCTTGATTAACCGCGTTTAGGCCGCTGGCACACAGCCGATTCACAGTGACGCCAGCCACTGATTGAGGCAATCCGGCCAATAACGCCGCCATGCGGGCCACATTCCGGTTGTCTTCCCCAGCCTGATTGGCACAGCCCAGATAGACTTCTTCAATCAACTCAGGATCAACACCGGCACGGGATACAGCTTCTTTAATCGAAACGGCGGCCAAATCGTCCGGCCGAACTTGAGAAAGCGTCCCTCGAATTTTTCCAATGGCGGTTCGTACCGCGCTTACAATTACAACTTCAGTCATATTTTTTTGAGTATAAAGTAAAAAAGTATCAAGTGTGAAATTCGATCACCTCACGCTTGATACTTTACACTTTTTACTTTGAACTTTCTACTTACCCAGAATCTGGTTCATTGCATTAGCAACCAGCTCGGCTGCATTTCCGGCCGCCGACATGCTGCGATAACAGATGTATCCGTCTGGTCGAACGAGCAAACAGCCGTCTTCATCCACTTCGCGGATCTCGGCCCACTCTTGATAAATGTCTTCCACATCTTGCCCAGGGCCAACCACAACGGTATTGATCGGCACCCCATTGGCGTCCGAATAGCCATTTGCTGCTTCAACCCAGCCCTCGCCACCAATCCCGGTAAACAGAGTAAATTCACCTTGGCAACACAGATCAAGCGTGGCCACAATATCACTGCCGTACTCTCCACGCCTAAACCAGTTGTGAGGGATTTTGGTTCCAGGAACAGTGGTGCGGAAATAGGTGAGTTCCATATCAAACCCTTCTGGGGGTTCCGGTTTACCGTCCGCCACAACGGCCGATGATTCGTAAAAGTGGTTCAGGTCAACCCCGTGCGCATCAAATTCGTACCGCTTGAACTGAATCGCTTTACGCAGTGCCTCACGCTGGGCCGCACCTTCATCACTGTTATCTTTCCGCTTTTCCATGTTGGCCAGCTTTTCATCTGGGTCCTGGGTAGACAAAAAGCCGATCGCATCAAATATCGGGCCAAATTCTTGGATCGACTGATTGGCCCGCGTCACAATTTGCTTTGCAATCGGAATCCGCTCGGTATTGTAGGTTTCGAGCAGCGATTCACCCGCCTGCCCGCGCAAAACTGCCGCCAGTTTCCAAGCCAGGTTGTAGCTATCTTGCATCGATGTGTTTGAGCCCAATCCATTTGAAGGAGGATGACGATGCATCGCGTCACCACCACAGAACACCCGGCCGTCTGTGTTGTTGGTCCCGTACATGTCATTCACAGTCCAAACAGAATATGAATCGATTTTGACGTCAATATCATGATCCCCGATCAAATTGTGCACCACCTCGATCACAAAATCGTCGGTGATTTCTGGTGGCCCCACGCTGATGTCGTACCCCCATATCACCATCCATTTGTTCCACGGCCGAACCATACGCACAACGCCCATCCCGATACCGCCAATGTCAGCACCCGGCTGCATGATCCAATACAGCACACTCGGCCGGTGAGCCACATATTTTGACAGATCCGCCTCGAACACGATGTTCATCGACCCATCAACCCCCATTTTGCCTTCAAACGGCAAGCCGCAATTTTCTGCCACTTTTGAGTTACCGCCGTCACCCGCATACAAATATTTACAGCGGATTTGGTACTCGCTACCGGTCATATGATCTTTGACCGTAACCGTTACCCCGTCAGCGTCTTGCTCATGGCTCAAATATTCTGTGTTGTAGCGCATTTTGGTCCCACGCTGCGTGGCGTTTTGAATCAAGATCGGCTCCATCAAATATTGCGGGGTGTCGTTGATAAACGTGGGGCTTGCCAGCTTCGCTTCCGCTTCGCGGGATGGGTGGGTTTGCCACGACCGCATCCGGCCGAGTTCTTCTCCGGCCAAGGTGATGCAAAACGTGTTATTCCCCATCAGTTCTTTGGGTGTGGCAACCGCCATCACCTCATCTTCAACACCCATATCGCGCAATATTTCCATACAGCGCTGGTTGGTAATGTGAGCGCGTGGGGTGCGCACCAAACGGCTAAATTTGGTGATACACACATTGTCAATCCCGTAGGTTGAGAGTGCCAGCGCCATCGACCCACCGGCCGGGCCTGATCCCACAATCAAGACATCTGTTTCAATGTTTATTGCCATTTTTAATCTCCAAAGAAAGTATTGGGTAGATACAGAATAGGGGTCGACGCCATCGGAGCACAATTATGTGCGAAGCACGCAAGGCCCACACCGATGGCGTCGACCCCTACAAAATTATTTAGATTTTTTTAAGGCGAAGTCATACTTAACTTCATAAAACGGGGCTTTAAAGTCATACTTCGCCGCCTCTTCCTGAGACTCATTTGGAATAAAATCCATCACCAAAGTCTCTTTAACACCAAAGACCGCATCAGACTCAATGTACTCATCCCCTTCAACAAAAATATGGGTGATGATTTGATCATGCCCTTCAGCCGTGATCCAAAAATGGATATGCGCCGGCCGCATCGGGTGCCGATTGGCCGCTTTGAGCAGTTCACCAACCGGGCCATCAACCGGCACAGGGTAGCTACAAGGTTTAACGGTGCGGAACCAATATTCTCCGTTTTCATTTGTGGTGAACAATCCACGCAAGTTGACCTCAGGCTGATTGACATCTTGGGTATCGTAATATCCGATATCGTCTGACTGCCAAACATCGATTTTGGCCCCTGCAATCGGATTTCCGTCAGTGTCTGTGATGCGCCCTTTCACAACGGCCGGTTCTCCCCGCTCCGCCTCAGGGCCCACAGCGATCATCGCTCCCATTTCCATCGGCGGTGCATCTGTGTGAAACGGTCCCGTTACGGTAGTCTCAGTCGCACCGTCCATGTCACGATGGTTGATTGCATCGACCAACATCGACACGCCCAATACGTCGGATAGCAAGATGAATTCTTGGCGGGTCCCGGTGCAGGTGTGGCCGGTACGGGTCAGAAAATCTATCGCCTGAAACCATTCAGCTTCCGTTGGTTCAAAATCACGCACAAAGGCATGCACATGTTTTATGAGTGCGTCCAAAAAATCTTTGGTTCGCCCGTCAGGGATATCGGTGCGATCCAGCACCACTTGGGTCAAGTTATCTTCAGTTATATTTCTCATCGCGATCTCCTTTTTTAAGCTGTCAGTTTTATGTTAAAAGGTCAGCTCGGTCTTTTGCCAGCAAACGCATTCTGTAATAGATTGAGTATGTCAGATTCCACGACAGGGCGTGGGTTGTAGTAGGGGCTTTGTACGGCGATCTCGGCCGCTTTTTTAAGATTTTCAGCTTTAAAATTTAGCTCTTTTAACGAAACGGGGCCACCGTTATCTCGGGATATGTCTTGTACGGCACCGGCAATGTCGGCCGGATCACAGCCTAAGGCTCGGGACATTGCAGCAACCATCTCTGGTGCATGGCTCTGGTTATAGCCGATGGCATAAGGCAGGATGACGGTGTGTACCTCTGCGTGAGGCATGCCAAAACTGCCCCCCAGCGTGTGGCACAGCTTGTGGTGCAGCGCCATCCCGACTTGATCAAGCACCGTAGCTGCTAACCATGATCCGTACAGGGTTTTTGATCTGGCATTTAGGTCGGATGGTTTTTGGGCAACTAAAGGCAACCCCTCGCCCAAACTTTTGACACTCTCTTCCGCCATCATCGAACTGATCGGATTTCGGTTTTCGGCGTACAGTGCCTCAACCGCATGGGCAATAGCGTTTACACCGCTGGTAATCGACATCGGCACCGGCAGGCTGGCAACCAGTTCGGGGTCATAAATAACGGTGGATGGCTTGACAATAGGATCTCGGCCGGTTGTTTTTCGGCCGTCTTTTGATATCCCCCAGATATGGGTCATTTCTGATCCAGCATAGGTCGTTGGGATGGCCAGAATCGGCATCGGCCGTTCGAGCACAATCCCTTTGGCCAGCCCAATCGTTGAGCCACCGCCGGGAGCAACAAGTAGGTCAATGCCCAGTTCATCAGTTTTTTCAATTGCGGCCGAAACCGTTTCATACGGCACATGTTGTACCGCTTCCGCAAAAATCCCAGCGCATAAATCCCCCAACAAACTTGCAACTTGCTCCGCCAAATCTACTTGAAACTTTGTGGCCAACACCAATACCCGACGGCCGCCCAAGCGTTCAGCTTCAGCTTTAACGGAGGCCAGTTTTCCCGCGCCAAACAAAACACGGCTCGGCAGTTGGGTCATTTCAAAGTTCAAAAAGATTCTCCATTTTAGCCTTAGTGGTTAGATACCTATCCTCGACCCAATGATTTCAAACGTTCGGCCGAAATCAGGCGACGAACCGGGAAAATTTCAACATCAACCCGTTCTTTGATCAATCCCCACACACCTTGCGGCGCAATGAGCATCATCCCAACCGCGATCACACCCAAGATGATGAACGACCATTCGCCAAAGTCCGACAAATACTCTCGAATCAAAAAGAAGATGATCGTGCCGATGATTGGCCCTTCAATCGTACCAATCCCACCGATGACCACGATAAAGACCATAAATGCGGTCCAGTTCACGCTAAACATCGATTTAGGGATGATGTTGATCTGGTTAAGCGCAATCAGCGCACCAACCATGCCGGTGCCAACTGCGCACAAAATGAAAATAATCATTTTGACCCGATAAGTGTTGATTCCCAAACTGGCGGCCGCGTCTTCATTATCGCGAATCGCAGTTAAGCCCAAGCCAACTTTAGAGCGCATCAAATATTGGGTAAGTGCCACGGTCCCAAATGCCAGCACAATCGCCACAATATAAATCGAGGTGATGCGTGCAGACGGTGATGAGAACAGATTGTTGACAATGATCGAACGCCCCAAGCCACCGCCCAACCAGTCGCTGCTGGCGGTTACAGACAGCCTAAATACTTCTGCCATGACCCACGTTCCAATTGCAAAATAGCCACCGCGCAAACGGAAGCCGAGCAAAGCGGTGGGAATCGCAAGCACACCAGCGACCAAACCTGCAACCACAATTCCTGCATAAACGGGCAGGCCAATATCATCGGTTGATACGAGCAAGGCATATGCGCCTAATCCGATCCATGCCTGTTGGCCAACAGACACCAACCCAGCGTACCCGGCCAACAAGTTCCATAGCTGGGCGATTGCCAGCAGGTAGAAAAACTCTGTCAAGGTGTTCATCGTTCCCCGGCCGGCCCAAAATGCAAATGAGGCGAAGAAAATGAACGCTATAGAAAGTATGAGAATTAATCTGCGATCTCTGTTCATATTTAGTGAACAGTAACCAGTAGCCAGTGATCAGTTCGGCTTGTTACCACCTGATCACTGATCACTAGTCACTGATTAACTGTCCCTCGTGCGTGCAAAAAGCCCGGTCGGCCGGACGGCTAATACAATTAAAGTCACAATATGACCTGCTAGCTGAAACCATGTTGGATTGATTTGGGCCCCAATATTCTGACTCAGCCCCAAAATAATGCCGCCTGCCAAAGTGCCCCACAAGCTGCCCAATCCCCCAATAATCACCGCTTCAAAAGCGAAAATGAGGCGAGCCGGGCCATCGGTTGGGGCAAAATTGGTGCGGATGCCTAGCAGAATTCCAGCCAAGGCGACGATGGCAAACGAAATGCCCATCGCCAAGGCGTAAATTTGACGGCTGTTGATACCCATCAGCTCGGCCGTTTCGGGGTCATCAGATGTGGCTCGAAACGCTTGCCCCACTTTGGTCCGATTAAAAAACAGCTGGAGTCCAGCCAGAACCGCAACGGCCACAATAAACGTAATCAGCGGCATAATCCCGATAGATATTTGATCGTTTATCGGTATGCTTGCAGTTTCTAATGCCCCCGCATCAAGCCCTTGGGAGTCGGCCGAAAAGCCCATTTGCAACACATTTTGGACAATGATCGAAAGGCCAAAGGTAATTACCAACGGGGGCATGAGCCCTTTCCCAATCGTTTGGTTCAAAATGCCCCGCTGTAGCAAAAATCCCAGCAAAAACATAACCGGCACCACAATTGCGATGCTGATTAGGGGCGGCAGTCCCAACATCGATGTGACAAGCAGAGACATAAAAGCCCCCAGCATAATAAAATCGCCGTGGGCCAAGTTGACTATGCGCATCACGCCAAAGATTAGCGAGAGGCCTGTGCCATACAGGGCGTATAATCCGCCCAATAATATCCCTTGTACTAGGGTGTTAATCCATTGCATGTGTTTGATTTTGGATTGACGATTTTAGATTTTCGATTGGTCTTCTAGTCACCAATTCTCGTTGAATCAACACTTCTCAATCCTGTAATTTTATATTTTGGGGTTCGTCATGCTTCTGGATTGGCAAAAAAATCGTCAATCCAAAATCGTCAATCTACAATCCGAAGTACGCTTTTGAAATTTGATCTTGGGTGACATCGGCCGGGTTTCCGGCCAAACTCACTTTGCCTTCTAGCAAACAGTAAAAACGATCCGCCTCTTTTAATCCCCGATTGACATCTTGTTCAACCAAAATGACCGTTGTGCCGGTCTGGGCGATCTGACGAACAACGGTGTAGATTTCATTCACAATGATGGGAGCCAGCCCCAGCGAAACCTCATCCATCAAAATGAGATCTGGGTTGCTCATTAAGGCCCGGCCGATAGCAACCATTTGCTGCTGTCCACCGGATAGGTCTGTGCCACCGTTGTTGCGTCTTTCTTTGAGGATCGGGAACAGCTCATACACTTTTTCAAGCGTCCACTGCCCTGCCCGATTGCTGTACCCGCCGATTTTCAGGTTCTCTTCAACTGACAAACTAGGGAAAATTTTGCGTCCTTCAGGAACCAGTGCAACCCCTAATCGATTCATTTCAAAGGCGCTATTTTCGGCCGTGTCTGCGCCATCGTACCGAATTGAGCCTTGGGATGGAATCAGACCACCCGCAATGGTGCGCATTAAGGTCGATTTACCCGCCCCATTTGAACCGATAATCGCCACAGTCTCCCCTTTTTCAACCGTCATACTAACGCCGAAAAGGGCCTGAAACTCGTTATAAAAAACGTTGATATTGTCTACTGACAAAAATGACATATTTTTGTACCGCAGACAAGCTTGTCTGCGACTAAAATCAATCTAATTTGACGCTCTCAACCCCAAAGTAAACCTGCTTAAACGCATCGCTGTTAATCACTTCTTCAGGAGTGCCTTCAGCCAGCTTGTTCCCAAAATCAATGGCAACGATGCGGTCAACCACGCTAACAAGGGCGTGCACGATATGCTCGATCCAAATAATGGTGATCCCCTGTGCACGAATGTCACGTATAAGCTCAAGCAGCTCTTGAACCTCATGGTCGGTTAACCCGCCAGCAATTTCATCCAGCAGAAGCAAGCGGGGCTTGGTTGCCAGCGCACGGGCCAGTTCGAGCCGTTTACGCTCAAGCAGCCGCAATTGACCCGCTTCTACGTTCCAGCGTGGCAGCAGTCCGGTTTGTTCTAAGACGTTGACACAGGTTTCTTCCGCCTCTTTTTCGCTTAGATTGGAGCCGTACATGGCCCCCACCAGCACGTTTTCATAGGTTGTCATGCCGGTGAACGGCCGGGGGATTTGGCTGGTACGGCCGATGCCAGACAAGCAGCGCTGTTCGGCCGAAACGCCGTTTAGATCAGCCCCATCGAAGCGAATTGAACCACCCGAAAGTGGCAAATCGCCAGCGATAAGATTGAGCAGTGTGGTTTTGCCCGCCCCGTTTGGCCCCATGATTCCAAGCGCAACGCCTTCTTCAAGATCGAAGCTGACTTGGTTGATAACTTGGAGCGCCCCGAAAGATTTTGAGACATTGTCGAGTTGCAAAAGCATTAATTCAGTGGTCAGTTATCAGTAAACAGTGATCAGTCAAAACTTGCATACGACTGAAAACTGGTCACTGATAACTGAAAACTCGATTTACCAGCTCTTTTCTTCGATTGATCCGGTAATTGGAATATCAACGCCAGATGTGTTGGTAGCCACAACCATCTCAAACGGATAATCGCTACCTGCCTGCCATTGTCCACCGGCGAGTGGTGTTTTTGAGACGTTTGGCACTGGGCCGGTGCTCCAGTTGATGTTACCTACGATGGTGTCCAAGTTGGTTGCTTTAATCGCATCGCGGATCGCTTCTGGGCTATCAACGTCTGAAACCCGAGCTAACGCATCTGCTAGGATTTCAAATAATCCATGCACAAATCCGATCGGCTGCGTCCACTGTTTGCCGGTTGCCTCGGTATAAGCAGCACCTAATTCAGCCGCGCTTTGTCCGGTAAGCGAAGATACAAATGGATGGGTCGGGGTCCACCAAACTTCGGTCGTAATCCCCTCACCCAATCCATCAGGCAATGTTTCGATGGTGGTTGGGAAGAGTGCCGCTTTACCAACAGTAAAGAATTTTGGATTAAATCCTTGCTGGCTAGCTTGGGTCAAAAATGTTCCCATGTCGGGCGGAATCATCACGCCTGTCACGATTTCGACCCCTTGTTCTTTAAAGAGCGAAATTTCGGCCGAAAAGTCGTCTTTTAGGTTTTCGTATCGGCCGGGATCAACAACCGTATACCCAGCAGCCTCCAAGGCAGGTGGGAACCCTTGTGGGCTTGCCCATGCTAGACCGTCACCGTCGTTGGGCCAAAGCGCGCCCACAGTTTTATTGTTTGGCACTTCGTCCCACAGCTCTAAAAAGACCCGAATGACATCTTCTAAGCCCCAGAAATAATGATAGCCCCAGCTGTAGCCAGCTTCTGGCGAAGGTAAATCATCACGGAAATACCAAGGTTGCCACGGTGCATCTGTAGAGATGTATGGCATTCCATTGGCCTCACATTGGGCGCTGACCGGGTTGTTGATCTCAGGGGTTGAATGGACCATGATCAGATCCACTTCATCTTCTAGGATTAGATCTTGCGCCACTTGTGCCGCTCGGTTTGGATCAGATTCCGCGTCCTTGGCGATGATCTCAATCGGGAAAATCGTGCCGCCGATATCAATCCCTTCTGAAAAAATCTCGCGGACTTGTCCTAAAATAAATTCATCAGCTTCCCCAAACGCCGCCAATGGTCCTGTGATTGGAGCCACAAGGCCAACTTTCAAAGTTCGGCCGGACCCTCCGCCTGCACCACAGGCCGCTAACAGTGCTGCAGCCCCGGTTGCGCCGGATAATGCCAAAAACTGGCGTCGGGTTAGCCCTTTAATGATCAATTCTTTTTCGCTCATCAATTTCTCCTATTTTTCCTTATCTCATGAGAAGGGGTTTCAAAAATCAATTTTTTTGACTTGATTTATGTAAAACGATCATGCATAATGCATATTGTATACAATATACACGCAATGAAAATAACGTCAAGGAATTAAACAAAGTAAAATCTGGCTTGAACAGTTCGTCTAATTCGTCATATAGAAATACTATGCCACTTGCAGACCAATCACTTTCCGCCCTAAACAATTTAAAAACTCGTGAAGAGATGGTTGCTGACGCAATTCGCCAAGCGATATTAACCGGCCGCTTTAAACCGGGAGAAAAGCTGGATCAACAAGATTTAGCAGACAGCTTGGGGGTCAGCCGCTCCCCTATTCGCGAGGCTTTGCGTACTCTGGCAGCAGAAGAACTGGTGACTAACTTTGCCCATCGTGGTGTCATTGTTACCGAGCGGACAACGGAAGAGCTTGAAGAACTGCTATTTATGCGGATGATGCTTGAAGGGGCAGCCGCCCGGCGCGGGGCTGAGTCGATGTCGGCCGAGCAGCTGGACCAACTAGAAAAAATTGTGATTGCCGGGGAAGGGTCAACCGACACACAAGAGCTTTTACGGCTCAACAACGACTTCCACAATTCGATCTACGAAGCTTTTGCACAGCCGGTTATGATGGCACATATCCAGCAGCTAAGAAATAAAATCGCTGCTTACAACCGGGTTTACCTTGAACAAGAAGGTCGCAAAGAGGAAGCTTGGGCAGGGCATCGTCGCATCTATGAAGCGTGTCGCAATGGGGATGGAGCAACGGCCGAAGCGGAAACCCGCAAACATTTGGAGCAGGTCTTTGAAGGGATTTTGCAGGCCAGAGACCAAGCATAAATCGGCCGTCCAATAAAAATA
>JAHDEN010000124.1:0-8406 GCA_020628815.1 Chloroflexota bacterium | reverse complement strand
CTCTTTTCATGACCATTAGCTGATAGATTTAGCCACCAAATTGGTTAAAATTTTAGCATGCAAGCTCCATCTTCCTCGCCACAATTGGAAACCCAACTTTTAACCAATCGCTACATCCAGCAAGATATTTTGGGCAAAGGTGGGATGGGAGTTGTCTACTTGGCAAAAGATCGGCTTACACAAGAGCAGGTTGCCCTCAAGCGAGTAAAGCTGCCAGATGACCCAAATCAACCCCACTCAACTTACGCTTCAAGCATCCAAGAACAACTGCCGGTCATCTTAGCAAGAGAATTTCAATTTCTGGCGGGGCTGCGTCATCCAAATATTATTCCGGTACTTGACTATGGATTTGACGCTGAAAAACAGCCGTTTTTCACAATGCCCTTTCTGCAAGAAGGACAAACAATTTTAGAAGCCGGGGCTGGGCTTGAGTTTGAAGGAAAAATAGATCTAATTACGCAGTTGCTGCAGGGGCTGGCCTATTTGCATCGTCGCGGAATCCTACATCGTGATATCAAGCCTGAAAACGTATTGGTCACCAACGGGGTTGTTCAGCTGCTCGACTTTGGGCTTTCTCAAAATATTGGTGATGAATCACAAACAGGTGGTTCACCCAATTATATGGCTCCGGAGCTTTTAGACGGGGATGAAGCGACTCCAAATAGCGATCTTTTTGCTGTGGGTATTTTGTTTTATCAACTTTTGACCGGGCACCATCCTTTTGGCAAGTTTGATGTGGGCTATTTTCAGCGTCTGTACACGTCTGAACCGGATGTGAGCAAGATTGATGACGAGTGGGTTCGAACCCTACTCACTTCATTGTTGAGCCAAAACCCCCGATCACGGCCGCAGTCGGCCCAATATCTACTACAACAACTTTACTTAGGACTAAGTATCGAAGCCCCAGCTGAATCAGCCGCGATTCGAGAAAGCTATCTGCAAGCTGCAACATTTGTCGGCCGTAAAAGAGAGCTCGCACATTTGACTACCGCGCTGCGAGAATTAGACCGGAAAAATGCAAAAGGGTGGCTGATTGGGGGCGAAAGTGGGGTAGGCAAGACTCGGTTGCTTAATGAAGCTCGCATTCGTGCCTTGACCAAGGGATATGCTGTATTGCGTGGGCAGGCGGTTGAGGGGGGTGGTTTGCCGTTCCAAGTGTGGCGCAATATCGTGCGGCGCTTATTGCTCATGGTGGAGGTTGATGATTTTCAAGCCGGGGTCCTCAAAGAGATTGTGCCAGATGTAGGTCTATTGCTCGGCCGAGATATCCACACAGCCCCCAAGCTAAGCGGACAAGGTCAGCAGCGCCGCTTGATACTTACCATCGTCAGCCTGTTACGCGAAGTAAACCAGCCCATCTTACTACTCTTGGAAGATTTGCAATGGGCGGTTGAAAGCATCCCATTGTTACAACATATTTTCTTAGTCGCTGAGCAATTGCCACACCTGATTATCATGGCAAACTACAGAAGTGATGAGTCCCCTGATTTGCCTAAAACGCTTGGAGAAATGACCCACATCGCGCTAAACCGTTTAGAAAGCAATGCCATCAGATCATTGAGCGAATCGATCCTTGGACAAGCTGGTGTCAGCAACGAGCTCATTCAGTTATTAGAATCTGAGAGTGAGGGAAACTCCTATTTTCTAATTGAAACAGTGCGTGCACTAGCGGAGGAAATCGGCCATTTAAGCGATATTAGCAAAAGTGACCTGCCTGCCAGGGTCTTGACAGGTGGAATGCGATCGCTAATGCAACGCAGGCTTGATTCAGTTTCAGCTCAATTTCAATCTCTACAAGCATTTGCAGCTATAGCCGGCCGACAAATCGATGTCCAACTGCTAGAACACCAATTCGACAAAAAACAGGTGGCGGCATGGTTGAATCAGGCTGGAGCTCACGGCGTGCTTGCGGTACAAGACAACCAGTGGCAATTCAGCCATGATAAATTAAGGGAAACTTTGGCGAGCCAGCTACCGAGCGAGCAAAAGAAAAAGCAACATCGCCACGTAGCACGCGCAATTGAAACGATCTATGCCGAGGATGCACAATTTAACGCTATCCTGTTGGCCCATTGGCAGGCCGCAGAAGATACAAAAAAAGAAGAAGAATATCTGCTCCCAGTTGCTGAAAAATTTATTCGATTAACGGCCGATTATGATCAAGCACGAATCCTATTAAAACGAGCTCTTGAGTTAACGCCTCAAAAAGGAGCACATCGTGCAAAATTATTGATTAGACATGCAGAATCCTACTTTAGGCAAGGGCGCTTCTCAGAGGGTGAAAAATACGCTCAGGAGAGCCTCACAGTAGCGCAAGATGTGGGTTATCAGCAAGGCATCGCTGACGGTTACAACCACTTAGGAATTGCAGCAGAATCACGAAGAGATCTAGAGATATCTCAAGATTACTTCGAGCGAAGCCTGGCAATATTCCAAAAGGACGGAGACAAGTCAGGAATTGCCTCGATCCTCAACCATCTTGGTATTGTTGCATGGAACGAAAGAAATTTTGAAACCGCCTCGAGTTATTACGAAAAAAGCCTAGCTGCATTTAAAGAGGTCGACGACCAACAAGGGGTTGGCTCAATTCTGTTAAATTTAGGAATCGTTGCCTTAAGTCAAAATGACTACCGGTCAGCACAGGGTTATTATCAAGAAAGTTTAGAAATCGCGCAGTCAATGGGAGATCGGCACAGCATTGCCTCTTGCTTCAATCAACTGGGGGCCGTGACTATCAATCTTGGTCAACTTACAGTTGCTCAAAGCTATCTTGAGAACAGTCTTGCCATTTGTACAGAAATAAAAAATTGGCGCGTTATGGGCTACTGTCTGTACAACTTAGGCGAAATCGCTTGGCTTCGGGGTCAATATGACATAGCTCGTAGCCATTACAAGCAACAGCTAGCGCATTCACAGTCGGGGGGTGCTAAGCGTAGCATCGCCTCGAGCTTACGCCTCCTCGGTCTTGTCGATCATCTTGAAGGTAACTACACATCTGCCCAAAGTTTTTATACGCAGGCAATGGAAATTTACCAAGAACTGGAGGATAAAAATTATACTGCTAGATGTTTGTGCTATTTTGGGGATTTGGCCCGGAACCGGGGAGATTTCAGCGAAGCCTATGAAAACTACACACAGTGCAGGTCGATCTGGAAAGAAATCGATCACAAGCAAAACTTATTAGATGCACACAAAGGATTCGGTGCGCTTTATCTGAAGCAGGACGAGCCAACGGCCGGTCTAGCCCATTTAAAACAGGCTCTGCAATTGGCAATTGATGAAAACATGACAATTGAGCTAGGAAGTATCTATGGGTATTTAGCCCAGTGTCAATCTGCTTTAAGAGATCATAAGGCTGCGCTAAGCACCGCTTTAGAACATTTCGAGCGGTTTAAAGACTGTGAGGCGGATCGATCAGAGGGAATGGTTCACCTAGCGGTTGCACAAACCTTGACCACATCAAACAATGGGAAAGAGCCATCTGCCATCCTACAAAAGCTGGCCGGCTTAACGGGGTTAGAAGTAACACCTGAAGCCTACTTTGAGGCGGCGCTAGAATCAGCGTACAGCTATGACAGCAGGTTAACAATTTTAATGTCTTACGGCCGCTATTTGCTCCAAAATGGAGCCAAAGAGACAGCTTATATTCATCTTAATGAGGCTAAAAAAATGGCCGAAGCAAACAATCTGACAGTTAAAACAAGCCAAATCGAAGCGCTCATAGCTGGTAAACCAGAGAGAGCACCCAGCCCTAAATCGTCGGCTTGACATGACCAAAAGCTGATAGATTTTATCCGCCTGCAAGCTAAAATTTGGGTATGGTAGCACCTCCTCTGGCAGCAATTCGCCCAAATCAAACCTTAAACGGCCGCTATGCCCTCCTGGACTTAATTGGTGAAGGTGGAATGGGTGTTGTATACCGTGCAAAAGATCGGCTCACACAAAAAGAGGTAGCGCTCAAAAAGGTCAGGTTCGATCAAGATTGGGGGCTATCTGATTCAGCTACCCAATCCAGTGACCCAGAACAGCTTCGACTCGCATTAGCAAAAGAATTTCAAACTTTAGCCGGGCTGCGCCACCCAAACATAATTTCCGTACTCGATTACGGATTCGACACAGACAGGCAGCCATTCTTTACCATGGCTCATATCAAGAAGAGCCAGACCTTTCTCGAAGCGGGAGATGGGCTTAATTTCGAAGAGAAAATTGAGCTTACAACCCAGCTACTGCAAGGGCTAGCCTACCTTCATCGACGCGGAATATTACATCGCGATATCAAACCAGAGAATGTGCTTGTCTCAGCTGGAGATGTTCTTTTGCTTGACTTTGGCCTTTCGCAAAAAGTGCAAGAAAATGGCCAGATGGGAGGCTCTCCAATTTACATGGCTCCTGAGCTCATTGAGGGAGATGATGCGAGCGTTCAGAGCGACCTATATGCTGTCGGCGTGCTTTTTTTTGAGCTTATCACGGGGCATCATCCATTCGGCCAGTTTGACTCAGGCTTTTATGAGCGGCTTTTTCATACGCTCCCCAAAATGGATGGTGCCAACGAGAAAGTGCATGAGGTGCTATTTTCTCTGTTAGCCAAGGATAAAGAAGACAGGCCAAAGTCGGCCGGTGCCGCCCTTGATCTGCTCAATTCACATTTAAACAAACCTTACCAGAGTGAAACAACTGAGATTCGCGAGAGCTATTTGCAATCGGCCAAATTCGTAGGGCGGAAAAGCGAATTAAAAACATTGCTAGATGCCTTAATGAGTGCCAAAAATCAAACTGGATCTGCATGGCTTCTTGGTGGCGAATGCGGGGTTGGCAAATCACGAATGATCAACGAGCTTCGCACTGAAGCATTGGTTCAGGGGTTTATTGTTTTAGAGGGGCTTGAAGCTCAAGAAGGAAGCGGAGCACCTTTCCAACTTTGGCGCGAGCCTATTCGCCATGCATTGGTGGCCGCTCCTGAAGTTGACCAATTAACAGCCAGCGTCCTGCTCGCGCTGATTCCAGATATTTCCAATCTCCTGCAACGACCCGTCTCCCCAGCGCCAGAATTAAGCAACCAGGCCAATCAATTGCGGTTATTCGCTACGATTGCAACACTATTCAAGAGTGTTGGCCGGCCGGTTTTGCTGACGCTGGAAGATTTACATTGGAGCAAAGAAAGTCTTTTGCCCATCCCCTATTTAGCAAATCTGGCTAAAAAACAGCCGTGGCTCATTCTGGGTAGCTACCGACATGATGAACGGCCGAATCTTTCCGAATCTCTCCCCGATCTTCAGCATATGAAGTTGAATCGCCTGACAAAAGACATGATGGCTGAATTAAGTTCGGCCATGCTTGGAGAGGTAGGCAAACGGCCCGAAATAATTGAGTTGCTTCAAAGTGAAACTGAAGGAAATATATTTTTCGCTGTAGAAATCGCCCGCGCATTAGCTGAGGATGCGGGGAGATTAGCCAATATCGATCAAATGGAGCTTCCCAAAACACTTTTACCCCGAGGGATTCAAGATATTGTCGACAGGCGGCTCGCAAAACTACCCGAAAGTGCAAAACAGTTGCTCCTAATAGCGGCTATTGCGGGACTAGAGTTAGATTTATCACTTATCGACGAGTTAGCGGGCGATTTTGATCTTCATAACTGGTGGTTACCCCTTTGCGCCGAAACAGCCGTCTTAGAAGTGCGCCAAAACATGTGGCATTTTGCCCACAGCAAAATAAGGGATGGGCTCTTGGCCCAGCTTTCTCTCAAAGAGAAAATTGAGCTCCACAAATTGGTTGCGGAATCTCTGGAAAAGCTGCACCCCAATGAAGCGCAGTTTGCTGCCAAACTTGCATATCATTGGCAGCAGGCCCAATCTGTAGAAAACGAGATTCACTACACAGTTTTGGCAGGTGATTATTACGTCGAGCAATTTGCCAATCCTGAAGCGCTCGTTTTTTATACGCGTGCTCTCCAAATCATCCCAAATGATCGCTTTGAACAGAAATACAGAATTTTGTTAAAGCGTGCAGAACTCTATAATTTGTCTGGGGATCGAGCCAATCAATTCACCGATTTAACAGAGCTTGAAGAAATAGCCAATCGTTTAAACAATTCCGAAAAAAAGGCTGAGGTTACAATCCAGAAAGCTATCTATTTTGATCGGATCGGACAGTATGAACATGCGATCGAAGCGGCGCAGCAGATCATTAATCTTGGCGAACGTTTAAATGATCAAAATATTACTAGCGAAGGGCATCTGATTTGGGGTAGCACAGCTCGATATATTGGCGATCTCAAAACCGCCCAGATTCATCTCGAACATAGTATCTCAGTATTTCGGGAAACTGAGAATTTCAACAAACTCAGCCACGCATTAAACGGTTTGGGCATTTTGTATTCAATGCTAGAAACCAAAGACGTAGAAAGAAAGAGCTTTGAGGAAAGCTTGCAGCTAGCACAGCAGCTGGGTGATGTAAAACTGCAATCTCGGTTATTTAACAACTTGAGCCTCTATCATTCTCACCATGAAAATCATCAAGAGGCACGCACTTACCTGGAAAAGGGGTTGAATCTAATGCTTGCAATCGGTGACCGCTTTGGCGAGGCGATTGCATATCAAAATAAAGGGATTCATCTGCATGCTATTGGAGGGTATTCAGATGCATTTAATCTGCTCAAAGACAGTGCTTCTATTTTTCAAGAGATCAACAACCCGGCCGGAGAAAACTACTCGCTTTTCTTCTTAGGTTTAGTCGCAGAAAAACTTGGCAGGCATGCTGAATTCCAAAAAATAGTTGAGGAAAGTTTGTCGAGAGCACGGAAACAAGGGCAAGAGAACAACATCTACGATCTTATTATCTTCCTTGGTTTTGCACATAAAATACGGGGAGATATTGCTCAAGCTTCAAACCTGTTCGAGCATGCCATTGAGTCAGCAGAACCGGTTAATGCAAACAGGTATCTTGAAAATGCTTACTTTCATCAGGCGATGATTTTTAGGCGAGAGCAAAATTGGGCAGAGGCCGATCAATATTTTTGCAGCTTAATCGAACGGATAGGCGACAACCGATTTAATCGTTTGTATCTACCTGCACTAAGCGGGCTGGCTGCGGTGCGGCTCCATCAAGGAAACTTAAACAGTCTCGAAGAGCTGATTGCCCCGTGCGTTGATCGATTGCTAAATCACGTATGGATTAATGGTTGGCACGATATGCGAATGGCTCTGGAGTGCGTAAAGATCCTGAACGCAACTAAAGACGGCCGGGCAAAACGGCTGATCTCTAAAGCGGCAGCCAAATTGCAGGATAGAGCAAGCTTGCTTGAAGATGAAGAGGCGCAAAAGTTCTATTTAGAAGGTGTCGACGAACACCGCGAAATTCTAGAGATTAACCAATCGCTGCTTCAAAATTGATATAGAGCAAGAGCTCACATCCCCACTTCCACCCTGCAAGCAGCTACATAACCTGACCTACTACCTATCAAACCCCTTCTTAACGGCTAAACCGGTTTTTTCCACAAACAGAAAATAGTTAAATGCAAAATTGCCCTTGCGCGTTAAAAAAATGGGACTACAATCTTCCCCGATTGTGATTTGTGATCACAAATCACAAAAAGCGAGACCCCCATGGACATATCCCAATTCACCGTCAAAGGATTGCTGGTGCAGCAAATCCGCGACGAAATCATCCTCGGAAATTTTGAGCCCGGCCACCGCCTCATCCTGCGCGATTTAGCCGACCAATTTAAGGTAAGTACACAACCGATCCGTCAAGCCCTCACTGAGCTTGAATCTGAAGGCTTGGTGCAGACTACCCCACGCAAAGGTCATATTGTTACGGTCTTAAGCCCAGAAGAGCTGCTCGATATCTACGAGATTCGGGCTACCCTTGAAGCGATGGCAACACGGCTAGCGGTGCCACACGTGACGGCCGACCATCTACAATCCCTCGAAAGTCTGATCGATGATATGGACAACCATATGGGGGAAGTGATTGAGCTGGTCCAACTCAACAAACAGTTCCACCTAACGCTATACGAAGCTTCCGGCCGACAACACCTCTTAAGCCTAGTCGGCTCGTTGCGCAACCACACCGCCCACTATCTGCATGCATACATGATCGATTTGGGCGGCATGCCACTGGCGCAAGATGAACATCGAATTATTTTAGACGCCTGCCGCAACAATGAAATAGGCGAAGCCGCAACGGTGATGTATGACCACGTCATGGCGGCCGGAGAGGGGATCATCGACTACGTAAAAAGGCAGGAAAGTAACAAATAAAAAGTATGACGCAGGAGAAAAATACCCCCTGCTTTTCAATTTAAAGGAGAAAGTATGTCAACTGAAAATATAGAATTTTATGATCTGAGTCACCCTTGGGGCTTCCAAGCGCCAAACTGGCCCTACTTTGCTGATGTCAAAATCG
>JAHDEN010000123.1 GCA_020628815.1 Chloroflexota bacterium | reverse complement strand
TGCAAAATTATCTGGCGTATGAGCCAATAAGCGGCGAATGATGTCGCCTGCGAGGGTAATGGTAATAATTGTCGCGGCTCCTGCAACGACTTGCAAAGGAAAACCCCACCTTTGTTCTTTTTCAGCAAGCACATCATCTAAATACCACCACCAATGGCCGGCTGGCGGCTGTAGACTTTTGCGCCAACCTTCAGCTTCTTTAAGATAAGGGAATCGCGTTTGCTTTCGTAACTGCTTGTCGAGAGTGACCAACTGAATGACTAAATCTTGCGGTATTTTTTTTGATTTAACCAGCAGATTGGCAATCTCGTCGCGAAGCAATAACAAACTTAGCAATCGATCTGCTGGCGGTATGTCTGGCTCGTTGTTTGTAGGTGCTTGCTCTAAGCTAGCAAGATGTTCGGCGTAGATTGCAAGTTTGTCTAATATGCTATCTGGCCGAGAAGATAATGACTGTGGTTTATTGGGTTGTAGTGCTCGACCTATCCAAGGATCCAACATCTGTTCTCCTATGCTTGTATTTCCCTTCGTGAAGGCTCAATTGCTAAATATTTGAGTTGACATGCTGTAGTCATACAATGAACCATCCAAATTATAGATGTAAATGATAACGCTGGCATGTCAACTTAGCGAGGATTGTTTGGCGGGCAGGCGAAAGAGAGGAAAAATCAACTATGCTTAGATGAACAATATTGAAAATTTGAGAAAATACACCGATTTTCAATTTTGAAGCTTGTTTGTACCAGAACAAAACCTCATAAATAATAGACTCCCGATTTTGCAAATCCTCCCATTAATGCACGCTGCTTGCTCTATTCAAATGCAGTAATGAATCAGCCAGGCAAGAGCATTCTATAATGTATGGGAATCAGCAAGAATCCATTTTACAAATATGTTAAAACCATCTGTAAATTCATGTTTTTTTTCCTTATGATTGTGCTATAATTTTTACTATGTAGGCTCCCTCTGAGGTGGTTGAATACGCCCGTATTTGATCACCTCAACTTTTTTTAGAATTCAAAGGTCAGTATTTGTTACTGGCCTTTTTTGTTGCCTACTTAGCTCCCCGAATAACAATAATCACCAGCTAAATATCTAGACTTCGCCGGAACAATCTTCTGCGCATCACTCAGACCCAATGTGTCGGGTCCAAATAATGGCCAAGGTGCATTCCCCCAAAACGGCGGCTTGCTGCTTCTATAGGCTGAATCAGGAATGTTTCTGCTTAGAGATCTGTCCCAAGTCGTTTGGCCAGAGAAATAATCATAGGTTCCATGATTAACCGTTGTCTCTCGTGTCCGGCCGCACCCTCGTTCACTGTCGCTACTTGTTATAAATTTGCATACTGTGAAGTTGTTTCTTATCCGGCCGTTAGGAAATCCCAACGTCTGGGTGGCACTGTTCGCTCCGGGGAACGATATTTCGTTAGCCAAGAAGCTGTTGAAATACTGGTTTTCTTGCACCCAGATATGGGGTGTTGTAGATCCTTTAGATGTAAGTTCGCTTTTGTGTGTAAAGTTATTTAAGTCCTGCTCAAGTCTGTTTCTGAAATATAAGTTCAGAGAGTTCGATGCATGGATATTATCTATCTTAGCCATCTGAGCCTGATTTCCCTCAAACAGATTTGAGTGAGCAAACCCACCATGAGCGCTTAGGTCGGTATAGATCTCGCCATTCCCTTCACCATATGGGTCAGCAGAATAGTTGTAGGCGAACACATTTCCATTTGCGCCAATTTGAGCGATGTACGAATGCCTGAGCAAATTAGCGATATTGTTTTCAACTAAGGTATCTGTGGTCCCGTTCTGGAGCCTTGCCCCGTAGCCGTGGCCACCAGGACCATTGTCTAAAGAATGGTCAAAATAGTTTCCCCTGACTTCATTTTTATACGAGCGGGTCATATAGATGTGTGCGCGGATTGAGTTCTTAGAATGGACCCCTTGTACCCATGAATTGGCCACAAACTTAAACAGGATGTTGCTAGATTCAAGAGCTGTATCTTTGTTTCGCGTCCGCTCAAGCGTTAGATTCTCAATCCCCACACCAGAAACCATGTTGTGAACCTTAGCCACTTTCGCACCCAATGAAATCTTATAATTTAGATTCAGACCACCTTCAAGAATTAGGGTGTCGCCGTCTTTGCCAACGACCTTATTCATCTGGGCCGCATTTCCCTCAGCCCACTCTTCAGGCTTATCTGCTCGACTTAGATCTGCACGGAACAGGCTACTATCATCGTTCTGCGAGATGAACACATAATCCCCAACGCTGAAGCTGCTCCCCTTTCCTCTCGATACGGTGATCGTCTTTGAATTCAGCCCAGCGTTCCTTGCTAGTTGCACAGCTGAACCTATACCGCCACCTGACTGCACATTAATTCCTGTGTCGTTGCCAAATCGAATCGTCGTTTTTCCGCAGCCATTCTCTTCACCTATCAAAACAATGTTCGACTTGCGAATATCGATGGTGCCGACATTATAGGTTCCTGCAGACAAAATAATTCTTGTATTGGGTTGCGCGCGATTAATCGCATCTTCAATCGCTTTTTCGGTGAATCCACTGACTGTAATTGTGTTCGGATATCTTGGAATGCCTCCGGTTATTCCTACGTTGGAATAATCAATTGGATAATCGATTAGATCCCCTAATGAGTCTGGATCTGGTTTCTCAGGCGGCTGTGTCGGCCGTGGCGTGGCTGTATGGCTGGGTGTTGGGGTTACGCTTCCGGCCGGGATCAGCTCGAACTTATCAAGCAAGACGCCTGACTCACGATGAAAGAATGAAATATCATGCGTTCCGGCCGATAGCTGCAAGATAGCAGCTGGGTTGTTTCCGTTGACTGAACCACCATTGGATACAGCTTGCTCTAAGTAGTTTGGTCCTGTGGCCATATGCCACACCATCAGGACCGAATTAACCTGAACAAACATTGAGTTTTTAGCATTGTCGGTAGCCTTGGCTCGGGCCTGTATCTGATACCGGCCAGGTGCAGCTAAGCGAACACAAAAATCAATTCGATGGCCATTGGATCTCGCCTCGCTGCTACGGGGTTCAGTAACAATCGCTTCCCCTTGGCTGGCCTCTGAGTCTGTCACAGCCAGCATATTGCCGTAGATTTGTCCGGTTTCGGCCTCTTGGGCCATTCCCCCACAATTTGAATGATCCCTTGTAGGGGTAGATGTTGGTGGCTGGAGTGTTTGGGTCGCCGGTGACTGCGGTGTTTGGGTCGCCGGTGGCTGCGGTGTTTGGGTCGCCGGTGGCTGCGGTGTTTGGGTCGCCGATGGCTGCGGTGTTTGGGTCGCCGGTGGCTGCGGTGTTTGGGTCGCCGGTGGCTGCGGTGTTTGGGTTGGCCGGACAATAGTTGGCGTATTGGTTGCCGTGGGTGTAGGTGTGCTTGTTGGTACCACCAGCGGGTTCTTCAATACAAGTCGTACACTATCAAGTGTATAGGTGTGGCGATTAAAAGTAGATTGAATCATCACGCCGTGGATTTTCTGCGTACCGGCCGCAACCAGCTTTGCTGGTGGTAAATGCACATTACCGGTTGTTTCAAATACCGGCTGGTTCCCGCAATCACACACCAATGAAACCAATACCGGCTCTGTAGATTGCAGCTGTACATTGAGATATTCAATATTTGAAACATCGATGCCGTCGCCACCTACAAAGCGAATGTAGACACCACCCCACGGCTCCGCTGTCACTCGTTTGGCGCCAATGGTTACATCCCAATTCCAGAGAGACGAATCCCAGCGACCGTATACGTTTTGGCCGTCAAATATCATCTCTTCAACCGATGCCCCTGCTCTGGCCGGAGCAAGTAACATCAAAATTCCGGTGAATATTATTGCAACCATATGTCTAGTTTTCATTCTCTGCTCTCCTGATTTTGGCAACATGAAACAGAAACCGTGCTTAGAATCGATTCTGTGGCCCTATTCAATTCAAATCTGTCTTTAATTAGCCCGAATAGTTCTTTTTTCTAACTGGCTCACTCTGTGGCGACTTTTCAGCCGGAGCTTCTGGCTCTGGCAGAAAGCGCGGCCAGTCAATCGGCTGGGTCAACCTGCTGCCGATAATGCGTGTCGGCCGCGGCAACCGCCCCATCTCTTCAAGGCGTGGCACCGGCCATAGTCGATACCCGCGCAAAACCTTATTCCCATCGATCTCACAAATCACTTCATCTTGCCCAAGTGCCTTGATCGCCCCTTCTTCCAAAGCGGGAACTATCTGCAGGTTCTGCGAGATAGACCGCTGCTTCTTGCCCATATCGACTTCCATCCGCTCTTTTTGAAGCGTCCGACTGTGTGTGTATGACGGCTTCAGCTTGGTCCCGTAAATTCGTTCAATCTTTTCAGCCGTCTGCATTTCGTTCGGCCGGTACCAAACTTTATTGGCTGAATTGGCTAAGATCGTGTCTGCGCGATCGCCATAATTTTGAACCAGTTGAGCGTAGTCCTGAATGTATAAAACAAGCGAGATACCGTAGCTTCTGACAGTTGCCAAATAGGTATCAACGTTGCCTAAACCTACGGCAATTAGCTCATCGATGGCAACAATCATGGGGGTTTTTGCATCCGTCTTAATTCGCTGCCGCATGAGTCCGGCCAAAACGGCTGAAATTACACCCCCAGCACCCTTCAGCTGATCAAATGAATAGGTGATATAGATCGTCGCTTTTTGCTCAACCCAATCCTCCGGAATAGAAAATGGACCACTGTTTGTAATCGTGCTGGCATGTACCCAATAGCTGTAAAGTCGGGTTGAAAAGGTTCCCCAACTACTTCCTGCCATCCGATCCATTTCGTCCGGCTCTTTACCGTTCGTAAAGGCGTAGACCATGCCCGGCGCAACGGTCGCCAATGCTTTTAGGGCTGTTGCTGGGTCACTTTCTGCGAGTGACAGTAGAACCAAAAAGGGGTTGAGGTTGTGCTTTTTAGCAAACAGACCCACGGCTGAAAAGAGAGCTTTTGTCTTATCTGCAAAAACCGGCTGGTTGTCTTTCCATGGGGTCAGCATGTGGTAATGCAGCTCCGCTATATCATCTCGATTTTCAAAATCGTAATAGCAGGATAGATCGATGCCGTTACCCGGCAAGGTGTAAATCGGCCCGATTCTAGATCTGTACCCACCCGTTCTAGCTAGCTGCTCCCCTTTCGGATCGATGATGACCATCGCATACGGGGTTGAGAAGATTAGCTCGGTAAGGTGCATCCCTTTTCCCCCGCCGGTCGGTGCGATAATTGAGCTATGGGCTTTAAGCTCTTTTAAGCCGATTAGTTTGAGATGGCGTTTCTGAATGTCGGCCGACAAAGAAACAAGCGGGAAACCGGCTCCGTTTTTAAGGCTATATTCGGCTAAGGCTTCTTTGGGGTTGAGCCGTCCCATCTCTTTTCGATGACGCTCAATCCGGTAATCGTCGGCTCGTTTTGGCGAAGCTGGCAGCGAGAGCCAATACCAACGGATGGCCCAAATAAGAGCCGGTAACAGAACAGATCCACCATAGAAGATATAAAGAAATGTATCTTCGTAAAGCGGTCTTGTACCGATCTGAACCTGATCCCAAACGGGGGCTGCAACCAACCACGTCGGCCAGATTAAAATGCCCAACAATGATAATCCAGCTTTTAAATAAAGCGGTTCAATCGTCTGGATATGGGGGTGATATAAAAATGCTGAGCCAGCTGCGCCGATAAAAACAAGCCAAAGAAACAGTTTGCGCATCCGACCTTTTGGCTTCTTTTTAAAAGCAAGGATCTCCCCATTTGTAACGTCTGAAATCGTCTTTGCCGATCTGATCATAATCCCCAATCATCCTCCCAATCCATCTCGTCCTGGATTGAAATACCTTTATCAATTTCCTGTTCTCGTTCCCGGATTCGTTCGCTTTCTAACTCTTGAAGCTGCTCCCGCATCGCCAGACGAAACTGGTTAAATTCTTCTTTTCTAAGCACCTTGTCACGAAATGCCATCACATGAGCATGATCATGATTAGTGTCATAATGGACGATGAGGCGGTAATCATCGAAGTGTTCCCCGGCCGTCGATTCCATCGCTTTGATAAAATCTTCTGGCTCCATCTGACCATCCCGCAGTGACAAAATCATGGTGTAGGTATAGGTGTGATTAAGTGCATTTCCCGATGCCCATGTGACGACATTTCCATGCTTTTCTGGTCCATCCGGACTTTGCCACTCACCGCGCATTTCTTCTGGGTAAATCGTTGTTCCATCCTGTAAAGTCGTTGAGGTTCCAAAGGCATAGTAGTAGGCCGATTTCTGCACCTTTGAAGTCGTCGGCTGCTTCGTGATCGTCTCGTTTTTGTAGTAACGAAGATTGACGAAATTCATGTTACTCATGCTGCAATCTCCGCTAGTATTTCAGCCAATTCAGCCAATGGTTTCTTGAGAGCTTGAACAGCTCGCCAACGAAATCTGCCTTTATGTTTGTTGTGCAGAGCGATCACTTTTTTCCCTTCTGGAGAGTCAGGATCTACACCAATTGCTGACTCTAAATCCTCCGCTTCTGATCGCTTTTGAAGCTCTAAAAAGTAGAGCTGCTGAGCCGCTTCTTTTGCCGCTCCAGCTTCCAACCCAGCATGCACAATGAGCTTTGCAAATCGGTTATAGTGGGCCGCTGCTTCGCGTTTTACAACGGTTGAAATCAGCGTTGCTAAAGCAATAGTTTTAGTATCTTGCAAGCCATTCAATGCCAGCATTTCAATGGCTTGGCTAAAGTTCACACCATGCAAATCAGCAAAGTTTTTGATCGTCTCGATTGTCGTATCAGCAATGGTGATATGTTTGTCAATTCGGTTTCCACGAACAGGTTTCATAAGACAAAATAAATTACATTTAGTTGCGGTCTTTTGGAGCAAGTGAGGGAATACCGACCGCATACAAGGACGTTCCTTGTCACTCTCTGTGTAGAGTCCGGTTGAAGACCCTGCCAGCGGCCAGTTTTGCCTAAAAGCAAAATTAGCGTTCGCCGTCAGACGGCCGCTAACGTGATTGAACGGCGCAACGTTTACAAGATCTGACACTCGCCACCCTCGGGGTGGTGATTTTTAACCAAGGTTAAAAATCATGGCGGTTATCTTGCTAACCGTCACGGACGGTTCGTTATGGTGGCGGCGGTAGCAAGTCACCGTCGTGCGAAGATGTGGGACATGCTCACAAATGGCATGCCCCACTCGCACACAAATGCGCTCTTCAAAAGATGGCTAGGTACTAACCGCCAACTACTGGAAAGAAGAGGGCATACAGGGCGGGTGCGATAACAACAAACACCGCCTGGACGATTGAACTGTTGACTGCCAAACCATTGGCCTTATCAAAAACAACCATCACCAAACCTAATCCCGCAGAAAAGATTGAGATGATCGCAATCACTGCATAGATTGTTCCACCGGCTGTTGCTGCCGGAAGTGCGGTAGCGTAGATGCCTTCAAAATAGGCGATAGCTGCCTGCAAAAATGTCATTAATGATTCCATTTATAACTTGTCTCCTTATGTACTTTTTTAGTATTTCTAGTTAACTATTTCCGGCTCTTCGTCCGGTTCTGAATTGGTTTCTAATTCTGTTTCTTCGTCTGCTTCCACCTCCGTTTCAGCCGCTTCTTCTGGCTGCTCAAATGATTCTTCAGATAGCTCGTCTGAACCCTCGATTTCCTCAGCTTCAGCGTCACCTTCTGGCCGCAGTTTTGCGGCCGCTTTTTCTTCTACAATCACAGTGTCAGATAGATATTTCTGATACATGGGAATGAGCTGTGCAATTAAATTATTCTGGTCCATTTCTCTATACCTCTAGCTGGCTTCTTAGCTTTTTAACAATCTCATCTCGCCTGTCTCTATCGGTTTGACACGACGATAAAACGATCCCTTCAAACGGGCTTGGCTGGATATTGACCGCCATCACTTCACCTGGCATTTGCAACACACATTGGCCTAATCCTTGATGGAAAATTCGCTCTTTTAGGGTCGGTGGCAGGTCAGGAAAATAGGTGTCAATTGAGCCTCTTTCGGCTCCCTTCTGAAAGAAGATCATCGACATTGCAGCGTTGCTCAACATCGGCAAACCATGATGGGTTCCGTGCTCATCTGCCCGGCCTAAAAGGGAGTGCAGATCTTGATCGGCTACGATCATTGAAACCTGTCTTGCACGGGCCGTTTTGAATTCATAGGATGTGTTTGAAGCGATAACCGGATCGCGCATCAAGACCCCCATCTCATCGATGAACCAAATCATCGGGGCATTCCGGGCCGGATGATTAGACCGGCGCATCCGCTTAATCCCTTGACTCGTCCCCCCTACCAAAATAGAAAGTAGTGCGGCTCGAAGATTGCCGTCCGTTTCGGGGCTAGGGAGTCTTGAAATATCAAAGACTGTAATCGGAGCAGATAGGCTTAAATCAACCGTTGACTGACCACAAAACAAATCGGCCTGACTTCCTTCGGTGTACCGGCTCAGCCGGTAAGCCATCAGCTTTGCTGTGGTTCCAATTTCATCGGCCGGGTTATCAGATTCCATCTGTTTTAAACGGCGGTGCAGGTGAAGCAACGTTGGGGCTTCAATATCTGTTCCCCAAATCGGTTCATACATTTCACTGAGGCAGTGGTCTAAAATCGTTCGGGCCAAACTATCGCTGTCTCTATCCCTATAGATCTCTAAAAGCTTGAGTCGAGAGAGAACCGTCTCAACTTGTTGAGGTAGTTCATCATCGGTCATTTCTAGAACATTGAGCCGTGCTTTCTCTGTTCCCAATGTGATTGTTTCAGTCACGTCTTTGCCTAAAAACGACCAGTCGATATTTCCCTGCGGATCAACCATCACCGCCCGACACCCCATCAACATATGGCGCAAAATCATCAGCTGAATCGCAAACGTTTTCCCTGAGCCAGACTGCCCCAAACAAAGCAGGTTGTAGCTAGGATTGTTTGGATCAAACAGATTCATGATCACCGGCGACTGATTGGAGTCTTGCCCGATCAGCACCCCACGGGTTGAAGTTCTGCGCCGGAAGACCATTGGACTACCGGCCGCTGACAAGATCCCTCTCGTTGTCGTGAGAGATCCCCGCACTCCGGCCGGGGCATCGCTTGAAAACATCTCAGAGACGAGCCCTATTTCAGATTCCCACGTCTGCAGCTCGATGCCAGAATTAGAACGAACAATTTGCAACCGCTCGTTCAGTTGTGCCGCACTGTTCCCACTCACAAGTACCCGCAGCCGGAAATGATGCAGGGCCATCCCTGAGCTTTGAATCTCTTTCCGGAGCGCAACCGCTACGTTGCTCACGTCACGCGCATCTTCTTGCGCTTCCATATCTTTTGACTTCTCAAAACGGGCCGATGTCGTCTTAATCTTCAACATCGACATCGAATCTCGCTTGGCCATCGTCTCAATATCAATTGACATCCAGAGCGGGAAATCTAGCGATAGAAGCGAATGCAGATAGGAAAGGTGCATCACCCCCGACTGCTGCACGGTAGATTCAACTACCGCCCAATGCTGACCGTCTGGACTGATCCCCCGATTCCATTTATTTTCCATGCTGGTAAATGGGATCTGAATCGTTTCATCTAATGCTCTGGCTCGAAGCCCATAGCTTCTGAGAATCTTTTCCGTTGATGCATCACCCTGCTTTGAATCAAAGACCATGAGTAACCGCATACTTCGGGTCGCTTGGGTCGCTCCCATAATGTGCTGTTCAAAGATCGATTTAAAGCCTCGAATCATCGTGGGCAACCCTTGCTCTGGAACCGCCATCCGTTGGAAACCGCTTAAAACATGTTTTGGCTCAAAGGTTGAGGCGATCATCAGGAGCCGGGCCGTTGGCACTCCGGCCGCAAGGTCTGGCAGCTTGGCCCAAAAATCTTTTCCGGCCGCAATATTGCCGGGTGACACGAGGTCTAGGTCATAGGGGAACAGTTCAAAAATAGACATTACGCGTCCTGCCCATAGGTCGCTAAATGATGACCCTCAAAATCTTTGACTTTGACCTTTGACACGATCTGCGGGTGCAGATGGGCCAAGGTGATTGTTTGGGCTTTAAACTTCCCACTAATCCGTTTAAATGCGTAAATAGGCAGTGACAAATTGCCAAACGATTCAAACCGTTTGAATATGGCAAAAGCCACAATCCCACCCAAAACGCCAAAGACCATGCCGACGACATTCTGAAACATCATCAGCGGCCCAACAAATGCGGCCGCAACCCCAAACGCTTCATACAGCGTCAGCCCTAGTAACATCTTTGGCTCGTATTGATCAATGTTGGGAATAAACGTATAGGTAAATAACTGACGATCTTTTGAATCCATCTGTGAACATCCCCAGCAGAGGTGAAGGAATAAATCTTCACCTCTGCTGCTCTCTCTTTAGGGTCCTACAATTCCAATCACAAACGCTGCGATCCCAACCACCACCAATCCGGTAATCGTGTTCGGTATCCATGTGCGTTTGGCTGTCTCTGCCAGCTCTGGAAATAGAGCTGACCCGGCTAAAATCGTCCCTGCGAGTCCAAGGGATATAGCCGCGAGTCCCAAGGCTAGTCCTGCAAAATCAAATTCTGGCATTGTTTTTTCTCCTTACTTGTTGCTAAAAAATAAAATCGAATAAGCTCAATTTGTGGTGGTTAAATCGACCTGCTGCGTTGTGCCGGAAATGACAAAGCGCATCTCGTCCGTTTTCAGGTTCCCTTTACTCAGAACCACCACCACTGACGGCACATCACTGGTCAGCACTTCAATCTGATCCCGCCTGTACCATCCAATTTCCCCGATCTGGTAGATCACAACTTCACCACTGCGCAGCCGAATTTGGATGCGTTCATCAGTAAATCCGTTCTCCAACAGATTGAGTAAAACAGTTTCAAAATCCCCATCATGAGGAATTGCAATCACTCGCCTCACAGTCGTTCCCACGAGCCATTCAGCCCCTCTTGGACTCCACACCCCATTCTTGGTTTCACCCGTCGATAAAATAAATGAATGTCCAGCCAGTTCAATTGAGGCTGGATCACCCTGAGGTGGGGCCACACTCCCTTTAACACCCTCTATTTCTGCCTCTGACGGCACTGGCGTTTCGCCAGCTTGCACAATCACAACCGGTGCTAAGGTCGGGGTCGGCGTTTCAGTTGGCATCGGCGTAAAAGTTGGTTCAGGTGTGGGGCTACCATCTAATTCCAAGGCCGCTATTTCTTCGGCCGTCGGTTCTTCTTCACCCCCTCTGAAGAGGATGAGGCCCACAATCAAAAGCGGAATAAGGAAAACACCCGCCATCATGGCCACTTTCATGCCGGTAGAAGCCCCAGCCATCCCCCCTTTTTTCTTGCCCAATGATTCGCCTGAAACATTGACAACTTCTCCGGCTAAGATCGCTGCATAAACCGGATGTTTTGGATTAAATTCAGCAACCTGCCCATCTGCAATCGGGATCACCCCATCTTCAAGTAGTTCTTGCTTCATGATGGCGAGGACGGCTAGTTTTTCCTCTGGTAATACCGCTCCAGCTAACTGAATTCGCTTTTGGTAATATGCTTCAAATATGACTTTAGCTTGTGTCTGGTTCATCTTCTTTTTCCTCTGGATTTCGTTATCAAAAGCCAACTTAGGGCAGTACAACCGGTAAGACTGGTGCTTCAATCGCTATGTTGATGACCCCATTTACTTTTTTCATCTCAACAATTTGTGAGTAGTACAGATATGGAACGCTCACGATTAAATGGCTCGTTTCACTCGTATCTTCTGTCACCAATAGAACCCCATTAAGCGTTTGCTCTTGCACCACCCACCCCCCGCCTAATGCGGTCACAACAACCAACACATCATTCACCGCTTCACCCATATTCATCACCCCATCAGCGTTCCGGTCGTTAAAAACCGCAATCGCTATCGGTGAAAGCAAAACCGCTTCAGCCGGTTCTTCTGTGACGGCCGCTTCTTCAGCAACAGCTGGCTCTGGCGCGGCCGCGCCGCTGCCGGAGTTCGTAACCGGCGCAGCCATCACAGGGGTATAGGTGTTGCATGCAAAGCGATAGCTCCCGACTCCGGCCCGACTCTCCACCACAACAAAAACCCATTGGTCCGTTTGCGGCCGGAAAGTCGCTTTGCTCGATATTCTTCCCCCTCCTGCATCGTCGTTTTCAGCCACCAGCTCACCCGCTCCAATCTGCCCCGTATACATCCGGATCGTTGTATCGATTTCGGCCGTCTCTGTCTCGCAACTGTAATTTGTCCATGCCTTACCCAAGAAAGAATAAAAATCGTGATCGTCCCAGCCTGTCGGCCCTAATGTCATCTCGTAATCGATATTCGGTACGATCTGATACGCCTCAACCGGGCTATTGTTTGGCTCTCCTGCATCGATGCTGTTTAAAGGCGTTGGGCTAGGAACCGGTGTGCTTGTCGGGGCTGGTGTGCCGGTTGGAGCCGGTGTACTCGTTGGCCCTAGTGTAGCCGTAGGCGGCACCGATGGGGTTGGCGTTGGCATCTGCAGCGAAGAATAAAAATCGTAATGTGTAATCGCTTGAATCGGGATCGGTGAGGCAACCAGCACGATATAAAAATCTTCGGCCGCTGCTTGAAAAACGATTGAGGCTGAGCGGTCGGTCGCTGACAGATCATCATTAAACGCTAGCTGCGTTCCGTCTGACTGAAAGACGGTTAAAGAGGTATCTCCGTTGCCGGTCGGCGCGGCCGTAAGGCGCACAATCTGACCCGCTTTTAAATACAGTTTTAGATAGTCCCTATCGTCTAGCGTCAGGGTCAGCTGGCTCGTTTCCCCTAACAGCAGAAGTGGAGCAGTCTCAAAATTGTTGTTTGGCTCAAACTGATCTGCCCCAGCTACAACAACCGGCGTTTCTGTCATGATCGGCACTGTTGTGGTAATCACGCTTGAATCTACCGGGTCAGCCATTGGCTCTGGCGCAACCTCTTCCCCATTCACAACAGTCACGGCGAAGAAAATAAATATCCCCAAGCCAAATAGCGCTAAATAAATTAGTCGTTTCATCTCTTATCCTTCCTCTAGCTGATCTGAATCTAATTCGATAATTTGCTCACCCAATAGCGGTGATGTGGTATTAGGCAACTCTGGCAGCTCCTGACGCTGAGGCCGCTCGACCTCTTTATCTGTCTGGTCTGCCACAATCTCTACTTTCTGAGCTAGGGCATCTCGCTGGGTACTATCTTCAACAACCCGCACATCTTTCGTACCGCCTTCCTCTTTGATGACGGTGGTATCTGGCGCGGCAACGTTGACCTCGATAGGTTGCTCGTTTGCTCTCGCCTGCAGCTCTGGCTCCGGTGCGTTTGGCTGATTAACCACTTCAACTTGTGGTTCCACTTTGACATCGATATTGACCGAATCTGCTTCTGCTTGGTCTAGCTCTAGAATAAAGTTAGGCGGTGGCTCTGGAACATTTGGCTGATTAACTACCTCTACTTTGGCAGCATGTGCGTCTCGCTCCGTTTCGTCACCCTTGATATACACGTCTGTCGGCCCGGCCGGTACTGCTTCAGTCGCTTCGGCCGCTGGCTCCAACTTGATGCTTTGCAAAACAAGATCCGCATTTCGGGCTAGATCCGCTTTGCTACTCGCATCAACATGCTCGAACGCTTTAGAGTCATCAAATTGCTTAAGTATTTCGGCTGGGGCGTTCCCTTCTTTCTTGGCTCGCTCTGCCCCTGCTTGAGCTTGACCGATAACCTGCTCCAGATCGAGTTTGTTGGCTTTAGCAATCTCTTTAATCGCTGCCATCGCTCCATGATCTGCTCCGGCCGGAGCGGTCGCTGGGTTAAGAACCATACCGGCTAGCTGTTTTCGCTCAGTCAATTTCCGGCTGTCATCGATGCCGACAATCTCATGAATATCTTCGGAGATGTTCGCTCGATCTTGCTCTGGCAACTTGCCTAATTTCTTGTCACCCTCTAACAGCTCTGCCAATCTTTGAGCCGTGTTATCTTGACCGGTTAAATCTGATTCTGCGGCCGCTTTAAAGCCTAACTTGATCGCTCTGGCGATATCCGCTTCTGAAACCGTTTTATCCTTGGCTAGATTTCCTAAACTCCCTGTTTTATTGGCCGCAATGTCTTTTGCTATCGCTTTCGCCTGATGATCGTCAACTAACCTTGTCCCTGAATTGATTAATTTGGATCGTTGCTCCCCGTCAAGCTGGTTGATCCCAACCTGCCTGTTGTTGCGCAACATTTCATCGGCTGCTTTAAAGCGAGTCGTTTTATCTGTTTTCGCTTGCCGATGCGAAGCGCGCATAATGCGAATAAGCTCACGCATTTGCCGGTCGTTCTGCATCTCCGTTTCACCCGCTACCTTTTTAAATCTTTTCTCTTCCTGACCTACCGGTGATTTGGAAACTTTGGCGGCTAGATCCTCGTCCGACAAAATGTTTGATTGAATAGGTTTTGTGTCTTCTTGTTTAGTCTTTTCCGGCTTTTCAGCGTTCGGCCGGGTCGCAATGAGTCCGACTGCAGCAGGAACAAAGTTTCGCCCCATCGCTGTAGCGGCAAAACTGGTAGAAACTCTCCCATCTGACGTATACCTAGCCAACATCGCTGAATCTCGTGCCGCTTCCGGTCGCATTCTCGACATCATCGCCCCGCCAACTGCACCCCGTACCGATCCACCTGTCGCGGCCGCGAGTCCTCCAAGGGCAACAATCGACATTCCCCCACTGACGGCCGCCGTTGCAAGTGTTGAAATCTGCTGTGCCTTTTTAATGCCAGCGTTGGCCGTATTCGATAAGGGAACATTTCCGGCCGCTGGCATCTGGGTGTTATAGGCTGACGCGCCGACTTCATCTCTAAGCGTAGCGGTCACCATTCCGGCCGTTCCCATCATCACATTAAACGCCAGCTTCATCAGGTACGTCACGGCGATAGAGGCAACGATGAGAATCGGCAGGTAGCCTGAAATAATGATTCCGATAGTTGGATTAGCTGGGAGAAAGATCGCCCCACTCCCTAGCAGAATCCCGATGATGACGGCCGACGCGAGGGTCAACATCCACAGCATAAAATACTGCTTAATAATGTTTTCGATAATCTCTTTGCCAAAAGAGAAGAATCCCAAAGGGAGCACCGACAAAAAGAAAATGATTAAAACAAATGTTGCGGCCGCTATTGCCGCATAAATAACGGCAAACATCCCTTCAACCGCTGCTGGTCCAATCGTTAGGAGGGCGATAAATAACCCATCGACCGCCGCTTCTTTTCTCGCCTGCTGCGCTCCTGCGTCTTCGATGTCGAAGGGAACGGTAAGCGGTCCCAATACGAACGAATCATAGAGCAGCGCATCTTGAGTCGTGATGTCGGCCGGATCTGCTTCTGGAAAGAAATCTGTTTCAAATTGGGCCGGTAGCTCAAAATCTGGCGTAAGTGCTTCGGCTCCCGTTGCTCTCATCGGTACGGCAACGAGATCTCCGATCTCCCCTGTTGGGGCAATCGTCGTTAAGGCCAGATTGGCTGAATCCAAACGCATCTGCTCAATAAAGCCGATGAGGTCATACCCCAATGTCCCACCGACAAACAACGCACCCACCAGCACACCCCATACAATGACTTGGGCCGGATCTGCAATGCGGTTCTTCATCCCACCCCTGTTGATAATGAGCAGGATTCCGCTGAGCGATAAGGCGAGATACATCACGCCGGTCGGAGAAAAGATCAGCCCATCTAAGACCCCTGGCATAGCGGTTGAGATGCTGCCCATCAAGGTGTCCAGCAAATCTACCCACAAGGTATCTGTTGTGATAAAGGTAGCGATATTGTTAACCAGTTTGATGAGCCACCAAACGGTTGTTGCTATCCCGTAGTAGGTCGCAATGAGCATATTGGCCAACATGCTAAGGAGCCATTCTATAACCACGTCCATTAGCTTTTTGCTCCTTGCTGGGTAAAGAACCATCCCGCCCCGCCCAAAAGCCCCACAAGTAAAACGGCCATAAGCCACCAGACCCATGCAAACCGGCCGGGGGTCTCTGATCCCTCGGGTAAAGATTCTTCAGCAACAATGGTTAGCTCTATTTCCGGTTCTTCAATGTCTTCGATTGTCACTTCAAGCGTGACCTGATCCGGCTCTTCAACAGTCGTTTCAACTAAGTTTTCTGACTCCGTTTCGACTGGCTGAATAACCGCTTCGGTCGCCACCGGCTCGACCGTTGGGACAATTTCGGCTGGGGCAAGCGTTGGCGGTGGCTCACTATGCACGTCATGAGGAATATCGATTAACCCTTGCTCTGTTAGCCGAATCTCAATTTCAACTGAATCCCCTTTGAAGAGAACCGGATGCCGACCGGCTCCGATAATGAAGACAAGCCCATTGACCAAATCTTCATTGCTGCCGAAGACCATCTCACAGCGGCCGTCTGCGCCAGTTGTGCATTCGATCCGGGTCAATGGCTTTCTGATCGATAGCTCCATCGTTTTTCCTGCAGCCGGATTTCCGTCTGCATCCAGTACCGTCACAATGACGGTCCGCTGTCGTAGATCTTTGTCCTGCTGAATCGGCTGAAGCGGTAGAAAAAAGAATGTGAGAATAAACATAAGACTGGTTTTCATAGCTGTTCCCCTAAAGTGATGGCGCTGGGTCAATCGCTTTTTTTGCTGGGTTATGAACTTCAAAATGGAGATGCGGCCCCGTACTGTTACCGGTACTCCCAACGGTGCCGATCTGCTGACCGGCTGAAACAACATCCCCTACCTCGACATCGAGCGTAGTGAGGTGCATATAAATGGCGCAGTACCCATTGGCATGACAAAGCTGAATGTTGTTTCCCCTCAATGCATGCCCCATCTCCGCACGGGTTATCGTCCCGTCTGCACTGGCTAAGGCTCCATGTCCAGCTGGGTATCCTAGATCTATCCCGTAATGAATATCTCCAAAGTGGGCGATATACAGCGGGTCGCAAAAGGTAGCGGTCGTGAAACCCCAATTCACACCACCGGCCGCAGGCCAGCCGGTAAAAGGGTTAGCTGGGTCTAATACCCCAGCTTCAGCGCAATCCACCGTTTCTGCCTCACCTCCACCACCACCTGTCTCACCAATACTGTCAGCACAGGAGCGTAATGACAGGAGCGATGTCGCAGCGATAAATAGAATGATGACGGGTAAAAACCGAACGATGATTTTTAGAATAAATGTCATGGGATTTATTTGATGATTTTGTAATCAGCTTCAAGGTTGATGAAACAGAAATTTGAGTGAGATGGGAAAACAAAAACGGCCGCCCAAAGTCTGAAATTAATCAGCTTTTGGACGGCCGTAGCGCGTCGGTATTTAATTGTTTATTGAATTAAGCTGTCAAGAAAGCCGTGGCTTATCTAACTTCTGCTATTGATTCAACGTTTTCTACTTGTTTTGCCCTTTGGTGTCAGGGCTGAAACACGATATTCGCCTTTCTCGCATTCTAAAAACAGACGAATAATTCCTGTTTTTCCTTCTTTCCTCAAATTCCTTATTTTCCTGATCAACCACATTTCTTCTTCTGTGAAGTTTTGTGATTCTTTCATGGCTCTTACGTATCCTGCTGAAGAGTCTTAATAAGTTCTTTTTTATCCGCTTCAGATAAAAGTGAAGCTTCAAATTGAACAGCTTGTAAGGGTGTTTCAGCCAAATCATCGGCCAAAAAACGGATGGGAAGACCACAGATTCGACTTAAAAGTAGCAGCCGTGGCCTGCTAATGTTTGAAAATCCAGTGCCGAGAATCTTGTACCAAAGTGACGCTGAGATCCGTGTCCCTGCCAATCTACTCTGATATTCGACTTCTGAACCAGTCAAATTTTGCGCTTCCGCAGAAACCTGTAATTTCTCCGGCAACGTATACATCGAAATATCCTATATAAAGTCTAAGAGTATAGATCATAACTATACTTCTTTTCGATCTTACACACACTCTCTCGAGTAGTCAAATCGATATTTCCAGATTTTGGTTTTGCACTTTCCAAATACTCGAGCCACAATTATGGCTCTCATTTAAATACCATTGGTTAAAAATATTTGATCAATTTCTTGACTATCATCAAACCAATGGTATTATCTCGACTCAACAGCACCAAATTTAATGTTTCAAACTATTGATCCAGCATTTAAGTTACAAACTGCCAACTTCGGCTCACGGAATGATCGCGTTTTAGTGATTGCATTAATAGGGGCAACTCTTGAAGATGAATGGGAGCAAATAGAAGGCAGCCGAATCTTATTAATTGGTGGAAAAGTAGCTCGAGAAGAGTTGAAACGCTTTTTAGATACTAAGTCAGGCGGACTTAATCGTGAAAGGCTGAAAGAAAAATTACCTGGCGGTATGAATAGCCGTACGCACACAGCAATGCGAAAATTCTGTGGCTTATAATTTTTTTTTAGGTTATTGTTGAAGTAGGTAAATATTTTTGATTGGCTCGCCCAGTCTGTAGAAAATAAAAAAGACCAAACCACCCTGTCTTGAAAACAAATGGTTTGATCTTCATTCGAACCTTAACAACTAAATAAATTAATCGTTAGGACTTTTTTGATTGGGGGCTGGTTTTCGCAAACCAGCCCCTGATCAGCTCCTCAGGTCGGACTCGAACCAACAACCCTTCGGTTAACAGCCGAATGCTCT
>JAHDEN010000122.1 GCA_020628815.1 Chloroflexota bacterium | reverse complement strand
ACTCATTTGTGTTGGCCCGCACCTACGAATATTTCCGCATTCCGCGCAATGTTTTGACCATGTGTATCGGTAAAAGCACCTACGCACGGTGTGGCTTGATCGTTAATGTCACCCCGTTTGAACCAGAGTGGGAAGGGTATGTGACCTTGGAAATTTCAAACACAACCCCGCTGCCAGCCAAAGTGTATGCCAACGAAGGTATCGCTCAGGTTCTCTTCTTTGAAGGGGATGAACCTTGCGACGTCTCGTACGCAGACCGCAAAGGTAAATACCAAGCACAACAGCAGATCGTTTTGCCACGTATCTAATTGCCGATTGCTCATTGTCCGTTGTTTATTGCCCATTTCCAGCAAGCAAGTTCAGTTTCCATCAAAAACTGGCTAAGCAAAATCGGTTGGAATGGGCAATGTGCAACGAACAATCGGCAATGATTAATGAATGAGCTCGGATCGCGAAATTTACATCCCGCCTGGTGGGCCACCTCGCATTCCCGGCCCAAGCCACGACATTTACCCGGCGATGGGGCAGGAAAACATCATGCTGATGCTGGCTGATGTGTACGAGCGTTTGGCTCAATCGAAAATCGCCTACATGTTCCCGAAAGAGCCTGCTGAATTAAAACACGCGGCCGAAAAGTCTGGTTTATTCTTTATCGGGTTGCTCGGCGGGCCACCGCTGTACCACCAACAAATTGGGCCGCCTATGTTGCGAGCGCGCCATTTGCCGTTTGTGATTGATGAGGCGGGGCGACTCGAGTGGCTGCGCTGCTTTGATGAGGTTTTAGACACCGCCGTTGAGACCTACGCATTCCCGGCCGAACACCTAGAACAATTTCGAGCCTTCCTACATGGTTTTTCTACTTGGATGGTCAATCGGGCCGATTAAGATGTAGGGTTGAAACCCTAATCTAAAAAAAAGAAACCCGATCAATCGGGTTGGTGTAGGTAATAGTTAAGAGCAAGTCCCATGACGACAAAAACTGACATTTTAATTATTGGTGGCGGGGTGATTGGTGCCAGCACCGCCCTGTTCCTGACCCGCGCTGGGCGACAAGTGACCTTGGTCGAAAAAGCTGACATTTGCGCCGGAGCATCCCACGGCAATGCCTGCTGGGTAGCGGCCGGGTACGCGCTACCAACTGCCGCGCCCGGTGTGCTGGGGCAAGGGTTAAAATGGATGTTTGATTCTGGGAGCCCGTTCTACATCAAACCCCGCATAAATTTAGATTTAACCCGCTGGCTGTGGCATTTTCAAGCCTCTTGCACCGATGCCAAAATGATGAAAGGGGCAGAAACACTGCTCCGGCTCAATGGCCAATCGATCCAGCTTTTTCGGGAACTGGCGGCCGAGGCCGGTTTAGAGTTTGGCTATGTGGAAGCGGGGCTGTTGCACCTGCATCTGTCTGAAAAATATCGCAAAGCAGGCGAAAAAGAGGCTGAAATTATGCGCGGGCTGGGGATGAACGTCATCTCACTCGACCGGGATGGGCTAGAAGAACTTGAGCCAAAACTACAAGAGGGGGTTGAGTCCGGTGTCTTTTACCCTGAACATGCACATCTCAATCCAACTCATCTAACCAAAGCGTTGGCGGCGCAGGCTGAAAAAGAAGGGGCGACGATTTTGACACACACGGCCGTTACCGGGTTCCAAAAAGATGGCGGCCGGATTAGCCAAATCGACACCACAAAAGGGACGTTTGAGCCGCAAGAGGTGATACTCGCGGCCGGGGCTTGGTCGTCTATTCTGGCAAAACAGGTCGGTGCACCGATTTTGATGGAACCGGCCAAAGGATATAGTGTGACGGTGAAAAAACGGTCGGCCGATCAGGGGCCAACACGGCCGTTGGCAGTAGATGATTCAAAAGTGGCAATCACACCGCTGGGCAAAGATCATTTTCGCTACAGCAGCACACTGGAGCTGGCTGGATTCGACCCATCGATCAACCCGACCCGCTTGGCGGTTAACAAAAAAGCGTTGCAAGCCGTGTTGCCAGATATGGAAGTTTTAGATGAAGAAGCACCTTGGTCCGGCTACCGGCCGCTAACGCCAGATGGGTTGCCGTACATCGGCCGGAGTGAGCGGGTGAGCAATCTGATTTTTGCAACGGGGCACGGAATGTTAGGGGTGACGCACGGGCCGATCACGGGCAAGTTGGTTTCTGAAATTGTGACAGGGCAAGAGCCATCAATCAAGTTGGAGCCAATGCGGCCGGATCGGTTTTAGTCATCTTTTTAGCATAAGATTTAAATCGGGGGGTTGACAACGACCCAAACATCATTATAATTCCAAACACTGTTCGGGATTTAATTCATGCAAACACTTAAACCACATGAACGCAGACATCTGCGCACACAACAAGCGATTCTAGACGCGGCTCGCAAACTCCTTGCTGAAAAAGGGGTCAACGGGGTATCGCTCAGAGCCATCGCCCGTGAAATTGACTATAGCCCGGCCGGGCTGTACGAATATTTCGACAGTAAAGAAGACATTATTCATGCGGTAAACAGTCAGGGGCATGAAAGATTAGCGGCCGAAATGGGGCGCGTTGATACAGATTTACCCGGTCCAGAATATATTCGTGGGCTGGGTCAAGCGTACATCCGCTTTGCTCGCACCAATCCAGACCACTTTATGCTCATGTTTACAACTGCCCCAAACGGCAATCAGCTAGAGCAGTTTATGGATGAGCAATCATCATTCCCGATTTTGGTCAGCGCCATTCAAAAATGTATAGATGAAGGGATTTTCGCCTTACATCCGGCCGGACTTTATGCCATGACGTTGATCTTTTGGACCAGCGTGCATGGGCTAGCGATGCTAGAGCTGACACAGCTAAAAGATTCAGGCATAGATTTTGACGCGATCAACGACATAATCGGACAAACCCTTTTCATGGGCTTGATCAGTCAAAACCCCGAGTTCAACCCGCAGGGGAAATAGAAGGCTTTTTTTTGCCCTTCACCGAACACTGTTTGGAATTTAATCACAGTTCGAAATATCACAGGTGTTTATCACCTATGGAGATCAAAATGAGTACGTTAATGTTAAGCACAAATCACGAAGAAAATCGATTAGGCAGCATCTTTGGAACCGCATGGGCTGAAAATAATGCCCTACGCTGGATGATTCAGTTCTCAGCTATTTTGTTGGTTTTTACCCTAATTGGACTAGTTGTAGACCAACGGACGCTGTTGGGAGATCCCGTTTGGCTAAAGCCAGCCAAGTTCGCGATTTCAACAGTCGTTTATGGCGCTTCGATCATGTGGGTTTTAGCGATGATCAAAGACCGGCCGCGCTTGGTCAGCATCGTTTCATGGACCACGGCTATCCCCTTCTTTATTGAGCTAGGGATCATCTCAATGCAGGCATTTCGTGGGGTTCGCAGCCACTTTAATGTCGGCACGCCGTTTGATCGGGCTATGTTTTACACCATGGGGATCATGACCTTGATTTTATGGAGCGCCAGCATCGTGGCTTGGATTGCGCTACTTCGGGTGAAATTCGAAAATCGGGCATGGGGTGTTGCGGTCAAATGGGCCCTGTTCTTAACCATTATCGGTTCGGCATTGGGCGGCACCATGACAACACCGCGTGAGGCTCAGTTCGAAGAGGCGATGCAGACCGGAAATCTGCGTGAGTTAGGCTCCCACTCGATCGGAGCGGTTGATGGCGAAGGGGAAGGAATCCCACTGGTAGGATGGTCAACCGAAGGTGGTGATTTACGCATCGGTCATTTCTTTGGGCTACACGCTCTACAAATTCTACCGATGATCGGCTTGGCCGTGTTATGGATCGGCCGGAACAAATCTGAACGCCAAAACATCAATCTTATGCACATTGCGAGCGTGGGTTACTTGGGCTTTATTGTTCTGATCATGTGGCAAGCGTTTCGCGGAGAGCCTCTTATCTACCCCAGCATGCTCACGCTACAGGCGGCCGGCGCATTCTTTTTAATTATTTTCGGTTTGGCGAGATTGGTATTCGCGAGAAACCGCTCAGCATAAGCCCAACCTTTTTTGTTGACGATACAATTCACAGGCGCCTCTGCCTGTGCTGAAAAACAGGAGAAATCTAATGGATGTTAAGCAAGAAATTCAAAAACTAAAAGATGACGAGCAACAGTTCGACTACCCAACGGCACCAAAAAAGGATCGGCCGCGAATAAAGGTTATGTTTAACCTGTGGCCCCTTTTCCCGATTTTGATGATTGTGGCGATTATGAACATAATCATGTCAGCAACCGAAGCCTCAAGCTTTTGGAACTATTGGTGGGTGATCTTTCTAATCAAACCGATCAGTTTGGGTTGGGGCAAAATGAAATCGAATCGGCCGGGCATCTGCTTAGAAACTGCGGCTTAGATCTGATTATTTGGTTGATCACCCATTTAGGGAAAAGGAAAACAATGGATTTAGATACAATTTTTTCACTCAGCAACTTAGTCATCATGCCATTTTGGCTGTTGATGATTGTCTTACCGTTCTGGTCATGGTCAGAACGTATCATGCAAACCTATTGGCCGATAGTGCTGCCGTCACTTTTTTATGTGTACTTGATGTTATTTGGCGGTGGTGTCGGCTCGGCCGAAGGGATGGCGGAGCTGATGAACCCAACGGCTGATGGAATCGCGTTTTTGCTGGGCAATCCGGCCGGGGCGGCGACCGGTTGGGCACACTTTTTAGCATTTGATCTGTTTGTCGGCCGGTGGGTCTTTCTAGAGGCTCGCAAGTCAGACACCCCTTGGTGGGTTAGCAGTCCGATTTTGTTTTTCACACTCATGCTGGGTCCAGTTGGTTTTTTACTCTGGTTTATCGTGCGTCGTTTTCGGCCGAATTTAGCTTAAACAATTAGCCAATTATTGCGATGAAACAACGACCATTTGCAAACGGCCACCCTGCACAATCACAAAATCGCTCCCGTTAAACACAACAAACAGAGTCGGCACCACTCCGGTATTGCGGGCTGTTAAACTACCCAACGGACCTGAAAAAACCGGCCAGCCTAAGTCCGGCTGAACTTGAGTTGCTTTAGACAATGTGCGGGCCACCACATCAGCCTCTTCTGGTGTCGGCCGGATGGCTGCCAACCCTTTTTCGGCCACAGTTTTGAGCACAAGCAGCTCACTTTCTAATGCTAGCAAACGATCCGCATTCGGTTGATCCAACATCTGCCGCTCAGCCAGCCCCTGTGCCAAAGCTCGGGTTTGAGTAGCTAAGTTGGCATAGATTTCCGGCCGAGGCTCAATCACAATCAATGTCTCGGCCGTGTTAAATTCAATCGCATCATTCTGAAAAGCCAAGTTTGATAGCGATGGTAAAAACAGATTTTCCCACTGGGCTAAGCTGTTCCAACTTGCAGAGCGCATATAGGCCGGATAGCTATCAGCCACAAGGTTTGCTAACGGCTGCATCGATCTCAAAAGATCTTGAGTGTACGCGGCGGGCCAGCCACCTTGTTCCCCCAATCCCGCCTGAACCGCCTGCATTTGGGCCCCCCAACCTGCATAACCCGATTCACCATCCGACTCTAGCTGACTCAGCGCCTGCGTAGAGCCAAACGCGGCCGCAATATCGATCACGCGGGGAACCGCTCGAATCGTACCCGCTTCGTTTGTTAACGCGGTGGCTGGCGCAGTTTCTGGAGAGCCATGTACCCCAACTCGATTAAAAACTAGCTGATCAAACAGCTGCTGATGGAACGGTTCCGGCCGGGGCAAAATTTCGAAAATCGGCCGGGGCAGCTGTGCGGCCGTTGCTAGGAAATCATCATCGCTTACCCCTAGCTCGGCCAGCGCCAACCAATCTTCAACAGATGCCCCCCGTGCCCCATGCCGATATTGCTGCACGGTGTAAAGCGCATGCCATGCCGGAACAGACCGATCGGACCAAATATCTAGCAGTAGTTCAATTTGGGCTGCCGCCAACCGCTGCTCAGACGGCAAACTGGTCGGCTCAATTGAAGGGGAGGCGAGTAAAAGCCAAGCGGATACTCGGCTACTAGAATCTGGCTCTGCCCAAATGTCCGCATAGCGGATCGTTTTATTTAAAAGTGGAGAATTTATTTCCCCTTCGGCCGACAGGAGGGTTAATTCTGTATCGACAAGCGCACGCACCGCTGGTGGCACAGGCCAAGCTTCATCAAAAAATCGGCCGGCCAGCGTAAAAATGGCTAAGTTTTTTAAAGCCGCTTGCTCTTCTAACACCGTATCGGCCGCATCAGCTTGCAGTTGGGTTTGGTTGATGAGACCCACCAACATGTCGTAAGTTTGTCTGGGCCTAAACTCGGCCGTAGCGGAGTTGAGAACCTGCTGGTGGGTGGCTGCGGTAGACAGCAAAACCATATCTACTGTCAGCATAAACGGCCCCGCTCCAGCATAAATGCCTTGAGTTGTTCCGGCTCGATCCGGCCGTACCAGATACCCATCCCGGCCAAGCTGGGCAAATTCATCTGGCCCCAATTCATATCGTTCTACGTCGGTTAGCTGTGCCGGTGATGGCTCAATCAGAGGGATGACGGCCGGGAGATTGACCGGCACAGACTCAGCGCTACCAAACGGCTCATGGCTAACGGCGGGTAACGGAACGGCTACGCCCGTTAACCTGCTATCGGGAATACCGGCCGGTTCAACCGTTGGAGCGGCCGGTGTGATCGGGTTAGGGGATAATGGAGAAGTGGGTGTAGGCTCAACCAATCCCGCCAATTGGCAGGCAAATAGCAGCGGAATTATGAGGATGAAGAATTTAGACTTTGACAGAGTTCTCAAGTAAGAAGTTTTAAGTAACAAGTGGACGGTAGCGCCACCTTGTTACTTAAAACTTCTTACTTCTTACTGGTTACCGTGGCAACATGCGGCCGAATTGCTTACCACCAACTAAGTGCATGTGAACGTGGAACACTTCTTGTCGGCCGTGCTTATTGCAGTTCACAATCAGCCGAAACCCATCTTCCGCGATCCCTTCTTCGGCCGCTAGTTTCTTCGCCACATGAAACATGCGCCCCATCGTCGCTTCGTCTTCCGCTTCGATATCGTTGACTGTGGGAATCACTTTATTTGGGACAATCAAAATGTGTGTAGGTGCTTGCGGGTTAATATCACGAAACGCGGTTACCAGTTCATCTTGGTAAACCATGTCTGATGGAATTTCTTTGCTGATTATTTTGGAAAAAATTGTGCTCATATTCGTGTTGCGTGGAACGTGTTCCTAAGCTCTGGTTAAGGGGTGTAGCCCCGTTCTTTAAAATAAATCTCTAGGTTTTCAACCGGCTTATCACCCAAGTGACGACAGGCGATAGCCAACCAGCGGCCCAAACTACGGGCGGTGCTTTCCTGCTCCATCATTTGACGATTAAACGCGTTGATCAGTTCAGCCGATTTTTCAAACTCGTTGGCTTTTAACTCACCCTTTGATTCTAGATCTAACAAGCGCATTAACAGCGGCCATGCGGCGGCCACATTTAAGCGGCGCAGCTTGTGCAACGCTCGGTTAATCGTTTTTGAATCATGCGGCGATAATCCGCGAATCGTATTGTAATATCCGGCCCAGGTTTGCAGCTCTTTGGTCAGCGGCCGAGGGTTAAATTTATTGCCGCTGTAGGTTTTTTCAAAGTGGAAAAAAGTAGACGACAGCGGGATATAGCGCCCGGCCGACATTAAAAAGTCGCGGAAAAAGACGGAGAAATCGCGCGAGTTGAGCTGCCCATCATCTTCTTCAAACTTTAATTCTAACGGCCGCCAGTATTTGTCATCAAACTTATCTTGGTGAGTGGTCGATGTACCGGCCGACATCAGCATAAAATTGCGGATTAGGTCAGCCTCGGTCAAATTCATACCGGTCGAATTTAAACTCTTGAAAATCCGGTAGGGGTTTTCTTCATCTAGGGTGATGTGTACAAAATCCAGCCCCACCCGTGTTTGATCAAAAAAGGTGCGTAACTCTTGCTCGGTCAGCTCACCACCTGCGGCCAATGCCTCTAACCTGCGTACAAACCAAATCAAAGCTTCGGTTAATTTGTTCCGGTTTTTCCCCAACGGCCGATGCTCAACAATGGCTAAATATTCTTCACGATCCCGCTGCCGAGGAAAGATTCTGTATCTTTCGTCGTCTGATTTATAGGGATGCACCAGAAGCGTGTCATTAATTTCGGCCGCAAGCGCGTCGAATCCGGCCGCGCGTGCCGTGTTGCGCAAGGCGCACATCAAGATAGATATCGTGATTAAGCGTTGCTGGCCGTCGATGACCTGATACGTTGGCATGGTGTATTCCGGCCGACGATCTGGCACAAACACCAAAGCCCCCATAAAGTGGGTTTCAATATCCCCCTCACCAGGATTTTGGCTACCGTACTGCAACTCCATCAGGTTGTCCCAGAGCTGACTCCACTCACGCTTTCCCCAAGAGTAGTATCGTTGAAAAATCGGAATGATATATCGATTAGGTGAATTTAAGATGCCTTGTAGATTAACGTTGTCTGCTTTCACGGGTGTTTTCCTCTTGTTTTTGCAGAATGTATCGGAATTGTGTCTTTTTTGCCAAACTTTACGCTTTTCAGCGTTACAATTTGGCGTCTTGTAGCGACCGTACAGGGGTTGCAACTGTTTTTAATCTTTGCATTCTCCCTTGTCAAGCGGCTCTCAAGCAGCTTGCTACACTATTTTAGACACGTATCTGGAAAACGATTAACCGGTTCCAGTTTTATAAAAATCACATGGACGATTACGTATTACGAATTATAGCGCAGGAATCTGGCTTTAGAGCCTTATTGCTGCTCACAACACAAATAACCCGCGAGGCCTGCCGCCGACAAAGAACGTCGGCCGTTGCCACGCCCGTTTTAGCAGATGGAATCACAGCGGCCGCCATGCTTGGTTCGTTGCTCAAAATGAAGCAGCGGGTGGCGTTGCGTTTTGAAGGCGGCGGACCGATGAAAATGATGATGACCGAGTCATCAAGCCACGGGTTGGTACGCGGCCATACGCCTCACCCCGAAGCTGAAGCAGCTGACCCGGCCGATGTATTGGGATCATCTGGCCTGTTTAAAGTTGTAAAAGATGTCGGTCTTAAAGATCTGATCGAAAGCGTCGTAGACCGCAAAGGGTCTGTCAGCGATGATATCAACCACTATCTCGAAACATCTGAGCAGACCCGCTCGTTTGTAGCCATCGAGACGGTTCCTATCGAAGACAGCGGTATGATCCAAATTTCTGGCGGCTTGTTGATTCAGGCTTTGCCGGGTGCAGATCCGGCCGTGCTCGACAAACTCGAAGACCGTTTGCAAGAGCTACCTCCTTTTGGCGAGCTGCTTGTGCAAAAGTGGGAAGAAAATTCGGACATCGTTTTAGAGCAGATCGCAGACATTCTGTTTGAAGGGACCGATTCTCAAACGCTCGAAAAGCGCTGGCTCTTCTTCCACTGCGGCTGCAGCCGGGAACGCAGTGAATCCGCATTGGTCAGTTTGGGCATCGCTGAGCTAGAATCGATGTTAGAAACCCACGAAGAGGTGGTTACTGACTGTAACTACTGTAACGAGCAGTATGTCTTTACTCAAGATGACATTCGAGGGTTGATCGAATCGATCAAGTCGAAAAGTTAACTGTTAAGGGCTGTCCGGTTTTAAAAGCCGGACAGCTCTTTTTTAAATAGCCAATGCAAGCCATGGGTACCGATTTCTATTTTCCAGAACTACACACAAACCGGCTCCTGTTACGTGAAATCAAGTTAGAGGATACGGCCGGTCTGTTCGCCCTTTTTTCTGATCCTCAGATTACAGAATTTATGGACATCGATCCGCTCAAAAGCGAATCAGAAGCGGCCGACATTATCGAGTTTCACTTTAACGACAGTGGCTGCAGGTGGGGATTGTTTGATCACGAAACCGGCACGTTAATCGGAACATGCGGCTATCATCGCTGGCGCAAAGGTGACATCAACACGGCCGAAATTGGCTATGATTTGGCACCCGCTTATTGGGGGCAAGGGATCATGCAAGAGGCGTTGCAGGCGATCATCAACTTTGGATTTACAGAAATGGGGCTTGTGATTATCGAAGCGGAAGTGGAGCCTGACAACGGCCGATCAATTAATCTGTTAAAAAAGCTAGGGTTTTATGCAGACTTGTCTCGGGATGAAGCGCTAGAGTGGTTTTTGCTATTCCGGCCGTCAGCCGGTTAAACATCTTGCCAAAACAAAAAAGCCCCCTAAGGATTTGAATACCTTAGAGGGCTGATATTTCCTGAGCCTATTACCGACCCAATCGACTAAAAACCAAACCACCTATCAGCAAAAACAGCGCGGCTAAGCTGATATATAGAAATGCTTGGCTGGTAGGCGGGTCATCAGTTACCAAGGGTTCTTCAACCGCGTAATCAACCGGTAGCTCTCCTTCAAACTGAATCGGTTCGCCAGTTTGATCGTTATTATCGGCTGGGTCAACCGACGGGGCATCGTCGAAGCGGATGGGTGCGATATCAGGCACGTTGGCATCCGCCAAAACGACGGCGTAGGCGATACCGTTGTAAACGACGGTCACAAATTCCCCAAGGGCAAAGTAATCGGCAAAAATAGGAGCTTGTGTAATCAGGTCAAAGTAGCTGTCGCTCGCAAATCCAACGTGCTCAAGCGGCAGGTCGGCCGAATATTCCGTATCTATCCAGCGGCCGCCTTGCAAGACAAACGTTTTGCTACCCACATGTTTCATGGGTGCTTGCCTCTTTTCGGCCGTCTGGTTAGATGGGGCCGAGCTAGCGGGCTGGGTAGGGGCGATCACAGCATCTGACATTTCTGCAACTTCTACCGCTTCTTCAACTGCCATTTCACCAACCACTTCAACTTCCCGTTCAACGATAATTTCGGTAGTCACTTCGCGGATCTCTTCAATCACTTCCCGTGCCCCGTCAAACATCGCCTCTTCTTCCATGTCATCGTCAACTTCAGGCAATGGCATCGGTTGTGATTGTGGAACCGTGCCACCTTGACGCAAAATGTCATCTTCCTCGATCAAAAAGCTGGTGTATGGGGTAATGATGCCGTAACGCAAGCTCAAATTGATCACGCTATCAACCAATTCCTGTTTCTCACCCTGAATCCGAATTTGTGTCAGCAAATTTCCGATGGTGCGGGTGGCCCACAAGCGAGGGATAAAATCATCGCCGCCTGATTCGCGGAAAATATTGTCTGCATATTCAAACGTTTGGGTTTCTCCGTTTAGATCCCCTGTCAGCGTGATACGGGCTGGTCCTGGGTTGCGATAGCGGCCGACAATGACCAGCTGCGTGCCTGCAAACAGATCGGGCAATTCGGCCGGGAACATCTGCTCGACAATAATCCCATCAAAATCAAGCTCTAGGTTTGCCAAAACCGGCGTGCTGATTTTGGTAAAAAAGGCGGTCATCTCTTCGTCGATCCGTTCATTCTCACGCACATATCCCGTTGTGCCACGATGGGTGCTGCTCAGTGTGTCGAGCAACAGGGTGTCCACATCGTTGCCGATACCAAAGGTAAACAGTTGCGCATTGGCAGGGATTACTGCGTTAACCGCTTCGAGCAGAGGTTGGGTTTCCCAAACACCCTCTGTTGGCAGACCGTCTGTCATAAAAATGATCGTCGCGGGCCGTTGCGGATCAACCAACTCGGCCGCCTGAATCAGCGATTGGCTGATATTGGTGCCACCCACGGCCTCAAGGCTGTTGATAAACTGCTCAACCTCTGGCGAATCACCGGCCGGAGCCAGCTCTGGGCTAAACGTGCGCACGCCGGTGCTAAACGCCACGATGTTGAACCGATCAACTGAATTCAGATTATTGACCAAGTAACGAGCAGCGTTTTTAGCCTGCTCCATTTTTTCCCCTTTCATACTGCCACTGGTGTCCATCACCAAAATAATGTCACGGGCAACTACCTGGTCGGGGTCGATATTGACAGATGGGGCGGCTAACAACATAAAATAGCCATCCTCCCCTCGCTCTTTGTAGCTGATCAAATTTAGGCCGATGCTTTCAGGCGACACCCCGTAGTAAAGTTCAAAATCAGTATTGGCATGCAGGTCGCTATCTTCAAATCCAACTACGGCACGAAAATCCCCATCCCGCACATCAGCCACGGGATGGCTGGGTGAGTAGAGAGAGCGAATCGCATCGCGCGAAGCGATTTCAACCCGGATCGATTGCTCGTCTAAAGGCAGGTTGGTGTACAGATGGGTTGATTGTGGGTAGACGTAGTGGATTAAACCGCCATCGGCTGGGAGCACCTGTTGATATTCGATTTCAATCCGTCGTTCAGCGCGGGCTGGGATGGGAAACACATTGGCCTGGATCGCTTCTTGCCCCACATATTCTAGTAAAGCTGGGTCACGCATTTGGCGCACGATGGCGTCATAAATGGCGCGGGCCTCTTCTTTGCGCAAAATCTTTGATTCGATGGGAATTCCATCTACCCACATCGTCAGCTCAGTAACGGTGGCCCCGGCCGGTAACGGAAATAGATACATCCCCTCGAGCCAATCGCTTGTTTGATTGACAAACAGCTGGTCGATTCGAGTGGTAGCGATTTGATTTTCAATCTCTACATTCACCCGTTGATATTCAATTTTCAATCCTTCCATCCCCCAAGCGGGCAAAATAACCTGGCCATCTGGCGGTGGAACAAATCGATCATCGTCGTCTTGAGCCAAGGCCGGTTGCCAAAGGGTTAGGGTAAAAAAAAGAATTAACAGGCTTAGTATTGTTTTTGAATGCATGGTTCTATCTCCATCACAGCTGTCTAGCTCATCAGACAGCTATCGAATTTCAAGTTGCAACCCATCTTGGGCTTGGAAATAGAACGCCACAGGCTCGCTGTTTGTTCCCAAATAAAAAAAGCGCACTTTTTAGGGTGCGCTTTTTTAGTAAGGAGGAGAAGAATGAAAAAGTTGTTGTTTGTTCTTTATGATCTATTGACCATCAATAACCGATATTTCTTACCCCGGCCGCTGGGTTATACCCGGCCGTAATAATTCTGAAATATCTCGCCTAAACAACACCTATCACTCCCCAGAAATTTCTTCCATGTCAACGGCCATGAGGTAACCACGGGCTCGTTCAGTTAAGGGGTAGTTGTAAACAAGCTCCCAAAATTTTGGGCCGTGATTCGCCTGCTCTAAATGGGCCAGCTCATGCACAATCACGTAGTCGCGCACAAATTCCGGCATCGATGCAAGGCGGTGATTTAGCCTGATTTTCCGTTGAGTGGGGGAACAGCTACCGTACCGTTTATTTTGATTGGTCACGTATTTCAGCTCTTCCCACTGTAGACGGCCGTTAAAATATTTTTTGTTTAGCTGTTTGGCTCTTTTTTCTAGTTCGGCGTTGGTCTGGGGGGTGACAACCAGTTTGGCTTCCAGTCGTTTGCGCAGCTTGGCAATTATCGGCTCTAGCTCACGATCGCTCATAGCGGCCGGGGCTTGCACCACCAGCACGCCATCTTTTATTTGCGCATTAACGGTTTTGCGGCGTTTGCGACTCCGTTTGATTTCGACCGGCCAATTCCCTTTTTTCTTTTCTTGAATAGTTTCTGCCATGCTCTAATTTTAGCAGAGCCGGTGCAAAGGGGTACTGCACCACACAATTATGGGCAAAGCCGATTAATTGTAATGGGGGTCGCGGCTAAAGGTTGAGGCGCGATTGGGTCGGCGGCGGCCGGACGGCATCATCCAAAAATATCCGATCCAAACCATTAAGTTAATGATAAAGAAGCAGATCAGAGTAACGACCAACACAATCATGATTTCTGGGGTGTCGCGTGAGATACCGTTCTTGTAGATGGTATCTACACCGATGTGTCCTGGATCATAAAGCAACCAGTCAGTAATCATCCATGCAATTACCATAACGGTGCCGACCCACAATACTCGAATAAGCAACCTAATTGCGGGGACTTGGTTGGTAGATGCCTCATCTAGGTATGGTTTACGGTTTGGCATAAATCTAAAATGCAACGATTAATCAGCCACTGGTATGTTCTAACTTTCAAAATGGTGTGCTTGCAAAAGTGATGAATCTTAAATTAATTCAATTTTGCTGATTGATCGTCTACGCACGAATGCGCAAGCAAATGCAGATAGCAGAATTCCTTGTGTAACCTGCTTTATAATCATAGGCGACCAGTACTAACGATTAGCCTTGTTTCACGGCGAATTCACACCAGATTCAGGCTTGCTTTACATTCCAAAATCGAACATTGGATCGTAAGAGTAGGATGTTAGCTCTCTAATTTGGCGAGGATATCAATCCTCTTTTTTTAGTTTAAGGGGCTTGTAAACACCATCCTGCGACCCATGCAGCACCTCGGTTTGAGCTCTCATCTTTAATCGAAACATTATAAAAACGAAGCGACTGACTTCCTTCTATTCCCGGCCGTACCACAGCTACATCTTGAAATTGAAGAATATCAACCAAGAAATTATTGCCTACTAACAGATCGTGCGCATCTAAACGCGGTTCTTGAGAGCTGAGTAAAACAACCTGCCCTAAATCTACATTAGTACCGCATTGGGCCTGATCTGCACATTCTTGATTACACGCCAGAACACCTTGACCCTGCAACGGCAGCTGCGAGCTTTGTCCCGTGATCGGTACCGGCGTTGGTGCCGGTTCGCCTGTCAGCAACCGGGTACACCCGGTTCCAAATATCAGCATGACAATGAGAAAGATTCCAGAGAGATAAAGATGTTTGCTGTGTTTTACGACCATGAAAATAGTATACAAGGGATTTCGCAGACATCCAATCAAAATACACCAAGGACCAAGAATTTTTTAATTCAAGGCTAGCTTTTTTCTCTAGGGAAAAAGGGTTAATTTGAGTATAAGTTTTTGGAGATGCTATTTTTGGCGATGCTTTGCTAGATAGAATAGGCCCTCCTCCTTTATGTATTCATCCCTATAACAAAAAAAACCGGTGGCACATTTCTGTACCACCGGCCGACTGTGAGTAATAAACGACTCACAAGGTCTCTCGTTCAACGAGAAGGGACAAAACTGAACAAACAAACAACTAAGGCGATTTAAAACTTCGATCAAATCATTTATTTGATTAAATCGCCCAATCACTCAGTTTTGCCCTACTCAGTCATGCACTATTGCAATATCGGGTAATTTTGGACCAGTTCGGTTTCGGACCAAGCTTTGCCAAGGCCAAGCATTTCACCCGGCCGTAAAACTGAGATTCCGATCAAAACAATTGCATACACAAGATGCTCGTCAAGAATCGGGTTGTGAGCTGGTGGGAAGGCTGACAAATAGATCAAACCCATTTGCAACGCCCCTGCAATTCCCGCGATCCGCAATCCGATGCCAAGTAGCAACGAAATACCGATGAGCAGTTGACCACCAACGTGCAACACGTCTACTACCGGGTTTCCGGCCATCGCTTTAAACATCCCCGCAAATGGTCCGTAGGTGGCAAAGTTTAAATACCCAAATGTCGGAGATCCTCCCCCGAATAGCCATCCTGGACCTTCACCTGTAAATCCAAATAGACTATTGAGCCCTGCATAGAGAAAGATTAACCCTAATACGACTCTTAACGTTACCCAAAAGTTTCTGCCTGTTGTGTTCATAATTTTGTCTCCTTTATAGTTTGAACGAATTGGCATAGAGCAAGTGTTTCTTAAAAAGTAAGCACAGGAACACAATTGCCCGCTGTCATAACATAGCCACACTGTCTTGTTTATTTGACTACTGTATAAAGCATAACGATCGATCGTTTCCATTTCGTTTCTGGGTTTCTAGTGGATTGCCAATTGTCACTTGATAGAAATCCTGACGGCACAAGCCACCTAACTACAAACAAATAAAAAGAGCCTTCCCGTTCTTGGGAAAGCTCTTTAGTCATCTCAACTTATTTTGTCACAACCAGACTAGTCGGGATCATCGTCTAGCTCAATCTCGTCGCCCAAATTTTCAGCCATTTCAACAACGCCTCTGGCATTAAAGTCGATCTGGTCCCCCGTTTCTCCATCTGTTATTTTGCCACTGGTTGAAAAGCCTACCTCCGGCGGGCTGCGCAAAATCATAATGACGATAACAACGACCCCAAACAGGGCAAAAAAGAGGCCAGGGGCTGCGTTGCGCAGGGTAAATGTGTTGCCCAAGATTTCAGCATTAAACTCGCTGCCTTCAACCGCATAAGGAAACAGACCGCTTAAAAACAGCCGATAGCCTAAATAAATACTCAAGGCGCCGGTTGCGATAATCGACAGCCTGTAAAGCATTAAGTAGGCGATTCCCATCATCATGACCCGGCCGCTTGTGTCTCCGGAATATTGTGTTTCACTCATTTAAACTCTCGTCCTTTCTACTTGATTACTTTTTAGGCTTCATCCGTTTTAGCCGAAAATCTTCCATAACCCCTAAGATAGTCAGCGTTGGCTTTTGACGCCATTTCACTTTTCTCGTCTTTTTGTCAACCTGGGTTGTGATCTGCCTGACCTGGTTCGACACATCTGGGAAAAATTGAAGCAGCCAGCGTTCACGCTCTTCGCTTACCACATCGATAATGCCTTTGGTAAAGGCACCGTGGCCCCAATTCTCATGTTCTACAGAAATATTATCGGCCGTGGTTGCATTAAAAATCACCTGTGCTCGGCCGCTGATTTCCTTCCACGATTTGGTTAGCTCTCGATTATTTAGATTTTCACCTATCTGACCAGAGTGGCAAGCATCGGTCAGCATGATCACCTCTGATCTAAACTTGTTAATCGTTTCACCGATCTCAAGCATCTTGACGGCCGTGCCATCAATCTTTTTGGGATCAACATCATGATTAAGGAAATAAAAAACATTGTCGCTCTGAACCCCGTGACCGGCCATAAACACAACCGCCACGTCACGTGAAATCCATTTCTTTGTCCGCTTTAGTCGTGACCGGGCTTCAATCGTCCGCCCTAAATCTTTAACCGCTTTTTCAATGTTTTTCTTGGTTGCCTGCTCATTGGTTAATACCGTTGTTTCGACCTTTGAAAACCCGCTGCCTTCTAACCCTTTAAATAGTGACTCGACCGCCTCTGCATCCTTATCGCAGAAGTTCAAGTTATACAAAACACCTGGTTTAGCCGCTGTGCCTTTTTTCTTCGTTTCGCCATGTTTATATTTCGAGACACCTATTGCCAATACATACAAATTGGGTTTGATACGGGTTAAGTCATTCGATACGGCCGTTGAGCTACCCCGTGCATTTTCTGATGCTTCATCAATCGATGAATAGACTTCTAAAATGAGTGGATTGCTTCGGGATAACTTTGTTTGAGCAGTAATTTGAACCGTATTTTTACCTGGGACAAGCAATAGCTCAGGGATATTAAAAGCAACTTCATCCGCATGCGCATTTACCTCTCCGGGATTTTCTGTCTCCCATTCCCAAATCGGTATTTCATTGATCAAGATCATCACCCTAGACAGTGGTTGATCTTGTGGATGGCTGACCTGGAACGCCAATGGCATGGTGTGTTGATCAGTAGATCGGGTCAGTTCACCGTCGTACAAAATTGTGGGAGGCAAAATGTCTGCGACATCAACATCAGCTAAGCCAAATTTTTGCAAAGCCTGCTCTTCACTACCGCATTCTATGATTTCGCGGATCACATCCGGCCGATACAGGGTGTGAGCAAAGCGGTCGCTTAAATAAAAGTCAGCCGTTCTATCTTCCCCATGATTCACATGGAATCCGATCAGTTCGTCTCCGTGCAAGCTGGCATCATAAAAACCGCTCTTTGACCAAACAATCCACTGGTTGTCGTTTGTAAAAAACAGATTCAAAATCGGATCAACCGGTTTAGCGTCTCCGGCCCGGAATTTCTTTAATTCCAATATCTCTTCTTCCGTTTCAGGGCGCGGGATATCATCTAAGTTCCAAATGCGTAAAACCTGATCTGCACCGCACGAAACCAGACGATTGCCCTGCACAACCATATCCCAAACGGGGCCGGAGTGGCCGCGTAAACATGCTAGAAAGGTGATGCCTGAAAGCCCTTTGCTCTCATCCACATGAACCGCAAAAATCTGGCCGGTATGTGTGCCAAGCAGAGCAATCCCATCTTCTGTAAAACCAAAGGATTCTGCAGCGAACCAATCCCCATAAAACCCTTCTTGCTGTATATCGGGGTGATTGGCTTCAGGGTTGCTGGTTACCCTTAATTCATTAATCCAGATATGAGCATCAGCCAGCTTAATGGTTAAGCCATTCATTGTTGGCTCAATCCGCTTAAAATCAACATCAATCAAATCACCCACATCAAACATGTCGAAATTTGAAAGGTCAACGACACGTTCAAGCGGAGCATAGTTATTGCTTAATGGAACACTATTTTGAGTATTACCAAAACCAATCAAGCTCCCTTGGCGCCCAACCCCAAAAACCGCTTCGCCGCGTCCTTCGACTTTACCCCGCAGTTCCCCCGTCTGTGGGGACCAAATGCAGATTTCGTTGTCAGCTCCACCACCCGTTACAACGGTACGGTTGTTTAAAAAAGCGGCGGCCGGTGCGTTTGAACTGTGCCCCATAAAATAAGTTAGCGGTTTGTACCCATCGTCAGCCGCGTAAACCATGCACGCCCCATTTTCACCAGTGTATCCGGCCAGAAGCATGGTGCC
>JAHDEN010000005.1:58226-80013 GCA_020628815.1 Chloroflexota bacterium | reverse complement strand
GAAAATACGGCCGCCATTATGGTCGCGCATCATTCAAATTTTAAAATTGTCGGGTTCACCACAGAGCCAGACATGGCAGACTTAGCACAGCTTGCGAAAAAATATGACATCCCGCTCATTTATGACCAGGGATCAGGCTGCCTATTCGACACGGCCAAATACGGGCTTGATCACGAACCGACCGTGCTCGAAGGGGTTACGGCCGGGGCTGATTTAATCGCGTTTAGCGGCGACAAGTTATTGGGCGGGCCACAGGCGGGCATTATTATCGGCCGGTCCGATTTGGTTCAGACGCTTAAGCGACACCCGTTGGCGCGCGCGTTACGGCCGGACAAATTGTGTATTGCCGCCCTTGCCGCCACACTCACCCACTATTTAAAAGGGGATGCGCTGAGCGAAGTCCCCGTATGGGCGATGATGGAAAAGCCGCTGGACGATATCAAGAAAACGGCCAAACGCTGGCAAAAGCAGCTCAAATCGGCCGGGATCCAATCAAACGTCGTTGAAGCAAAATCTACCGTGGGCGGCGGCAGTTTGCCCGGCACCAGCTTTGATACTTGGGCGCTAGAACTTCAGCATCCTGAGCTAGAGGCGTTTAATGGCCGGTTGCGTAAAACAAAACCGCACGTCATCGGCCGGATTCATGAAAACGCCCTGCTGCTAGACCCACGCACGGTTCAAGAGGCACAAGGGGCAGCTTTGGTGGCCGCAATCCAACAAGCTATTTAACCAGATGCAGAATCTAATCGCTATCGGCGCAGGCGGTGCCATCGGCGCCTTATTGCGCTACGGGATCGCTGTTGGAACGACCGCTTTTATCCCGCTAAACAACGGCTTTCCTCTCGGAACCTTCCTCGCCAATCTGTTGGGAGCGTTTTTGATGGGATTTCTCTACCAGACGTTTTTACAAACGAGCGTTCAAAACGACCTGATCCGTCTATTTTTGACAACAGGCTTATTGGGTGCCTTAACTACGTTTTCAACATTTGCACTAGAAGCGGTTACCCTTTACCGAGCTGGAAATGGGGGCATCGCACTACTTTACCTGCTGCTTTCCAACATCTGTGGACTTTTGATTTTGTGGGGCGGCATGGAGCTAGCACGAGGATAAAATGCGCTTTGTTTTAATTCGCCATGCACAATCTGCACCCAATAGCGACAGTCACCAGAGTGAATGGGGATTATCGGCCGCTGGCGAGCAAAGTTGCCAAGAGCTAGCTGAAGTTTTAGAAACACTGCAGGTAACTCGCATTTTTACTAGCCACGAGTCAAAAGCGATCAGTACGGGCCAATTAGCGGCCCAGCATATGCAAATGTCCCATTCAGTTTTTGCGGGATTAGAGGAGCAAAATAACGACGGGGTCGGCTGGTTTGAATCGGCCGCTGACTTTAAGGCCGCCGTGCAAAAGCTGTTTGAACAGCCTGACCAATCGGTTTTTGGTCCAGAAACAGCTGACCAGGCTGGCAACCGATTTAAAGCCGCCCTTGGCCAAATTGCATCCGAATGTGAAACAGATGCCTGTGTGGCGGTCGTCACACACGGCCGGGTGATGACATCGTTTTTGCAATTAAACGGTCTGCCTGATCCGGTCCCATTCTGGCGATCACTTACCTTCCCAGACTGTGTCACAATCGACTGGCCACAAGCAAAAATCATCGGCCGGAGATCATTTGATCCAGCTTGATCCTTAGAAGAGTGTGAAGGAAGCCAACGCGCAAGTATAATCTGGACAAATGCCTGCCTAACCATTGAGCAAGGAAACTCAACATGAAAAAACAATTGATTGGAACACTTCTAGCGATTTTCATCGGCCTGAGCCTAACCCAAACCGCTTTTGCCGATTCTGTTTACATCGTCCAGCCGGGAGACACACTCTCAAACATTGCTCGGGGCTATGCTGGCATTTCGTGGCTAGACATTGCCCAAGCCAATGATATTGTGAACCCAAATGTCATTTATGTGGGGCAGGTCCTCAGGATTCCAGATGGGGCTGTGAGCAACCCCGATCCAACTCCCACCATCACACCGGCAACAGGCTCTGGCTCTGGCTCTGGCTCAAGTGATAATCCAGCAACCTACACGGTTCAAGCTGGTGACAATCTGTATCGAATTTCGCTCCGGTTTAATACGACCGTTGATTCAATTACTACGTTAAACGGTATCTCTGACCGAGGTGTGATCTACATCGGCCAGGTTCTAAAGCTGCCTGATGGGGTAATCGAAACCCAACCAACACCGACCCAAGTTGCGGCCGCAGTGCCCACGAATACACCGGCTCCGGCCGCTACGGCAACGGCCGCCCCAGCAGCAGCGACCAACACCCCCGCACCTGCTGCAGCAACCGCCACACCGGCCCCTCAACCGACAGCAACTCCTGTTCCTCAAGTTGCATCCGGCACAAATTTGCTCAAAAACGGATCGTTTGAAGAAGGACATTACAATCAAAACGGTGTACCCGAGCTGCAATTACCAAACAATTGGGGATTTGAATGGGATGAAGGGAATACCGGGTTTGGCAATGAGAAATGGGATGTTTGGATCCGGCCGGAAACCCGCGTTTTATCAAAAGCGTTTATCCCATCTAACGAACATGGTCTCTACTTTTTCAATGGCGAGCATACGGTCAAAATCTTTAAAGGATTTGGTGCGATCAGTGTCCGCATGTACCAAGATCTGGAGCTTCAGCCCGGCACATACCAGCTAACCATTCGGGGCTATAGCGACATGGTGCAGAGCTATGACGGGGGTGGCAAACAGTTTGCCAGCGACCCCGCCGCGGCCGAAGGATTGGCATTTGCAGGTGGCTCCAACAGCGGCTGGCAAGCGATGCCGATCGGGCAGCGGGGGTCGGTAACGGTCAACTTTACGGTTGATTCTCCGCAAGTTGTGCGCGTAGGTGCGAGTTTACGCGGCCGCTTTGCGCTCGAAAACAACGGCTTCTTTATTGATGATTGGTCCTTGATTAAGACTAACTAACTCTTAAGTCAAAAACTGAGCGATTGGCCCCAAGCGTTTCCAAACCCTTGGGGCCTTTTCATGAGAAATACCTAACATGCTAAAAATAGGAATGGTTACATCCTGCTATCGCCCCGTGATTAACGGCGTTGTACGCATGGTTGAGCACTACACCAAACATCTGCGCCAAGCGGGGCACCAAGTTACCATTTTTACCTTTGGCCCCGCGGCCGACTCTGACGACGAATCGATCATCCGCATGGCCGGAGTCCCGCTCGGTAACACCGGTTACTACTATCGGCCGAATTTTTCAAAAGCCGCCCTAGACAAACTTAATCAGATGGACGTCGTGCATTGCCATCATCTGTTTTTAGGGCCAGAAATGCTGGCGGGCAAAATCCGGCCGCCGGTCGTCTACACCAACCACACCAGCTATCATCTTTACTCTCAACTGTATCTGCCTATCCCCATCCCCTTTATGCGCAACGCAATTGGTAACCGCATGATCCGGCGCGCATGGCCGAAAAATACGGCAAAGTGTGCCAAGGTCATCGCCCCGTCACACAATATCAAAGATGTGATGAAGCAGTTCGGGGTCTCAGCCCCCATTGAAGTCATTTACAATGGGATCGAGCTGGACAAATTCGCCCCGAACGGCACCATCCACCCAAAACAAAACAAACTCACGGCCGTTTACCTAGGCCGCTTATCACCAGAAAAAAATGTTTTACCGTTGATAGATGGTTTGATTCAGGTATGCCAGCGTTTGCCACAGGCAAAATTCAAGTTGGTCGGTCACGGCCCCCAATTTGCAGAATGCCAAGCAAAAATACATGCTAGCAGCTGTGCCGATCAAATTGAGCTAGCTGGCTGGATTCCGGCCGAAGATGTCCCGGCCATCCTTGCCTCTGCTGACTTTCAAATCACAATGTCCACGTCCGAAGTCCACCCACTGGCAGTCATCGAGGGGATGGCGGCCGGGCTACCGGCCGTGGTTCTGCAAGAAGAGGCGATGCAGGAATGTGTGGGAGATGCCGCCATCGTCGCAGCTGACCTAGACGCATGGGTGGATGGGGTTTGTCAGATGGCTGAATCTGCAGAGCTACAAAAAACGTTTGGGGAAAAAGCGCTATTACGTGCCAAAACCTACAGCATTGATCAAACCATCAAAGAAACCCTAGATTTATACCAGCGTGTCATCCACGATCAGCCATTACCCTAACAGTCTGTTTGCAATCGCTGAACTCTTGGCCAAATCAAGCTATAATCACCGGCAGTATGGCTGAATCTATTGATACAGAACAAGATGAAAAGCGTGTCGGCCGCTTTGGCTGTGTGGGCGGCATTCTATTTTTGATCATCATCGGCATGATCCCGATTTTTGGCTGCCGTTTGGTTACCACCGGCGTTTTGCAATTTGGCAACGAAGATGGCAATTTCCTAAACTTTTTTATGCTCCAAGAGCCAGAACAAGAAGGGATCGGCATCCAGTGGTCAAGGTCGTTTGATGATGAAGCGATCTGTACCAGCAACAGCGTGCGTTATTTCATGTTTGCGGGCGAAGCGGAAAATTTGGACTATTGTTCTTGCACGAACGAGCCGATTTCACGCCCTTTGCCCAGCGGCTGTATTTTATCCGAGTAAACTAAATGACTGATTCTGATTCGAATCCCGTTCATGAAGAACGCCAAAAACAGCTTAACCGGTATAACCGACGCACGATTTATCTCCCGCTGGCCGGTATGGCGCTGGTGATCACTGCGATCGTGGGGGCCATGATGTGGCTTGTTTTGGCCGGAGATGAAAGCGGGATTGCTAACTGGCGAGAATTTACATCTGCCACGGCCGATTTAATCATTATCCTAACGGTCCTACCGTTAATTTTAATGTTGGCCCTCTTTCCCATTCTTGCCGGTGTTTGGATTTGGTATACTTGGGAAAATCGGTACCCGGTGGAGACGTGGTTACAAGGTTGGTTTAGAAAATCTGACACGTTTGTGGGTACAAATTCCGGCCGGATTAACCAGGTCGCAAAATCTTCGGCCAATGTTTCGATCACATATCGTGCATCGGTTACTCGAATCGGCCGTATAGCAGAACAGTCTTTTAGTTGGTTATTTCCATCAGCCCTTAAGACATCAGAAGAGGAATCAAATGAGTGAAGAAAATTTAAACAACAATCAAGGTTGGCAAAACCGCTTTTTAGTGATGGGGACCGTTCTCGGCGCAGTTGCAGGTCTGGCATCCGCATGGATGTTAGTCAAATCGGCCGAAAAGAATAACGAAGGTCCACCTGAAATCTCAAGCGCTGATCTTCTTCGTTCAACCGTTGGCGTTATCGGCATTATCCGCGGTATCGCCTCATTAGGTGACTAAGAAAGCTCAGTGGCTGCCATTCAGGCGATCCATCGCAGCATAATTCATGGCAAATATTTTATTAGTAGATGACGATCCTACAAACAGCGACTTGCTGAAAATGTTCTTAGAACTAGAAGCTTTTGAAGTAACAGTCGCCCATACGCTTGAAACTGCTCGACTCGCACTTTCCCCCGATATCAACCTTATTTTGCTTGACTACCATCTCACCCGCAAAATGAATGGGTTGACCCTGCTCACAGAAATTCGTGAAGGTGAAACACAGCAACCTGAAAAAACTCCTATTATTGTGGCTTCAGGCGATGATCGGGTAGAACATAAATCGATCGATGAAGGGGCGGACCTGTTTATGCACAAACCATTTTCACCCGCAAATTTAGTTCTCAAAATTCGAGAGCTCCTCTAAACACCAACACCCAGTAATCAACACCAAAGAAGAAAGGAAAAACAATTGACATCTGAAAAATATGCCAAGCCCAATGGGGTGATGGTGCTCAAAAAAGGGAGGGAAAAACCTCTACTCAACCAACATCCGTGGATTTTTTCGGGGGCGATTGAACGCATGGAAGGGGGAGCCAAACCAGGAGACGCCGTTTATGTGACAACGCTCAAGGGAGATTTTTTTGGGGTGGCTGTTTACAATCCGGTTTCACAAATCACCGGCCGTATTATGGCTTGGGGCGATCAAGAGCTAGACGATGATTATTGGCAAGAGACAATTCAGCAATCTGTCGCCCGGCGGGACTGGCTCAATCTAGAGCCAAATACAACCGGCTATCGGTTGATCAATGCGGAGTCAGACAGCATCCCTGGGCTAATTGTTGATAAATATGATGATTATTTGGTGTTCCAATGTTTAACTAAAGGGATTGATGTACGCAAAAACCAAATTGTGCATCAGCTTAAAAATCTGCAATTCCCAAACGGAAACCGAGCAAAAGGGATTATCGAGCGATCTGATGCAGCGGTTCGCAAAAAAGAAGGTCTGCAACAAACAAGTGGCGTAATCGAGGGAGACGTGCCAGAAGACGGCGTTTGGTTTGTTGAAAACAATCTCAGTTTTAAAGTGGATCTTTTAAAAGGTCATAAATCCGGTTTTTATCTCGATCAGCGCGACAATCGCCAACTCTTAGGGTTAAAGTCTTTAGTCGAAGGCAAACGGGTGCTAAACTGCTTTGCTTACACAGGCGGCTTCTCGGCATATGCGGCTCATGCTGGAGCGGCACAGGTGATCAGCGTTGATACGTCTGTTCCATCCCTTGAACTTGCTGAAGAAAATGTTCTAAAAAACACGCCAGACCGGCCGGATGATGAGTTTATTGCAGGCAATGTCTTTGATGTACTGCGCCACTATCAAGATCAAGAAGAACAGTTTGATGTGATTGTTCTTGATCCCCCCAAGTTTGCTCACTCAGCGAAAGATATTAACAAGGCCACCCGCGGCTATCGAGATATTAATTTGTTGGGCATGGACATTTTAAAACCGGGGGGCAAGCTTTTGACATTTTCTTGCTCAGGTCTGATTTCGGCCGATCTATTCCAAAAGATCGTTTTTGGCGCAGCAGTAGACGCAAATAGATACGCAACGATTCTTAAAAATCTCCACCAAAGCGCAGATCACACCATCTCCCTGCATTTTCCTGAAGGCTATTATTTAAAAGGCTTGCTGCTTGAATGCCAGTAGCTCCCTCTTTATCACCACCACCGCTGTTCTTTACCAATGCGATAAACGATATAGCCTAGTATGATCACCATTAATGGTGCGATTAAAAAGTTTATAAACGAAGCAACACCGATTCGAATTAAAAAATAAGCTCCAACAATGACAATCATGATCCATCCCCAAGATGGGATGCCACTGGTTGAAAGATCAAACGATGGCCAAGAAAATGTAGGGAACGAACGTTCAGCCGGCTCTTCTCGATACGATTGCTTTCTGGCGTACTTGCTATTGCCGGGGCTTGTGAGTGACCAGCTGTCAGACCAGCGCGCACCACACACTTTGCAGTTGTGAAATGCGGTTTTGACATTGCCAGTCTCGTTTTCTACCCTATAAATCACACCGCCACAATACGGGCAATCTCGGCCGGTGTCTTTTGATTGAACTTGATCTGCCATAAAACGATTTCACTTCCCCTAGTGTTTTTGAAAATCGAATAAATCGAATTGAATTTGATACTATCATTGAGCTTATTGATATGTCAAACAGTTTTACTAGTCAATTGGAATCTTATCGATTTATCTAATTTCAGATTTATATGATTTAAAAGATTTTAAGTCTATATATTTTATTTTGAACCGCTCAGCTCAATCTAAATCAACGCTAAATTATCGCTTAACTTAAGGGTAGGTGTAAGAGATGATATCGATAATAAAAAGTTGATATAGTACTCTGGATTATAGGGCGTAAGTACTATCCAAAACATGGCCCAAATTACTCACTATTACCAGGTAATATTTAAGTGACTTTGGCTTATACTTTTAGACAATCAAAATCAATTTAAGTTCCAACAAATTGATCAACACCAATTCTTTCACATCTCGAGCCATTCCAAGTTTTATAGAAAACCTATCATCACAAATAATTGTGCTTTGATGAGAATGGGAAAAACTAAATTTGATCCGCTTAATCATCATCCGGATTTTTGAATCCGTAGTCCGAAATTTCTTTGTAATTGTTGCACCTATTTTTATAGTTCCACTTTTGGTCCTAGGTCTTCAAATTACTAAAGATCAGGAATATCTCTCTGGGGCCACAGTCCAGATACGCTACAACTACGAAATTAGTCGTGTTATCGGCTATGAAAAGTTTCCTGCTAGCCCGCTAGACCCGAGTGAGAGGATGTTAAACGAGCTGTTCGAATTAATGAGAACAGATGCATTTGTAGACAAAATTTTGGCAGATGTCGATTTCACTGATGAAAACGGCGTAAGCCAAATTGCCAGTTCCCCGAGTGCTCAACGAGAATTTGTACGTGACAATCTTCAAATTCAGATCACAGGTATTCGGCAAGTTGCCATTCTATCGTACATGCCGACTCCAAAATCGGCCCAGCAAATAATTACAGCCGTTTATAACGCATACCTAGATCATCAAATTACGACCATCGGCGAGTCAGGCAGTGACCTTGTCGATTTTATGACGATCTATTTAAACGCCAAAGAAGAGCAGCGTGTCAATGTTCAGGCAGAACTAGAAGCTTATCTAGCCGCTCACCCAGCAGATGATTCTTATGACCGGCGAGAAATTGAAATCTCTCAGATTTCTCAATTAAGCGCTATTCTTGACGACTTGATTGGCGACATCGACTATACACAAGATGTTTTGGACTTTGGCAGTTTGGTAGAGAACACGTCTGAACGGTATTTCCGAGAAACCTTCATCTTGCTCGATGATCCGTTTCAACCGGTATCGATGACAACTCTCACAAAAAAGGCCTCTAATGTAATCCAAGGGGTCGCAGTCGGAATTCTATTATCGATCATAACACTAGGTGTGTTTGTTCTTTTTGATCAGCGGGTCATGTTACCTTTAGATTTGCACAATGCAACAGATCTTCCCCTTTTAACCATTGTCCCGATGGAAAATGCGAGTCAAAGACGTCGCTACAACATCAAAGAGAAAAGAAAGTCATTTACTAAAAAATTGCGACAAAGATTTAATCGGCGTCTTGAAGAAGTTTCTGAGCCTCAGCGGTCTGGTAGGCGAAGGGCTGGACACTCAAATCGTGACCTCAATTCTTTAAGACGATGAATTTTCAAACCTGGTCAGTGCCAAACCATGATTTGAAAATGTCAAAGGTAAATTTATTATGAAACTTCCAGAAACAAGCGATCTACTGCTCCCCATGCTGAAATTAATGGCAAATGGTGAAGAGTATCATCTACAAGATATTTCTAAAAAGCTGGCTCAAGCATTTCAGTTTAGCTCAACGGGAGAGATTAAAGATCGCACTCTAGACGCACAATTTTACAGCCGTGTTGTTGGCGCTCGATCATATATGACCCAAGCCTTGCTGCTTGAAAGCACAAGACGAGGTATATCGCGTATTTCAGCTCGTGGTCAAGAGTTACTGGAGGAAAACCCGGAATCTCTGACGATCAAATCTTTAACTCGATATCCAGAATTTATGGAATATTTGAAATCGAGCACGTCTGAAAATATTCAAGATTACATTTCTTCAGGAAAAATCAAAGAAAACGGTGCCAAGAACGGAACAAATGGTTCAAACGGAAATGGCAATCAATCACAAACGGCCGCAGTAAAAGACGAAGTCCCAGATCTTGTGAACGGCAGTATCCCTGAAGCTGAAATTGCCGGTGAGCAAGCCGACATTGTTAATGAGTTTGCCAACGAGGTTACGGCCGAAGATCAACTTGATCTTGCTGAGGAAGAAACAGAAGAAGAATTTGACTGGGGTGGTTTAGACGAGCTACCGGCCGAAGAAGAAGAAATTGAGGCGATGGAGCTAGAGAGCGTTGAAGCTTCTACTGCGAGCTTAGATACACCAGAAGAAAACAAAGCTATAGGATTCGAAATGAATGAACAAAACACCGAAGAGCTAGATGCTGAGCGCTCAGACGCTAAAAGCAATGGCAACATTAAAGAAGTAAGCGAAGATGTTGCTGCGCATCAGTCAAATGTAGCCGACCCGATCAAACCCAACCACAATGACTTAACGGTTACAACCACTAACATCCCAGTCGTCAATGGTGAAAGCGGCCAATTTGCGGCCGGAGCCGCCCCTGCGCAACCAAAATCACAGGACCCAGCTACAGGCAGTCCGCCAGAGCAAGCCTTGATTCCGGTAGAATCTCGGGTACCTCAACCTTCAAGGGTTCCACAAGAAAGCAATGACGGACTGGTTCAGTTTCTTGATCAGCTCAAGGTCGTTTCACAGCTGAATACGGCTCAGAATCAGATTCAAGTGGCTCCACAACAAGCCCAAACAGAAACGCTTAGTCCGGGCATGTTTACGCTGTTGGCCGTCATGCGGTTCTTGGAAAATTGGTTCCAAAGCTTTTGGCTCTATCTCATTCCATTTGTTTTGATGATCGGTGCATATGCTGCCTCGTTTTACATTTTAGAGGATGAGTTTGTCTCTAAAGGTGTTTTGTTTGTTCAAACTGAAACTTTGATCGACCAAGTTGCCAGTTTGGGTGATGACAATGTCAACTTTTTCCTTTCACCTTCTGAACAAACGGCCGATGAGATTGTTGAGCTTTTAAACACAGACTCATTTATCCGCCTAATTATCTCCCAAACCCCTACTTTAGAAGCTGAGATGTCAAAGGGAGACAAAATTGTACGGGAAACCATTGCGGATGTGCGTGATGCAATCGCCGTAAATATCACCGGTAGTAACAACGTCGAAGTTGCTGTGTCGTGGACCGATCAAGAAATCGCTTGGAAGACCGCAACGGCGACAATGAACAGTTATATCGAATGGAAGATCAATTCAGATAAGCGTGACAGCTTTGCGGCTCGCGAATTTTTGGAAAACCTTGTTCCACAGTACCGAAATGAGTATCAAGCGGCAGTTCAAGGGCTCGAAGAGTTTTTGATTCAAAATCCTGAGCCATTCCGCGGTGAGCGGCCGGAGATCGAGCAATTAAAGATTAATCAGCTAGAAGTTGCGGCTCAAACATCATTTGATCGCTTTCAAGAAGCCAGTGACAACTTAGAGCAGGTCCGGCTAGATGAAGCGATTATCGAAGGTAAAACAATCCAATCTTATACGATTGTTGATAGCCCTAAAATTCCGGTTGAAGAAGAAGGCGGTTTGGTCAGAAAAGTTGTGACCGCAGCTGTATTTGTCACATTAGGAATTGTTCTTTCACTACTGGCCATCATCTTAAGCACATTGTTTGATCGAAGCCTTCGATTCCCGATCGAATCACCTTCATCACTTGGGCTGCCCGTTTTAAGCAGCGTTAAACGCGTCAAAAATATCGATCAACTTTCTGGTGAAGGGGCCTAATTTAACCTTTTCGACCAGCGAAAAAGTCGCCATATTTTCATGACCACTACCAAACCTGTCAACCAAGAAGGAGGCATTCGCAAAATATTGCGGAATACCTCTTATTTGCTTGGGTCTCAACTTACAACATGGACAATGACCATTGCTACAATGATCATTGTTCCTAAATACCTTGGTCCAGCAGGCATTGGAGAGTTTGGAGTTGCTGAATCTGTCTGGCTCGTCGCATCGGCTTTTACCCTTTTTGGTTTAGATACCCATCTAACAAAGACTGTTGCACGTGAACCGGAAAAAGTTTCAATTTATTTTGGAACAGCTTTGGTTAATACCCTTTTCAATTACATCTTAACCTTTGGCGGGGTATTGTTATTTGCGTATATCAGCGGCTATTCGACGTTGAGGATGCAGCTGATCGCCATTGCCGGGTTTGGCTCACTGGCTTATTCGTTTATTAATCTGGCTCAAGCGGTACTTATCGGTATCGAACGGTTTGATTATGTTTCAAAAATAACCGTCATTAATCGCGCTGTTTTTACTGTCTTGGCAATCTCAGTCTTGTTATTAGGCGGCGGCTTGTACGAATACGCATTCGCAACTGTTGCGGCTTCCATCATTGGCTCTTTTTTGATGGTTGGTGCTTTGTTTAAAGCAGATCGATTTGATTTCAAATACGATTTTGCCTTATCAAAACAGTTTTTTCGTGAAGGCCGACCTTACTTTTTAGCCCTGATTTTTTTACGTATCTACAAAGAAGCGGACACCATTATCATGGCAGAGCTTATCAACGATGCGACAGAATTAGGGTGGTATAAAATCGCAGACCAGTTGTTTGGCACGCTTATGTTTTTGCCCAACCTGCTCATTGCAACACTGTTCCCAATACTTTCTCGCTTACACAATGATGGCGATGATTCACTTTCGATTTATGTGAGCAAGAGTTTCAACTTCTTGTTTTTAATCGGTATTCCAATTGGTCTGGGAATTTCCGCCATTGCGCGGCCGGTTATTGATCTGATTTACGGGGATGCATTCTCAGGTTCAGCCGATATTTTGCAATATCTGGGCTTTGTTTTAATTATCACCTATCAGACTATGCTGATCGGATATTTCTTAATATCGATTGATAAGCAGCGCCTGTGGACAATCACGATGATTGTCGCAGCGGTCGCCACGATTCCATTGGATTATGTCTTGGTACCATTTGCCGCAACGTTTGGCCCGGCCGGTGTCGGTGGTGCTCTGGCTTATATGGTGACTGAAAGTGGTATGGTTCTGGCAGGTCTATATTTTCTGCCTGACGACTATTTAAATTCATCCAACTTTATCTTTTTTATTAAAGCTATGGTCGCTGGCCTCCTCATGTTTGCCGGTGTGACCTATCTCACAAGTTTTGGACTTGTACCAGCCATCGCGGCCGGTGTAGTCATTTATCCTGCAGCTATCCTACTTCTACGAACTATACCGAACGAAGATATGGTAATTATTCAATCACTAGCGGCCCCCCTAACAAGTCGCTTACAGCGATTTAGACACAACTAGGAAAACTATTATGTTTAGAAGACGAAGAAATGCGCAAAAAGACAAATTAGTCTTAACTGGCAATTACGATGAGCCTCTCTTAGATCTAAGAAGTCGAAATGCGTTATATAACGAAGTATTTCCATACGAAACAGTTCTTTCTATGCGTCAACTCTATTCACGCCTAGAAAGCCAAATCAAGGTGTTACCAAAACGCTTTGGTTTTACATCTGCAATTTCAGAAGAAGGCGTTTCATATTTGTCCCGTGCATTTGCAACGACGGTTGCTCATGACACCGGTACTGATGTATGTATCGTTGAGACCAACTGGTGGTCTCCCTCTGTAAATGACCCCGATGGGTTAGGTGCTGTGGTCATGGGCAAGAAAAATTTAAACGATGTCATTGTCTCAACCAATCACCCCAATCTAGCCATCATATCAGCCGGACTTTTGTCCCCTAACGAACGTTCTATCGCATCTCGTAGCGAGTCATTAAAACGAGTATTAGAAGAGCTGGGCGAACGGTTTGATCACATTATTCTTGATCTTCCGGCCGTTCAAGCCACCAGCGAAACGATTCCTTTGGCAAGCTTGAGCGATTCTTTATGCATGGTGGTTCGCCAAGGGGTAACGTCTAGCCAACGTGTGCGCAAATCAATTAATTTACTAGGGCATCTCAATGTAATTGGGGTTGTTATGAATCAAGTTGAAACACACACACCTGATTTTATTCTGAACCTATTCCCAACGGAGTAGCACAATGTTTCTTTTCTTGATTTTGTTGTTGGGCTCATTTTTGGTCGGTATCGTATTTTCTGAGGTTAGTTTGACCAAAATTTACATTTACGCCGCCATTGTTGTTATTGGTTTAACCATCTTTTATTACATAGCCCCTTCATACATCTAGACTATCTTTATCGATCCTATTTCGAGAATTCACTCATGTTAGAAACATCACTTAATAGTCAATTTTCAACAACCGCAACAGAATTCGAAAGACAGCGTGACCGGTCAGTTTTGTACAACGTACTGATTATGACGGGAATCGGTGTTTTATCCCTATATTTTTTGCTGAGTGAACATCCAGACTGGACAAAGTTGGCGTGGGCCGCATTTTTTATTGCGTTAGCGGCCGTCTTTTATCAGCCACGTTATGGGCTATACGCCATCATGTTTTTTAGTTTGGTTGGCGACATTCGAATTAGTCACTTCTTGCCGTTTGATAAGAACTTATCCAGTGAAGAATCGATATTTTATTTACATGATGCGGCCGCCGTTAGCCCGGTAGAGATTCTTTTTACGCTAACCCTTGGTAGTTGGCTACTGGGGCTAATCATGCGAAAAGAGCTCAGTAAGATCAAATACGGCGCCTTGTTTTGGATCACATCGGCATTTATCGCGCTTGCCCTATTTGGCTTTGTTACTGGTGTTTTGAGAAGAGGCGATATCTTTATCGCACAGCTCGAGCTTCGGCCGATTCTCTACATCATCATCATGCTGGTTTTAACCCAAAACCTAATTACAAACCCAAAGCATATAAACAATTTGGTCTGGGCGATTATGGCGGCGCTCTTCATAGAAGGACTGTTTGCCATCTACTTTGTTCAATTCAGCATTTTCGAAGTTGTAGATGAGCTTACCGAGCACTCCGCATCGATTCACTACAACACCATGTTTATCCTGTTTGCAGCATCGTGGGTCGTTAAAAACGGATCATGGTACAAGCGTTTCATCTTACCGATAATGATCCCCCCTGTGCTCTACTCCTTCTACGTTTCAGACAGACGCTCAGCGATCTTAGCGCTCATTATCGCCTTAGGCATGGTGGGACTATTCATGTATCAAGAGCGGAAAATCCTATTCAAAATTCTTCTACCAACAGCCATTATTGGCGGGATTTTGTATATGGGTGCATTCTGGAATAACACATCTGCCTTAGGTAAGCCGGCGCAAACCATTAAAACAGTTATCGCCCCTGAGCAAGGTAGTGAAAAAGACCAAGGGTCAAACTATTATCGATTTCTAGAAGACCTCAACACGTACTTTACAATCCAGCAAGCCCCGATTCTAGGAATCGGTTTCGGGAACAAGTTTTACCAAATTGTTCAAATGCCTGACATCAGCTTCTTCATTTTTTGGGAATATATCACGCATAACTCCATATTTTGGATATGGATGCAGATGGGGGCGTTTGGATTCATTGTCATGCTCTACATGATATCGGTCTCGATTATCAAGGCCTCTCGGGTGGCGTGGAAGCTGCCAAGCAGCGAGATAAAAATATTTGCAATTGTTAGCACTACGTTTCTATTCATGCACTTCATTTACGCATATGTAGATATTTCTTGGACGAGTCAAAGTATGCTGTACTTAGGAACAACCCTAGGGCTAGTCGCACTTTACGAGGAATATCAAGAGCGTTTAGAAAATGGTGAGACGATTGAAGACTTATATTCTATTGAAGTCTAACCCTCCCCCATTTAAAGCTAATTCCCTCCAATCCCAATTTACAAATCAGTTCGTAGCATCCAACTATTCAAAACATGGTTACGTTTAGTGTCGTCATACCCACATACAATCGCAAAGCACAACTTATCAAGGTTATTGAGGGGCTCGAAAATCAATCTTTCCCCAAAAAAGATTTCGAGGTCATCATCATTTCTGATGGGTCGATTGACGGAACAAACGAATATTTAAAGAGCTTAGAGTCAGACCTGAATCTAAAGGCTGTCTTCCAGCAAAACAAAGGGGTGGCGGCCACACGAAATAATGGTGTTGCCAACGCTACCGGCAAATTAATTCTTTTTATCGATGACGATGTTGTCCCTCATCAGGATCTATTGCTTGAACATTTTAAAGCGCATCAAGAGCATGGTTTAAAAGAAAATGTCATTGTTATCGGCCCAATGCTCAATCCACCCAACCACACCTATGAACCTTGGGTTGAGTGGGAGCAGTTAATGCTCTACAAGCAATACGATGCCATGAACCGTGGTGATTGGGAGCCAACTGCTCGACAGTTTTATACGGGGAATTGCTCGATCCATTTAAATTTTTGGAACAACTTTGGCGGGTTCGATGCCTCTTTCAGACGAGCGGAAGATGTTGAACTGGCTTACCGAATGGCAGATGAAGGGGCAGCGTTTGTTTGGAATAACCAAGCAATTGGGTATCACTTCGCAAAAAGAAGCTATGACTCTTGGTTAAACACCCCCTATGCGTATGGGTGCAACGATGTAATCTTTACCCGAAATCATGGGCAAACTTGGCTGGTTCCGACCATTATGCGGGAATATGGCGGCCGGCGCGCTATGATTCGAATGGCCAATGCGATCTGTCTCGATCGGCCTGTCATTTCTAGTTTTGTTCAATCACTATTCTTTAGCATCGCAAAAGTAAGTCACAGCTTAAATATCAAAAAAGTTTATATTGCAGGCTTTAGCCTCATCTTCAATCTCAGACATTATCAAGGGATGAGTGATGAGCTAGGCGGCCGCCAAAAGTTTTTTCAGCTACTTGCTCACGAAACCAAGTAAACAAGCACTCAAAAATCTTATCTTCCAACTTAATGTCACATCATAAAAAAATCATTCGCTCAAGTTTATTTATTTTTAGTCTATTGCTCATCACCATTATGGTTGCCTGTGAACCAGAAGATGAATCCATTGGGACCATTCCAACCATTGCTCCAGAGTTTTCGGTCCCCACACCTATCCCCACCTTTACCGCACTACCAACGCTAACGCCCATCGCCAATCCAACCGCAACCCCCGAACTCCCTCTTAAAACAATCCTTATTTACGACAATAAATTCGAACCGGGCTGGGGGCTAGAATCGGAAGATGTGTTTGTCGAAACGTCTGACGAAATTACATTTGATGGGGACCAAGCGCTCAAAGTATCCCCGCGTTTAGCATTTTCAAGATTATTTATTGTCGCGAACAGCGACAACAGACAGCCGGTTTTTCGTGAGGACATCATAGCGGTCAGTTTTTATCTTCGCAGCTCTGAACCCATTGCTTTTGATGACATGACGATTACAGCACAAGGTAGCAACGACAATATCTACTGGCTCGAAAATGATCGCTCTGCATTCACAACCTCTGATGTGTATTTTGCTGACACTCAGCTTTCATTTCTTGGCTTAGGGACAATTCCGGCCGACACTTGGGCAAGAGTAGAGTTTTTACCTCAAGAGCAGCAGTTCGATCCCGTATATCGCAACTTCACAGGCTTCTTTCTGTCTAACGCTTCTACCTTTTTGGATACGTATTACATCGACCGAATCGAGATATTGGTAGTGGATGAATAAAAATATGCGAAACAAACTCCTTGCAAGTTCAATTTTCTTCCTACTTATTTTCATAGTTGGCTGCCAGCCCGAAGTAGAACCAAATGCACTGTTTCCAACCCCCACATTGGCGATAGAGCTAAGTTCTGGATCGATTGAAGAAATTGAAATCATCACTTATGACATTATCATTCAAGAAACGGCCGTTCCTTTTGACTATTCAAAAATAGAAGAAGAAGAAGAGAAAATTCGTCAGGCCGCCATAAATGCGATCGACAAAATCGAAATTCGCGTCGATGTCACTTCCGAGTTGTCCAATATCAGCCCATACATCTATGGTGTGTCTCTTTCTGATCCCCGGGCAGTTCGCAGGCTATCCCCTTCAGTTTATAACTGGACAGGTGACCCAACCGTTCGTTATAACATTTTGAAAGGACGTGGTTGGAACGAAGGCCGCGAATCAGACTACATCAATGAAAATGCATTTCCAGATTCAAGTAACCATGCCTTAGATTTTATCGACTTTGCTGATTCCATAAATGCGGCCAAAAGCTTCACCTTACCAACAATCGGCTGGGTAGCAAAAGACACCTCCTCATGCTCTTTTCCAGATGCAGAACTGGGTAACTGTTCCACCGGGTTAGAATCAACTTGCCTAAGCCGTAGCGTGACAGCTAACCCGTCTCAAACGTCAGTCCGCATCGATCCAGAGGATATGGTTACTTTCTTGCAATCGATTAAAGACAGCGGCAACTCCCTCGATTTTATTTCAGTTTTATATGAACCGGAACTTTGGGGCATTGTCCACTACGATGTACATCCTGAGTGTATGACCTACGGAGAAATTTTAGAAATCTACCAGTCATACACAACCGCAATTCGTGATGTAGTGCCAGACTCGCTTTTAATGGGGCCAGGAACATGCTGTTGGGAGTTTTATTTCAACTCCCCTTCCGGACCAAAAGATAGAGCATTAAATGACGACAAAGAGTTTATTCCGTGGTTTTTAGAAAGTATGCAAGCCTATGACGAAGCCGCAGGCAAACGACATTTAGACGTTCTTGAAATCCATTATTACCCGCAGGACTTAGCAAACGAATTTGTTGATCCTGTGGTTGCCGAGCATCGGCTTCGAGCACCTTGGTCGCTTTTTGATCCACTGTACTCAGATGAATCCTATATCAATGAGCCGGTTCAATTAATTCCTCGGATGAATGCTTGGATTGATGAATATTATCCCGGCACAAAACTCGCGATTAGCGCTTGGAACTTTGGCGCTCAAGACACCATGAATGGGGCGATTGCGATTGCTGAGGTTTTGGGGATTTATGGTCAACAAGATCTGCATTATGCTTCATTCTTCCCTGAAATAGAGTTGGACTCGCCAGCTTTCCATGCGTTCAAAATGTACACCAATTACGATGGATTTGGGGCAAATTATGGCGATTTAGCCGTTTTAGCAGAGTCATCGCATCCAGAAGCGGTATCTGCCTATTCATCTCTCGATTTAGAAAACGGCAATTTGCACATCATGATTATCAATCGAATCGAGAAAGTTCAGGAATTTGAAGCTGAAATCATTTGGGATGGGTATGAATCTACCGGAGTTGGCGCAATTTATCAGTACGCCGGCCGTGACTTAGAGAACTTCAATCCCGACCTAGACCCCGGTATTACCGGCGGCCCTACCCAAATGGGACAAACAAAACAGATTGTTTCGTTACCCGGTTACTCGATCACACACATGATTCTAGAACCCGCAGAAAATCAAGATCTAAACCGAGAATAATTTTCATGGCCACCCACAACATCGGATTCATTATCGAACAAGCTTTAGGGCACATCACACACGGCAAAAACCTCGCCCAAAACATTGATTTAGATCCCCAAATCAAATCCTATTGGGGATATCCCCAACAACCTAAAGATGGGCTAATGGCTTTGCCCGGCATAAGAAACTGGACTTTGCAAGCAGGGATGCAGTCCAATCAAGCGCTGCGAAAAATGACCAAAGATTCTGGCGGGCTCGATGCCATCTTTTTTCATACCCAAGTCACCGCCATTTTGGCTCAAGGCTGGCTACAGCGCGTCCCATCAATCGTTTCACTTGATGCCACTCCCCTACAATACGACTCATTGGGAGAATTTTATGCCCACGAAAGTGGCCCATCTTGGTTAGAATCTTTTACATTCAACAAAAATAAAAGCTGCTACCAACTGGCAAAAAAGCTGGTCACTTGGTCGGATTGGGCGAAGCAAAGCCTGATTAAAGATTATGGGATTAACGAGCAAAAAATCGTAACAATTCCCCCTGGTGTCAATGTTGCAGAATGGTCTGCACCAGCTACGGCCGAAAATGAGTCAAGCTCCGTCGTAAAAATTTTGTTTGTGGGTGGGGACCTAAAACGGAAAGGGGGTGAGGATTTGATTGCGGCATTTAAAACACTGCGCGACGAGCTAACTGACCAAGCTATCGAATTGCACCTTGTCACCCGCGATCAGCCAGAGCCGGTTGAATCGATGTTTGTTTATAACAACATGCAGCCAAATAGCGCTGAGCTAAAAGCGTTATATCATCAAGCAAACATCTTTTGTTTGCCCACCTATGGTGACTGCTTGCCCATGGTTCTGTCAGAAGCAGCCGCGGCCGAATTGCCAATAATTTCAACTTCTGTCGCCGCCATCCCAGAAATTGTGAAAGAAGGCGAAGGCGGCCTGCTGGTTACACCTGGATCAGTTACCCAACTAAAAGACGCGCTTAAACACTTAATTACCCACTCTTCCGCCAGAAAAACGATGGGAACGAAAGCGCTAAATATTACAAACCAGCAGTTCGATGCGCAGAAAAATGCGTTGAAGCTTTTCAACTTATTAAAAGAAACGGCCGGGGATAAATAACAATGAAAAACAAAGTTCTATTAACTGTTTCAGGCAACATCCCAGAAAATTTATTAGCAGAAATCAATGCTAAAGAAAGGCCAAGAACTGACTATATCGAAATGAGCGAGGGCTTTGGTGCAGACCTGATAGATTACCAAAAGGCTCAAGAAGTTGTTGGCTTATTTGGGCGCTTAATTGGAATGTTGGGTGGCAAAAATGCGCTATTAGCATGGGCCTGTTTCAAACTCAGAAAACAATACAAAACAATATTTACAGATGGCGAGCAAATTGGATTACCTTATGCCGTTTTTATGCGGCTTTTTGGCTGGATGGGGCCAAAACCTGCCCATCTCATGATTGTTCACCTGATCTCGACACGCTCAAAAATGATGCTCATCAATTTATTTGGGCTCGAAAAACAGATCGATCGATTTCTAGTCTACTCAACCAAGCAACAAGAAATAATTTACCAAAATTGGGGACTAACTAAAGAAAGAGTTCCGTTTACCCCGTTTATGGTTGATCAATTGTTTTTTTCGACCACGGAGGCGGAGCAACAGGCTGATATCCCCGGAATCACAGATATTGAGAAACCATATATTTGCAGTGTAGGATTGGAGTTCCGCGATTACCCGACGTTTATGGAAGCGGTAGAAGGGCTAGACATTCACATTTTCATCGCGGCCGGGAGCCCATGGTCCAAACGGGAAGACCAAACAGCCACAGCAGAGATCCCCAAAAATGTAACTGTAAAACGGTTCACCCAAAAAGAGCTCAGAAAACTCTATCAAAAGAGCCAATTCGTGGTAATGCCACTTCTAGAGAATGATTTCCAAGCTGGAATCACAGCTATTTTAGAAGCCATGGCATTAGAAAAGACCATCATTTGTTCAAAAACGAAAGGGCAAATCGATGTGATACAAGATCGTAAAAACGGCCTCTACGTCAAACCAGAAGACCCCGCCGAATTACGACAGGCAATCGTTGAGTTACTAGACAATCCTGAATTAGCTCATAAAATGGGCTTAGAGGCGCGAAAATTGATTGATGATTATATGAGCTTGGACCTCTACGTAACTCGACTTGCACAACATATTCAAGAAACGGAATAAGCAGATTGCCCGAACAAATAAGCTTGCAGCCTCACAAATCAACTTCAGCACATTAAAATACAAGATTTTTAATCAACAACATTTTTTAATAATCCTAATCGAGAGTAAAAGGTGTTTGTTAAGGTTTGACGATTAGAATTTACCCCGATGAGACAGGTTCCCCCTGCACATTACCCCTCAAAAAGGGATAATTTTCTCAACGGGTCATTTATCAGATAAAGAAAATCTTGTTTAAAGACCATTTTTGTAATCGGGAAGACTTTTGCCATAGTTGGATAACAAGGCTCCATTAAGCTATGAACTACAGTTAGATTTCACAAGTAAATCTAATCCTTGATCCAACTTTTAACTAAAACATCTTAGTAAAACTTATTATATTGTCAGGAAAATTTTTTGTTTTTTGCACAGATACTTTGCAGACAACAAAACATTTGGAAACTCCTAAGGAAGAAACTAAACATGCAAGACACAGACTTAAATTTAGATGAAAGCCAATTTGAAACCAGCTACGCGGATTTTAGTATTACGCGGTCGTTTCAACAGTTAGCTCATTTACTAACTAAAAATCATGATCAATCAGCCAAAGCTTTGCTTGAGTACGTTAAAATTGACGATCAGCGACTGGCTAAAGCCTTGGATTTGGGTACTGATGAGGTAAAAGGCCAAAAAATT
>JAHDEN010000005.1:0-58216 GCA_020628815.1 Chloroflexota bacterium | reverse complement strand
TGGCCCTGGCCAAAATATGGAACGTGCTCATTATTTTGGGATCAATAACGAAGTAGTTGGAATTGACCTTGACGTAATTCCGGCCGGTTGGCAAATTGGTCCGTACTTAAACATGTGGCGTGTCAATGGATTTGGGCGCTTTGCAAAAACACTTGGGCGCAACTTGTTAATTAACCCTAGCCAAAGTAAAGCTTGGGCCCGTGCCACAGGTGCAAACAAAATCCATAAGCCGAAAATCTACTACGATGATTTTTGCTCGGCGTCAATTGCAGACCGAGTGCCCAGCTTCGGAACATACGATGCCGTTGTAAGCTGGTCAGTTTTTGAACACTTACCTGACCCAAAAACATCTGTCAAAAACATGGTCGAGGCTTTAAAGCCAGGCGGTGCGTTCTACATAAGCCTTCATCTGTACACCTCAAATAACGGCCACCATGACATGCGCGGTTTCACAGGTAAAATCGATGAACTGCCATTGTGGGGACATTTGCGTGAACAACATAAAGATGAAATTTTCCCAAGTGCCTATTTAAACGAGGTTCGACTAGAAGAATGGCGCAGTATCTTCGATGAGCTCACGCCGGGCTACACAGAGTACTTAGAAAAATACGAGCACCCAGAAAAATATGGCCCTATGCTCACCCCAGAACTTCTAGAAGAACTAAAAGACTACACGTTAGATGAACTATTAACAGTTAACTTAGTGTACGCATGGCGTAAACCACTGTAATCCGAGTTCTAAATATCCGGTATCGTTAGTCAAATCTACTTTTCTAAAAGCAGATTTGGCTAACGAAAACAAACCAAACGAGTTAGAACCTGTCTAATTCGTGTATCTCCAAGAAAGCTACTACATCCAATCGTTCCCGGTTTTTACCAAACATATCTAAGCTACAAGAGAATAATTCAGCTCAGCGCTGAAAGGAATTTGACCAAAATCCCCTGTAGGCGTTGACAGCTTCTAAATAGAGCATTTTAGACGTTTTCTCAGGGCTCATCCTTGTCTGATTGCAAGATCACCCTCTGGCACTTTTTTCGTTTCTACTTGTAAGGCTATCCAAAAGTTCTTAGAGAAATACGTAGAGCTATCCATAGACATATTATCGCGATCAACTTAACATGATTACGGTGCAAATGCTATTCTTTTTCGTTTTTGAACATGGTTCAAAAGGGGTTGGATCTCAACAAAATTCTCCATAATTCAAGTACCGTTAATTTGGTGTTTTTTGAGGTTTATGGAGACCACCCGTAAGCACCTTCGTAATTTCCCATTCATATAATCAAATCGTCCAGATAAATCGTCTTGTAGTTGCTTTTCATGACTATTTTCCAGAGCAATATAACCAAAAGACCATTGAACATTTGATTGGTTGATATTACTGTACGGACTATTCAACATCATAACTTAAATCAATGTTCTTCTCGCTCCATATCATCTTCCGCGTTTTATTGCTTGTCCCGTTATTCATGGCGGCTTATTTGCTGTGCTTAACTATATCGGCATACATCGTAACTTTTTATACGCGTAAAGGGGCTAATCAAACGAATAATGAGTACTTGTTCATTATCCCAGCGTATAACGAAGAGAAGCTAATACACAAGACATTAAATAATTTAACAAATGAAGTCGACTACGATCCAAACAAGTTTGAAGTCGTTGTTATCGCAGATAACTGCACTGATAAAACGGCCGAAATTTCCAGGTCCTTAGGAGCAACCGTCCTAGAACGTCAAAACGATCAGCTTAAAGGCAAAGGATATGCCTTAGAGTGGGGATTGGACCAATGTTGGGAACAAGGCAAATCACCTGATGCCGTTATCATTCTCGACGCTGACACAGTTGTTTCACCAAACTTCCTGCACGCGATCGATCAGCAATTTGATAAAGGGCATCGAGTCATTCAGTCTTTTTATTCGGTTCTGAATCCAACGGAATCCTGGAGCGCAGGACTTCGCTACGCAGCTTTATCAGTTTTACATTTTGTGCGTCCGCAAGGTCGAAGCCTCTATGGTGGATCGGCCGGCTTAAAAGGTAACGGGATGGTTTTTGCCACCGAGATCATCAAAAATCATGAGTGGTCCTCCTCGTTAACAGAAGACATCGAATTTCATATGTCCCTTCTGCTAGAAGGAACTAGGGTGCATTTTGCTCCCAACGCAGTTGTGTGGGCAGAAATGCCAAATTCGATTGAAGACGCAAATAGTCAGAATGAACGTTGGGAATCTGGTCGGCTTGAGATGGCGAAAAAGTATGTCCCTGAACTTATTCGGGCAGCTTTAAATCCAACCAGCAAGCAAAAGCGAAACGTTATTCCTCAGTTAGATGCGGTAATGGAACATATCATTCCGCCATTTGCCATCTTTAATGGCATCAGTCTAATTCTGCTTATTGCAGGCTCAATTTTATATTTTGCAAACTCAGCATCCCAAATTGCACAGCAGAATTTTATCTTAGCTCTGTCAATTTTACTCATTCAAGTTATTTACTTATTGTCAGGTCTGGTTTTAACAAAAGCACCTGCCGCCGTTTACAAAAATTTGCTTCGAGCACCCTTCTATGTTTTGTGGAAGATCATGCTCGTATTCCGTATTTTCTCAAACAAATCTGAAGATGATTGGGTACGTACGGCAAGAAACGAATCCTAGACCATGACAATTTATGGTCAACCGTATCAAACCAAGTAGCACTTTATTTATGTGCAGGTCTAAAGTTTTTATTTAGACAATCTTTAATTATCCATGGCTATCGATCAACATTACACCACAACCCAAACAGCTAGCATCGACCCAAACAGTAGATTGCTGGACAAAAAAGCTGCGAAGATGCTTGAGATTTATTCTCAAGGAACTTTTAGCAGTCATCGCATGGCGAGCAAATTACGGATCAACCTGCTCCTTTATGTAATCCGGGGCAAGATTCTGCAAAACCTAAAAAGAGCATTTGATATTACGATTGCATCTATCGTATTGCTTCTTATTTCTCCCATCATGCTGGCGACAGCTTTTCTAGTAAAAATCAGTTCCCCCGGTCCAGTATTCTTTTACCAAGAGCGGGTGGGTAAATGGGGTAAATCTTTCTATTGCTTCAAATTCAGATCTATGTACATAGATGCTGAACAACGCAAGAAAGAGCTTATGGCGGAAAATGAAGCGGATGGCCCTGTGTTCAAAATGAAAAAGGATCCGCGCATCACCCCTGTCGGCCGGATTCTTAGAAAAACCAGCATAGATGAACTACCCCAGCTTCTAAATGTGATTCGCGGGGATATGAGTTTAGTTGGGCCACGCCCAGCAGTCCCTCAAGAAGTTGATAAATACGATTTTGTTTCACTAGGCAGACTAAACGCAATACCAGGCATTACCGGCCTTCAACAAGTTTCTGGCCGTAGCGATTTAGATTTTCAACGTTGGATCGAACTTGATCTGCAATATATTGAAGAACAAAGCTTGCTAACAGATATCAAAATCTTGTTGAAAACAATTCCAGCGGTTTTATTAGCTCGGGGTGCATACTAAATTCATCGTGCAAATTTAATTTGAAGAGAACCTTCTGCACCAGAAAAGCTACTTCAACTTAACAGCATCTGTCTAACCAAACTATGTCATTAGCAGAATCTGGTTTCCATATGGCTAACTCAACTCCTAAGAATATCTCTTCCAAATCAAAATGAGATATTCTGATCCGAAAATTATTGATTATTGCGGGTGTGCCAATCGACAATCTTACAATGGATGAGTCTTTGGACCGCATAATCGAACTGATTCGAATGGGGAGAGAAGACGGCCGTACAAGGCAAGTTGCCACCGTTAACGCTGATTTTGTTGTTAAAGCGGCCGAAGATCCAGAACTCCGTTTTATCTTACAGGAGGCGGATCTCGCCACCCCAGATGGGATGCCATTGGTCTGGGGCGCTCGGTTATTGGGAGTCGATATTGCAGAACGGGTTGCTGGTGCAGACATGATTCCGGCTCTGGCTACCAAAGCTGCGAAAAATGGACTCTCGGTTTACCTTTTTGGTAGCGTTGACGGGGTTGCCGAAAAAGCGGCAAAAATTCTAACTGATAACAATCCAGGGCTTAATATTGTTGGAACAGCCTCCCCACCCTTTACATCATTGATCGATATGGATCAAAAGTATATTGATGATATCAAGGCCGCCAAACCGGACATTCTGCTTGTCGCGTTGGGAAATCCTAAGCAAGAAAAATTTATTAGTATGCATAAAAACAAACTAGGAGCGGCCGTAGCCATTGGCATTGGCGGCACCTTAGATTTTATTGCAGGCAAACAAACCCGCGCACCTTTGTGGATGCAAAATACCGGCACTGAATGGTTATTTCGGATGTTCTCAGACCCTAAGCGCTTGGTTGAGCGTTACTACAATGACCTAACTGGGTTTTCTCGATTTTTCATTAGCCAATGGTGGCATATGCGGTCCGATCGTGGAAACACGCAAAATACCGACAAATCGAAAGTTGTTGTGAATCAAGATATCGCCGTTGTTAGTTTGTACGGCCGAATCGACATGTCGAATAACCGACACTTAACCGAGCTTCTTGAAAGCGCACTGCAACAGACTGAGCATCTTGAGCTGGATCTCGAACACGTTACCTTCTTAGATAGCGTCGCTATTGGCACAATCTTGGCCTTTACGCGCACCGCTCGAGACAGATTGGGAGACATCAACCTAATCAATGTTCCGCGCCAGTTAATGAAAACGTTAAATTTGCTCAAACTAGATCGCTTCTTTGAATTAAGAGAACTGTCTCAATCCGGCAAAATCAAAGAACTTAAATCAATCGAAGTACTCGAAGAATCAGTATCAATACCAATACCTTCTATCTTTGATGCGACAACGTCTGATGCACTATATCAAACTGCAGTTGACAATTACGAAGCTGAAAAAAGTCTGATTCTAGATTTTTCAAACACGCGTCTCTTAACAAGTGCAGGACTCGCAGCAGTTGTTAAGATCAATCGAGAAGTAGTAACACCTGAAGGTGAGTTTTTTCTCGCAAACTGCTCTGATGATGTCCTAAGAATTCTAAAACTCGTTAAATTTGATGCGATCTACCCCATCATCAAAACAGACTAACTCCCCCACACCAATTCTTCCTCCACATGAAAGCTTTAATTTTAGCTACTGGTGATTCACTAAAATTATCACCGTTAACAAACAAGCTGCCTAGCCCGCTGTTGCCAGTTGCTGGAAAGCCTATCATGTCCTACACCATTGAACAGCTAGCTCATGCTGATATCCATGATATTGTCATTTGCATTCAGCATATGAGCGGCCAAATCGAGTCTTGGTTTGGTAACGGCCGTCGTTGGGGCGTTCACCTTGAATATTCACTTCAACGCGATGCTCTCGGCAATGGTGGATCAATAAAATGGGCACGAGGGTTTTTAAATGAACCATTCCTTGTCATCAAGGGAGATACATATCAAGCCCTTGATATGCCAGCATTGCTTGAATCCCATCGAAACTCAAACTGTATAGCCACATCCATCCTGTGCCATGAGTCACGTGAAACAAGAGCGGCTGGTGTGAGCGAGCCACTCGAATGCTATTTGTTTGAGCCTGAAATACTCGACTACATCCCGGAACGTCAATTTTTCGATATCCAATCGGATCTGCTCCCCTTATTAGCCCAATCTAACCAAGCTGTTAACACATTTCATCACAAGGGATATTGGAGCCGATTAGAGACCTTTCAGGAGCTTCAGCGAGCACAAGAAAACTTTATCAATGCCCTTTCAGGTCAAATCGAAAAAGATGAACTAACCTTTTTAAACTTGCCTACAATTAAGGGAAACAAATTTGGGCCAACGGTTTGGGCTGGCAAAAATAATATCATTCACCCATCTGTGCGAATTTTTCCTCCGGTCGTGATTGGGGATAACTGTCAAATTGGAAAGGATGTCGAATTAGGGCCATATACAGTAGTTGGATCAAATTCAATCATTGATGATGATGCCAGCATCCGCCACAGTACGGTGACTGAAAAAACGTATATTGGCAAAGTGGTCAATGTTGAAAACAAAATAATTACGAGTAATTTGATTATTGACGTTCCTACTGGGCAATCAACTTATATCACAGACCCCTTCTTAATTAGTAGCGCTTCTCCTCCGGTAATCAACAGCGGTTTTCGGTTGATTTTTGATAAAACAATCGCACTCATCCTGTTGATTCTACTGCTACCACTGATTGTCACGATTTGTATTGTGGCATTTTTAGGAACCGGCCGAATTTTTACTACTGTCGAAAGAATCGGAGTTATTCCTTCAGACATTATTTCCGGTGCGGTGATCTCCCCTTCTCGAATCAACTTAAAACATTTCAATACCCTAAAAAAGAACGGAGACCCTAGCTTGCTAACAAAATGGGTTCGACTAACAGGTTTGTATCGAATACCTGAGCTTTTTGGGGTGATGAGTGGACAACTTTCTCTTATTGGCGTAAAACCGCTGTCTCTGGCCGAAGCCGATCAGCTAAACGAAGAATGGCAGTTTCAGCGTTACAGTTTTAGCGCCGGTTTTACCGGTTTATGGTACACCGAGCAATCAAATAATAACCGAGTTACGTCAGCATTAATTTACGATGTCTACTATGTTGCTATGCGCAGTTTTTACGAAGATTGCCGGATTTTGCTAAAAACTGTCCCCAGATGGGTGAAAAACCTATTGTTTTCCTGAAAAATTCACCCATTACTTTTGTTCCAATTATGTCAAAAGTTACAATTTACAGAGTAAAATAGTGGTAGTCTACCTCTGAAAGTTAATCAATTTAATAAATTTTCAGGACTTTAATTCATTATCAAGCTGTGGAGCAAAAAATGTCACAGCTTAAATCAACCCGTTATCATTCTCTCGAAGTAGGAGTTATCAATAAATGGAAATTAAATCACACGAAGCCGGAGACATTATTGTCATGGAGTTGGAAGGTCGTTTCGACGCGTATTCCGCACCAAAAGCCAACGAATGGCTTGAAGAAGTTATGACCAACCGTAAGCCACCTAACGTGATCGTTAATCTGGAAAACGTTGTGTTTGTTGACTCAACCGCTTTGGCAACTCTTGTTCAAGCGATGAAACGTTGCCGTCAACTGGACGGAGATTTGCGTCTTTCAAACCTTAAACAACCCGTACGTATGATTTTTGAGTTAACTCGCTTAGATCGTGCTTTCGAAATCTTTAACTTAGAAGAAGAAGCTGTTGGGGCATTTACAGCTTAACTAAGCTGAATTAACCCTACCATGAGTAAAGCTAAACTTTCACCCGAAGCTCGAATGATCTCAACGGTCATTTCGGGCCAACGGAGTCAATTCCGGTCGTTGGCAGATGCGTGGCAAACGGCGGGGGCCACTTCCTTGTCGGTTTGGGCTAATGGTGCCCGACTGGCAGCTTGGCCAAAAGGGGTGATCGATATCACCCCATCAATGTCGGCTCCGATTCGGATTAACGGTGAAGATGTTGGCGAACTAGTAGTAGACGGTGTTGGAAACCCTGCGGCCGAAAAAGCATTAATTGCAAACGCAGGGTTTATCTCCCGTTTAGCTCGAATGGAAAATGAGCTGAACGGTATGACAGAGAGACTGATCGACACGCAAGATCAGCTCTTGGCCGTTTATGGGCTTACAGAAGCAACTCGTAATCACTTGGAGCTGGATGATTTACTAACGCAGGTAGCAAAAATCGCGACTGAGTTAGTTTCGTGTGAAGCAGCTTTTGTCCTAATCCAACAGCCGGATGGGACTTCAAAAGTAGAACATTATCCTGAAGTCAAATTAGATGATGAATTAATTCAATCATGCTTAACCAAAGTGGCGGATACCTCTGAGTACTTGCTGCTAAATTTGACAGAAACAGAGTACAGCCGGGCCGGTTTAAGAGGGCTTCTCGTCCACCCCGTCGTCATTCGAGATCAAATCACGGCCGCTATCGGCTTAATCAATAAAAAAGATGCTGAATTCGAATTCCCTGACATTAAATTACTTAAAGTAATTGCTGAACATGCGGGAAGCAGAATGGAACATCTAATTTTGTTCCAAGAAAGCATTGAACAATCAAAGCTGCAGGTCGAGGCTGACCTTGCCAAACGTGTGCAGCTTAGGTTATTGCCCACCAAGTTCCCAGAAGTTGAGGGGCTTGATTTGTGGGCAGGATCAGAGCCAGCGTCACAAGTTGGTGGCGATTACTACGCCTTTGTAGACAGACCAGATCGGCCGTTTACCTTCTGTGTGGGAGACGTGTCTGGGAAAGGAATGCCTGCTGCACTGCTGATGGCAATGAGCCGTACAGTAATGCGAACAAAAACAACTGTAGACCCTACACCAACTCCTGAAGTGATCTTAGATGATTGCAATTCAGAGTTATATGACGACTTTACAGAAGTCAGTATGTTTGCCACCGTATTCGTGGGCCAATATCACCATGAAGAGCGGCGGTTAATGTATGCAAATGCAGGGCACTCACCGGTAGTCTTTTGCCCTTACGATGGAGAGCCTGTTTTATTTGAAGCAGATGGTACAGCGATTGGTGTTCTTCCCACCAGCCTTGCCGAAGACCAAGAAGTTATTTTTCGCAAAGACGATGTTTTAGTCGTTATGACCGACGGCTTCAGTGAAGCCAGCAATCATGACGATGAGCTTTTCGGCTATGATCGCTTGCTAAAAGTGGTCAAAATGCTTTCAAAGAAATCAGCTAAAGGTATTTTTGATGGGTTATATGAAACAATCAAAAACTTTAGTGCTGGAAGACCTCAAGACGACGATCAAACAATGATTGTTATCAAAGGTGTTTAATTTTTTTATTTTTTATAATCAATAATATTTTTATATTGACAGGTATTTGCCCCCAAAAGAGGGTTTTATGGATCAAACAGTCATTCGATTAGATTTACCAGCAGAACATAAACATTTAAACGTTATTGGCGCATGTCTAAACGCAATTCTTGAACGAGTTGACCAAGTTACAGACAAAGAAATGCTTGCCTATAACCTTGAACTAGCACTGCATGAAACTTGCACCAACATAGTTGAACATGCCTATTCTGAGCAGCAAGGACGTATCCGGGTAGCCATGTCGGTTATCTGTAATCCTCAAAGACAGCTCATTGTTGATCTTCACGATACAGGGTCCTCGTTTAACCCAACCGAGGCCGAAGACCCAAATCTAGACGGCGCCCAAGTGCATGGCTACGGCTTGTTCTTAATGCGTCAGCTTCTGGATGAGGTTGTGTATCGATCTAGCGACACGAGCAATCACTGGCGTCTTGTTAAAAACATCTAACTTTAACGCTCGGACAAACAAAAAGGCCCTTGAAATTCAAATTTCAAGGGCCTTTTTGTTTTCTTAGAACTTTTACTTAACCTGAGTTTTGCTTAAGCTCGGAAGGCCTGAAAATAGTCTTTACAAATTATTTGAGCCCAAATATCTAACTTCATATCAACTAGAACGGTGCCATCTAAGGCCTAAAGGCCCGATGACACCGTTCTTTTGGAAGACTCCTTGCGTCTTGATTCTTATCCAAAACTAATTATCTTGTAAATATCCGAAATACCGTTTGATATTTAATACGGTATCTGAGGTTACTTAAGTTCTTTAACTTGATAAGAGCCATTATGGATTAATAACAATCAGGCTCATAGATTCGGCCGGAAGGTTTAACTCTAATTGTCCTTGAGGGATTGTCGCTTGATCTGCGATAACAATCTGGCTTAGGTTGGCTTCTGAATATAGAAAATGAGTAAAGTCCCGGCCGATCATCGCCTGATCTGGCAACGTTAAAGCGATCGGCTCAACGATAGGGCTTTTGTTGATGAGCATAATTGTGACCGCCCCATCTTCTTGCCTGTGTGCAGCGTAGATCGAGACTCGATTTTGATCTAATGTCCCGGTAGGAAGTGACAAGTCACCGAACGTGCTGTTGTTGCCATCGTAGTTACGGTACATTCTAAAAGCATATGCCGCGGGCTGGTCTGCTGTAGGAGGATCCCACATCGTCGCCAAATCCAGCCGCTCTCGGCCGAAGATGCCTAACGCATCAGCTTGTACCAACGCACCCGAAATATGGTTCTCAGCGCCAAAATTGTATTCCGTAATCGCTGTACCTGTTCCAGGATACGTTTCAGCAACCCAATCATGCATCCGTGGGATCAACATAATCGGTTTGTTGATCCAACTTTCGTCTCGATAGGTTGGATCCCACAAAGAGCGGGTGGCGTTAAAACGCTTCCGTTTTAGCTCAGGGCTAATATCGTCTGAAAGGGATAAATCTGGAACTTCAGAATAGTAGTGCAAGTCAAAGAAGTCTAAGATTCTCGTACCAGTTTCTTCTTCGTGCAGCCGCATCTGTTCTAAATACCATTGAACAAATGGCTGATCACCATAAGCCTCTTGGTCTGGGTTATTAAATCTGGCGCTATCATCTTGCAAATCAAGGGCTGAGTTGAAGTAAGCGGACCATCCCCAAGTCACTGGACCCAAGGTTAAGGCCCCAGGATCTGCCTCTTTTACGGCCGAAGCATACGTAATAGATTTTTCGCGCATTTCAGCATAAGAGACGGGATCCGGATGAACATCTCGATGGGTTTTGTTCCACAGCATCGGCTCATTATCTAGGTTGTAGAACCGAATTCCACCTTCTGCGGCCGAGCCATGCTGCTCGATCAAAAAGGCGATCCACTCCTTCACATATGTTTCATCAATCGGCTCGCTAATTAGGGCAGGGTCCGTCACAGCCAAAAGAGAACCATCTTGTGTTACCCCATTTCCGCATTCTAGACGAAAGGGATCTTGAAACTGCTGTTGACCATAGACAGATGTAGGGAAGCCACAAGCATACCCGGTTCCGCTGGGTGTCCAACCGATCATCGGGATCGTAACGATGGGATCGATGCTCATTTCCAAGGTTTCTTTGAAATATAAATTAGAGGTTGAACTTGCAGGAAGATTAGCAACATCGGTTTGCTCGTTAGGCACGTTTTCAAAAAACCAATCGCTTCCCCTATTGGATACGTCTGTCCGATAGTTATAACGTGTGGTTGCATTACCACCCCATCGGCGAACAGGGATATTTAATTCAGTTAATGTTTGTCTATCCGAGAAATTGATCCCGTAAATAAACGGACTGATTTGATGAGAGTATGTTGATGTGTCAACAACGACTCCAAGCCGGGTTTCGCTAGATCCATCTTGTACTAGCTCAGAGTAATTTAAGGCAGTGACCTCGCCAGAGCCAGAAATTGGAGATAGCGAAAGATTAGAGTCAGTTTGATATTGATTACTACCAACGGCAGATTCCCCATTTGTGGGGTCTCCATATTCGTAGATTAAATACCCACCTGCACCCAAACTGGCTACTCCAAATAAGCAAGCCCCCAAAAAAAGTGTCATTGCTAAAAGATATCTTTTCTTCATAGAGATGTGAGAAGGTTAAACTATTAAATTTTTCAAAATTTCGAACGGGTATATTGTAAACGCTCCCTCTTTCTTTTTGGATAACAATTTAGACCCAAATTAAATTGTGAAAATGGGTTGATCAGTCACTAATCGACCAGCCGGTGGGTTCTTCCTCGTCAAAGAGTATGCTTTGATCATCATCCTGCAATGCTAGCCTATCAGGCTCTTGATCAACATTGCTAATTTCAACCGGTTGTTCAACTGCACAATACGGACAGATCGCCCACTGCATTTCAACCATTTGGGAGCAGTTAATGCAAGCTCGTTTGAGGCGAACATGACAATATGGGCAAATTTGCCAGTCGTTTTCAACATGTCTAGAACAGCCAGGGCATGAAGCTTTTTTCTCAATTTCTTGCAAAAGCGTTTCTTCAAGCAGTGATCGCTCAAAAGCTTCTGCCAATGTTTCTGACGGCCGCAAAATCAGGTAGATCAAGATGCCGATTATAGGCAGCAGGGTCACGACTAAAATGGTCAAAACTTGAGCAAACAAGTCTCTAGATCGTAGCCGCATATCTCTGTATGCCCAGATGATCAAACTAATCCATAGCGCGATAAACAGCCCCAGAAAAACAATAAAGCCTGTCGTTAGGTAATTTAAGAAAGTATCTGACAAAATCATGGGTGGATGGATTATAGCATAGGCGGTTAATCTGGCAGATGTGATTAACCTTTGGTTTTATTCCTCTTCCATATTAAATCGATATCCGACACCAGGCAGGTTTTGAATAAGATTAACGGCATCTTTTTTCGATTCTTTATTATGAACTTCAATTTTGCGTCGTAAGCGTCGAACAAGCCCCCTGACCAAATCACGGTTGCCTTCCCCACTGTATCCCCAAACTTTTTCAACCAGCTCTTCGGTTGGCATCACTTGCCCTTCGTTGGTCATCAGCACATATAGCAAACGAAATTCGAGCTGTGTTAAGCGGACAAGATGTTCTGTCTGATCGTTTGCTTTTACTAAAACGGCGCGCCGGCCGGGGTCTAATACAACTGATGCTGATTTAATCGGGTCTAAGAGAGCGGGAGGGACACCGGCACCCTTGCGCAACAATATTTTGGTATATCGGCTAAATAGTCGAGTTGCCACCGGCCGCATAAAAACCATATCTGCCCCCTTATCAAGTAGCTCACAGTGTTCATGTTCTGTAATTGCGTTGCAAATAATAATCAGCGGGATACGGATCTGCGCCCGAATCGCTTTTACCAGTTCAACGGCCGCTGGATACGTTTCACTAGTAATCACAACCAGGTCGACAGGTTTTTGCAATGTATAATCTAACAGCGAAGCCGCGTCTTTTTGCGCCAGCATTTGCATCCCTGTTTGACGCAGAGATTGTGTAATTAGTTCCCGCTCTTCCGCATTTTCAGCAATCAGCAAAGTATGCATAATCATTGCCTCCGAAAAAACTATATTCGATCATTTGGTTAATAAATGGGACAGTAATGATGGAGAATACGATTCTATCAAAAAGAAGAATTGAAAACACAACCAGCAAATAATTGTTGCTTATATCATGCTATATATTTATTTTAGAACTAAAAATCAAACAAGAGGAAACAATAGGCTGCTAAATTTACTGTAGGCTAAAAACTAATTTGATTCGGGTAATAGTGTAAAGATGAATAATGCGCCAATTGCAAGAACAACTAACCAAGACATAATGTTACTCAGCCCAACGGGCTTTCAATGTGTAAAGGGATATCAATAAGTTCGATTAATATTGCGACAGTCACCTTACACCGGGTCTTATGAATTCGGCTTAAGGTGTGAAAGATGACTAAATTCTAAGGTACAAATACCAACGTACCAGATGAGGTCGATTGGGATCAATGGGCCATTACTACCAGTACACGAAACGTTACGATCATTTTCTCGTAATTAATATAGAGCTATTCTTTAATTTTTTCGCCAAAATATTTCCATGAGTTCACAAAAAAATACCAAACAAAAAAAGTTTTCCATTCGATCTTGGGCCCTTAAAAAAAAGAAAAATATTCCTATCTCTATGGTCACCGCCTATGACTACTCATCTGCTAAATATGTTGATGAAGCGGGCATAGATACAATTTTGGTCGGCGATTCAATGAATATGGTGATGTTGGGAGAAGATTCCACCTATTCTTTAACGATGGATCAAACGATTCACCACTGTAAAGCTGTAAAAGCAGGCGCAAGCAGAGCCTTTATTATCGGCGACTTACCTTTTATGAGTTACCAAGCTGATGTTGTAGAGGCGGTAAAAAATGCCGGCCGGTTGTTGAAAGAAGGCAAAGTTGATGGGGTAAAGCTAGAGGGTGGCAAGCGTATGGCAGCCCAAGTCCGTGCAATTGTTAATGCGGGCATCCCAGTTGTAGGGCATATAGGCCTAACACCGCAATCACTCTCCCAGTTGGGCGGATATCGTATCCAAGGCAAAACATCGGCCGAGGCGCTTGCGTTGTATGACGACGCACTTGCGTTGCAAGAAGCGGGGTGTATCGCAATTGTTTTGGAAAGCGTGCCGGTGACAGTTGCTACAGAAATCACAGAAAGGCTCGATATTCCAACAATTGGCATTGGTGCCGGGGCCGGATGCGATGGTCAAGTACTTGTTTATCACGATCTATTGGGTATTTTCGATGATTTTACGCCGCGCTTTGTTCGTCGGTATGCCAACCTTAAACCAATAATTTTGGAAGCACTACAAGCATTCCATACAGATGTTGAAGAAAGAGCATTTCCCGGAGAGGAACATGTGTATTTGATGAAGGATGATGAAAAATCTAAGTTCTTATCTGAAATCAATCAGCATGATGTTTTTTAAGCCAAACATCGTCAACGGGATAAGTAGAATATAAATCCTAGGTACATATATTGTTGCATTTTCAATTCTCGGGTTATAATTTTAATTAATATCCATTTGCAATCGTGCAATGGAAACGCTTTAGGAAACTGAGTAACTGGTTAGATAACTAAAAATCACTCGATTATGATTGATTCTAACTAGGGAAAATCGGTTCAAAATTCACTTTTTCATTATCTTTAATCGTTTGCTAGGGTTCCAACTATGTTAGGTTGGAACCTGCGAAGGAATAAAGAATAATGACTTTAAACTTTTTTTGGGCCGGGGGTATGCAACCTTAAATCACAAAATCTGATCGACATTCTTTTGGACTTGTTGCCAATAGTGGCAATTCAAACCACTTGCTCTACAGAAATCCAAAATAGCAACTGTCTTCAGAGAGAGATTTAGGGAGCTCAGCTCAGATCAAACCTATCGCATGTATCACACTTATCGTTTAGAGCTTTCTTAGTTATTTTAATTAGAAGCAAGCCTATCCAAAGGATTTTCGGCCGTTTGCGCATATAATTTTTCGCCAAATGAGCCAATCAATAGACAACAAAACCTATGAATCAACCTATCGAAAAAATTGATGACGTAGCGGTATTTTTCGACTTTGAAAATATCGTTTACGCCCTACGAAACAACTTCAACATTAACGCTAATTTTGAAGACATCATGGACAAATGTAAAGAGTTCGGCCGCGTTGTGGTCGCCCACGCATTTGCTGACTGGAACCGTCACAGCGCAAGCATGACAACGGCCCTGATTTCTAACGGAATCGATCCCGTTTACGTACCAACATTCTTTATGGATGATGGTGGCAAACAAACCCCCCGCAAAAACGCCGTTGACATGTACATGGCCATCGATGCTATGGACGTGCTTCACAACCGTAAAAGTGTAGACACCTTTATCTTATTAACCGGTGACAGCGACTTTGTCCCATTGGTCAACGCCATCCGCCGTGAAGGTAATCGAGTCATCGCCATCGGTGTAGATGGCACAACCTCATCCCACTTGGCACAAGCGGTTGACGAATTTATTCTGTACAGCCAAATCTCTAACCTAAACACCAAATCATCTAAAAAACGGGTCAAAGATCCATTTGAAGGATTGGTTGAAGCGGTTAAGAAGCTACAGAAACAACGCAAATCTGCCCTGCTACCAAACGTCAAAATGATGATGGCAGAGCTTATGGGTGGTTTCGACGAGAAAAAAGTATCTGGTTCAAACGGCCGCCGCTACCAAAAGTTCAAAGAGTTTGTGCAAGATGCTGAAAGCAAAAACTTAGTCAAACTGGTTACAACCGGCACCGTAAATGAAATTTATCTGCCAAACCAAACGCCAAAAGAACAGGATGATCTACACGGCCGCGGTGGACGTGAGCGCGATCGTGACCGCCGTTTAAATCAAAACCAAAAGAACGAGGCGGAACCAACTGAAGTCATTAACCAGCAAGGTGAGCTAACGCTTGCAGTTGCGTTAAACATCTTAGTAGAAGCGCTCAACAAGGCTGAAGAACAAGAAAAGAAAGCGCGGCCACCAGCCATTAAGGCACTCATGAAAGAAATCTACCCAGATTTTGATGAGAAAACGATTGTGGCGGCTGATCGCGACTCGTTCAGCCGATTTGGTGAATTTACAGCTGTGGCTGTTGAGCAAGGTCTAATCACCATCGAAGGAAAAGGGCCACGCCAAGTAATCGCCTTGAACAAAGATGCGGTTGAGAACGCGGCCGCAGATGGCCAAGCTGAATTGGCTGAAGGCGGAGAATCATCTCAAGACCAATCAGCTCCAGCTGATCCGGTAACCCTAAGCGGTGACGTGCCAGAAGATTTGCAAGCACGGGCACTGATCATCGAAACACTCCAAACTTACCCGAACTACCCAGCTTCATTCCTGCAAGTTGAGTCTTATTGTCGCCAGTTGCGCAACAAGCAAAACATCGAATTGTCATCAACCCGCATCCGCAACCTGATGACTGAAGTTACACGCAACCTGCACTTGCTCAAACGGGTTTCAAAACCGGGCAAATCCCCATCGCAATACAAATACGAAGGGAAAGACAGCAAAATTGCTGAATTCTTAGGTGTATCGGTTGACGATATCGCGGCCGTAATGCAAGGCGCATACTCGATTGAAGGCGCCGCTGAAGCTGAGCCAGAAGCTGAAACAAGCGAAGCACCAGAAGCGGTAGAAGAAACTGCCGCAGCTACCGAAGAAGCGGCTCCTGAAGCTGAAGGTGCGGAAGCAGAAGCTACAGCAGAAGAGCAAGCAGCAGATGATGCACCGGCCGCAGAAAGCACAGAAGCCGAAACCGAGACAGAAGAAGAAGCACCCGCGGCCGAAGAGGCTCCAGCAGAATCTGAGGCAGAGGAAGAAGCGGCCCCGGCCGTTGAAGAACTCACGATTACCGGTGCATATCGGTTGTTGGTAAGCGCAATCGTTCAAAACCAATCTGAAGAAAAGTCATTAAAACTGCGAGCGATCAAAGGAACAATGACTTCATTGAATGACCAATTTGACGAAAAGAACTTCAAAAATGACCGGGACAAACCGTTCAAATCATTCATCGAGTTCGCACGTGCGGCCGCCCGAGACGGAATCGTTGAGCTAGAAGGCAAAGGACCAAAAACCGAAGTCAAGCTCGTCGATTAAACACCGACTCAACCACCAATAGAACGAATAAAAAGGGCGGTATGGATTTCTTCATGCTGCCCTTTTTCTAATCTCTTATTTTCACAAGCATGGTTTAATTTGGCTGTTTTATAGCTAACCGTGACACAAATTAGATTTTTAGAAAGACAGATTGCCCATGACGACACAACGCATCGTATTTGAAGAAAACGACGAACGAGTCAAAATAACCATCCCACTAGAGCGCCAAACAACTTATTGGGCGCTATACACAACTATGTTAGTCACATGGATTGGTGGCACAATTTGGGGATTATGGAATGTGATCGGATATATCCGTAGCGGGAACTTCGGGTTTGAAGGTGTTTTTCTGTACGCTTATTTTGGGATCTTGCTGGCGGTAGCGATATTTTGGTGGTATTTGGGACAAAAGGTTTGGAAACAGTGGCAATATTTTAGTTCTAACCGAGAAATTTTATTTTTCTATCCCGACCGGCTCATTATTCGCCGGCCGCTGTCCCTTTTGGGTGTCACAGATGGATATTCGCGGCAATATGTCTCTCGATTCAGCATGGACTCCAAATTAAATTGCCCCGCCTTCGATTACGGCAATTACCGCATCCCTGTAGGCATGACGCTACCACAAGAAGAAGGTGAAGCCTTGGTTTCTGAGATCAATCATCGCTTTTATGCTAACATTCCGGAAGAAGCAGAAGACGACTATTAAACAACTTCTGATTTCGCTCCACTCCTAACACATTTCCCTAAAATTTAAACTAGTAGAAGGTTAACCCCATAGGACTCCACAAAACCAAAGCCAAAAAAGAAAAAGCAGTTCTGGTTGGAACTGATATTTATACTGAAATTGCCCCCCTATCGGCCGAAGACAGCCTTGAAGAGTTGGCACGATTAGCAGATACGGCCGGGTTAAAAGTTGTGGGAGCCGCACTACAACGCTTAGAAAAACCGATTACAGCCACCTACATCGGTAAAGGTAAAGTTGAAGAAGTTAAAGCATTGGTCCTTGAGCTAGATGCCACTGTCGTTGTTTTCGATGACGAGCTTCAACCCAGACAACAGCGTTCGCTAGAAAAAGAGTTTGAAAGCGAAGAAATCAAAATTTTAGATCGCACCGCCCTTATCCTCGACATTTTTGCCCAGCATGCTCAAACCCGAGAGGGTAAACTGCAAGTTGAGCTGGCCCAGCTTGAGTACCGAATTCCACGGCTAACCCGCATGTGGACTCACTTGGCCCGGCAGGCGGGGACCGGTGGTGGTGCAGGCGGCAGTGTGGGGCTACGTGGTCCGGGTGAAACCCAGCTTGAAATGGACCGCCGGATGATTAATAAGCGAGTGGCTCACATCAAACGAGAGTTGGAAGATGTGATGGCCCATCGCACCAGACACCGCAGCAAACGGCAACAAACCGCACTGCAAACGGTGGCCATTGTGGGCTACACCAACGCGGGTAAATCAACATTGCTCAATCGGCTGGCGGGGGCCAAAGTATTGTCGGCCGACATGCTGTTTGCCACGCTCGACCCCACAACACGGCGGGTCCGCATGCCGGGTGGTCGCGATGTGCTTTTTACAGACACGGTTGGGTTTATTCAAAAATTGCCTACCACCATTGTGGCGGCGTTTAGAGCCACACTGGAAGAAATCATCGAAGCGGATATCTTGCTGCACGTGATTGACGCAACCCATCCCAATGTAGATGCCCAGATAGAATCGGTTTTAGATACCCTTTCTGAGCTTGAGGTTGAGCACTACCCCACCGTATACGCTTTTAACAAAATCGATGCGTTGCCGGATGATGTTTCTTTTGATACGTTACCGGAGGTTGATTCGTGGAAGGTACATGTTTCGGCCCACAAAGGTACCGGGATAGAAGATTTGCGAAACGCCGTTTTTGAAGCGGTTAAATCGACGTACAGCGCCATCGAAATCAAGCTGCCCTATGATCGGGGTGATTTGGTTAACCTGTTTCATGAACGAGGTTTGGTCGATGAAGAAGCATATGAAGATACGCACGTTGCCATGTCCGGCCGAATTCCCCCCCGTTTAAAGTCTTATTTTAAACAGTTCATGCTCGATGGAGAATTTTGGGACGAGTTTTCAGGAGACTGATTTAGTGGACATAAATAAATTAATAGACCAGCTAAATGATTATCTGTCAGCACGCCGCGGGCTGTTGCCCCTTATCGGCATTGGTCTGATCATTTTGAATTTTATTTTGCAACTTTTCCCGATTGGCGACTTATGGCTGGTTCGCAGTAACCTGTTTTTGCATTTAGGATTGGTTGTCGCCCTTATCGGCTTTTTATTGATTAAACCTTTGCAATGACACAAATTAATCAGTTGTCCCGCCATCCTAAAGTGGCACCCGTACTCAAACAGTTTCATGAAGATTTAGAGATTAGTCTTGAATTGACGATTGAGATTCAGCAAATTGCAGCACCCACGTTTGCCGAACGAGAACGGGCGATGCATATCTTCAATCGGTTTAAACGGATGGCTTTGGCCGATGTTTCGATTGATGAGTTGGGCAATGTGTATGGGCGTCTGCCTGGCACCGGCTCGGATCGGCCGCCGGTTATTCTTTCAGCCCATACAGACACTGTTTTTCCGGCCGAAACTGATCTAACCATCCGACGGGAGGGGAACCGGATTTTTGGCCCGGGCATTGCAGATAATTCGGCCGGGGTTGCGGGGCTTATTCGTATCATTGAATCGATGCAAGCGCACGGCACCATCCCACCCAGAGACGTTTGGGCGGTTGCCAACGTGGGTGAAGAAGGATTAGGCGATTTAAATGGAATGCGGGCCGTTTATGAGCGATTTGGGCAGAAATCAACCTATGTTGTGCTCGAAGGGGGCTCTTTCGGCCACTTAATCCATCAGGGGATTGGGGTTCACCGCTTTAAAGTCAACGTGTCGGCCGCGGGTGGCCATTCATGGGCAGATTTTGGCCAATCAAGCGCCATCCACACGATGGGGAGCATTATTCACCAAATTAGCCAAATTCAAGTTCCAAAATCACCTAAAACCAGTTTCAATGTGGGTGTCGTCGATGGAGGGACATCGATCAACACCATCGCCCGAAATGCCTCGTTTTTGCTTGATCTACGCTCTACGGAGATAGACAGCCTAAAAAAACTGCAACGTAAAGTAGAGGCGATTTTACACCGGTATCACGACCAGAATCAGGTGTTGGTGACGTGGGAACAGATCGGAAACCGGCCGGCCGGAACCTTGAGCTCAGCCAGTCCGCTGATCAAATGGTCTGTAGATGCACTAAAAACTGTTGGGGCGCGCAAAATCGAAGAAGGTGCCAGCAGCACCGATGCAAATATCCCACTTGCAAACGGGGCAGCTGCGGTCTGTTTGGGAATCGCAAATTCTGGCAACGTACACCGCACAGACGAATATTTAGACTACACAAATTTTGCTAAAGGGATGGGACAGGTTCTGCTGGTCATTTTAGCGGCGGCCGACTTTGGCCAGTTTGGATAATCAAACAAGCGATTGGAGATAAGCATGAGCAATCAAATTATTTTATACGGAACAAGTTGGTGCGGTGACTGCCATCGGGCACGCTGGTTTTTTGATAATTACGGCATTGATTACACCGACATCGACATTGAAGAAAATCCCGATGCCGCGGCAAAAGTGGTAGAAATCAATAAGGGAAACCGGTCTGTCCCGACGATTATTTTTCAAGATGGCTCGGTTCTGGTTGAACCTTCTATTCAAGCCTTAAAAGACAAAACCGGTATCACCGACGAGTAAGCAGCATGGATTTAGTTATCGTACGTCATGGCAAAGCGGATAGTGGTGTAGATCCCGGTTTATCGGCCGAGGGTCAGCTTCAGGCGCAAACTGTTGCACAACGTGTTGCAGCGGAACCGATCAATGCGGTCTATTGTAGTCCCATGCGCCGAGCACAAGAGACGGCCGCCCCCTTTTTAGAGCTTTCAGGATTGGGCGTTACCACGGTGGATGGGCTGGCAGAAATCGATAAGTACGCCGATAAATATATCTCCCCTGCACTGATGAAAACGGAGCCAGAGCTGTTTAAAGCGTTTTTGAAAAACCCGTACGAGGTCTGCAAAATCAGTCCAGATGAGTTCAAGGCTGATATTACGTCGTCGTTCGCAAAAATTGCGGCCGCCCATCCTGGGGAAACCATCGCCGTTTTTTCGCACGCGATCGCTATTAACGTATATTTGGCCGATATATTAGAAAAGGGGAGCGATTTTTTCGGCATGATCCCTTCCAATTGCTCAATTACACGGGTAAAAATTGCACGAGACGGCCGACGATCGATCCAAGCCTTTAACGACACAGGTCACTTCTTTTCGGTCAAAATTTAAGCCAACATCCCCCCATCCAGCTTACATAAAACCCCACAACCAACAGGCAAAAAAAAGACCCCGCTTCTATTGGGCATCAGAAGCGGGGCCGGAATGGGATAAATCCCACGGTTGGTCGCTGGAAGGTTATCACCAAAAGGCCCATCTCGTCAAGTTTTATGGGGACCAACCTGAAGAATTGATTTTTGAATTAGGCCGGTCCCAGACTAAACATTTCAATTTGCGCTGATCGTGCTTCACCGTACAATCCCGTTTCGATAATCTATTCATTCTTGAGGCAAAAATGGCAACTCTAACTCTCCCTGAAATTTACCAACTCTCCTACGATGCGCTTACCCGCTGCGGTGCGGCCGACGTTCAAGCTGCACCCGGGGCTAAATCGGTAGAAGATGCTGAAGCGGATGGGATCCGCAATGTCGGCTTAAACTATCTGCCTATTTATTTGGGCCATTTATTGCACGACAAATTGCGCGGCGATGCGGTTCCGCAATTGATTAAACAAGAGGGTGCGGTGATGCAGATTAATGCAGCTAATGGGTTCAGCCACACCGCTTTTTCCCATTTTTTGGCCGGTTTTTCTGATTTAACCCGCAATCAGGGGATCGCCATTATGAGCATTCATAACGGTTATTCGGCCGGGGTTGTGGGCTGGTTTAACGATTTATTGGCCAAAGAAGGGTTTTTGAATTTTGGCTTTGCCAATGCACCTTCAAGCGTGCATCCGGCCGGGGGCAAGAAAAAGTTTTTTGGCACCAACCCGCTAGGATTTGGTGCGCCACGTGGTGATGGTCCACCCATCATTGTAGATTTAGCCACAAGTATGACGGCCAAGGTCAATGTCAAGCAGGCTGCGAAAGAGGGCCGCCCGATTCCATTGGGCTGGGCGCAAGATGCGGATGGAAACCCAACCACAGATGCGGCCGAAGGATTGGCCGGAAGCTTGTCTCCGTTGGGTGGCCCCAAAGGGTATGGGTTGGGGCTGATGGTTGAGCTAATGGCGGCCGGGCTTACGGGTGGCAACTGGGCGTTTGAAGCACCTCAGTTTGGCAATAACGAAGGGACATACCCCAATGTTGGGCAAACGTTTATCGCGATTGATCCTGCCAAAACAGGTGGAGATGCGTATGCAGAGCGGGTTGAGCACATGCTTGGGGCGCTTTTGGATCAAGATGGGGTGCGGCTCCCCGGCGGCCGACGGGCCGAGTTCAGGGCAAATGCAGAAACGCGTGGGATCGAAGTTCCCGATGCGTTAATCGAGCGAATCAATAGTTTCTCTAAGTAACAGTCGGCTCAAAAATGAGGCAACAAAGCTAAAAAATGAAGGCGATCATTTAACTTTGTTGTTTCATTTCAAGCTCTAAGCTGATCTCAGCCAGAATTTTTATCAAATCTCCAATTTTGAATGGTTTAGATAAAAATTTATCCATGCCAGCTGCAATACACATCTCACGATCTTTTTGCAGCACGCCGGCCGTTAATGCCACGATTTTCGGCATGTTTTTAAGATTAACTTGAGCTTTTATAGCAGTAGATGCTTCTAACCCATCCATCTCAGGCATATGGACGTCCATCAAGACCAGATCATATTTCTTGTTTAAAACCGCTTCTAATGCGGTTTTGCCATTTTCAGCAACATCTGCTTGGTACCCTAATCGCTCTAATGTGCGAATAGCTACTTTTTGGTTAACCAAATTATCTTCGGCCAATAAAATAGTTAAAGGGTGCTCGTTTGCAAACGAAATATCATAAGCAGAGGCAGGTTTACTTTTGCTTTTTTGAGGCTTGTCTACAAAAACATTGAGCAAGGCCTGTGCTAGCTGATCACTTTTTAGCGGCTTGTAAATAAATAGATCAATCCCTAATGCATCTGCTTCACTTTTTATCTCTCTATTGCCAATAGAGGTAAACATGATCGTAGGGGGCAGACTGATCTGAGCTTCTCGAATTTTTCCGACCATCTGAATACCATCGACATCGGGCATTTGATAGTCAAGCAACATGACATCATAAGGCTCATCTTCCAACAGTGCGGTCATCCCGTCTAGTGCGCTTTCAGCAAGATGGGTCTCCATTTGCCATTTGTTGCAGTAGCTTTTAACAATGTTCAAGTTTGTCTTGTTGTCATCAATCACCAAAATACGTTTTTGTTTTAAATAGCTTAGGTCAATCTCTGTAGAGGGGTGAGCATGATCTTCGGCCGCAGACGCCAACACGGTAAAGGAGAAGGTTGAGCCAACATTCAGCTTGCTTTCAACCCATAATTCTCCCCCCATCATTTCAGCCAAACGTTTGCTAATGGTTAGCCCCAAACCTGTTCCGCCAAACCTGCGCGTGGTTGACGTATCAACTTGGCTAAATGACTCAAACAAGGTGTGCATACGGTCCTCAGGAATCCCAATACCGGTATCAACCACATCAAATTTAACTTTCAATGTCCCGTTAGGGGTATGCTCGGCCGATACGGCAAGTTGTATCTCACCCGTCAGCGTAAATTTCACCGCGTTCGAAAGCAGATTCACCACAATTTGGCGAATACGCGTTACGTCCCCTTCAATCCAATTTGGGGCTGAAGAATCATACAGCAATAGCAATTCTAAATCCTTTTCAACAGCCTTAGGCGCCACAAGGTCTAACGCCTCCTCCATGCTTTGTTTTAGGTTAAACGGCTCGCTCTCAAACTCCAGTTTGCCCGACTCGATTTTAGAAAAGTCGAGAATGTCATTGATAATTGTCAGTAATGACTCACCGCTATTTCGAATCGTATCAACAAAATTTTCCTGTTCTGCATCTAATTTCGTATCAGCCAACAAACTTGCCATACCGATCACCCCATTCATTGGGGTTCGAATTTCATGGCTCATATTGGCTAAAAAGTCCGCTTTGGCTTGGGCCGCAAGCTCGGCCGCCTCTTTGGCTTCAAACATCGCTTGCTCAGCCAGTTTGCGCTCATTGATGTCATAGACACTAACAAGTAAACAATCTTCCCCGCCAAACGTTATCGGCTGCCAAGAGGTTTCTGCCCAAAACGTGCCTCCCTCAAAATTTCTTATTTCAATCTCTTCCCCGTTGATATAGCCCTGATCAAAATATAAGCTAACAATTTCTCGCCCGCGTTCCAAATCGACATAGAGGTTTGGAACGATGGTGCCAATAATCTCTTCAGGTGGAAATTTAAACAACGCACCATACGATTGATTGGCATAGACAAGTTTGTGAGTCGCTAGGCTTGTAATTGAAATCGCAATCGGCATCGTGGCCAGCGTGTTCTGAAGCTGTCGCTGACTTTCCTTAATCGTTTTTTCATTGGCCCGCTGCTCCGTAATGTCAAAATAAGTCAACATTCTTGAGCCATCTTCCAAGTTGGAAACAGAGTAGCGTAAAATCTTGCCATCTTTACGTGAGAAGTCGGTTTGCGGCACATTCCCTCTTCTAATTGACGCGATTCTCCCGTCTACGTAGTCATCCCAATCCTCTTCAGTTACATCATAAATCCCAGCATGTTTATTGTAATCTGCGATTTGTCTAAAGGATGGGTTTGTGGCTACAAACTCTTCAGTAAAGCGCCACAAGTCTTTGCCCATTTTATTCGCCATGATCAAATTTAGATCTGGATCAAGGAATAAAACCCCATAATCGATTGTATCGACCACGCTCTGAAGCTGATCGAGCACAAGCTCCAATTCTTTTTGGTTTTCTTTTAAAATTCGGGCGTTCTCTTTTCTTTCAGAGATATCTTGAGCATACGCAACTTGATATTCAGTCCCTTCATAGAACATGTAGCTGGTATAGATCTCTACAGGAAATGTCTCCCCATTCTTTTTGTGAAAATTCGCCTCTAGGATTTTCCATCGATTTTCTCGGATATAGTCCCAAACTGAAGCAAACCCCTCAATTGTTGCTTCATAATCAACATCAAATATCTGCATGCTGAGTAGCTCGTCACTAGAGTAACCCAGATCATCGGCCGCAGCTTCGTTTACATAAACAATGTCACCATCAGGGTTAAGCCAAAATAGAATCCGGGGTGTGTGATCGAGAGAAAATTTTGCAAGGCTAAAATCTTTGAAGATTGATTTTTGCTCTGTTATATCTAGTAAGGTCCCCTGCAAATAGGCAATCTTGCCATCCTCTGTGCGCTTAACCTGATTTTGGTCTCGGATCCAGCGAATCTCTCCGGCCTTTGTTCTGATACGATATTCTTGAGAAAACTGATCAATTCCTGATTCTACATTGCGCACAACTTCCTTGGCTGCTGGCTCTAAATCATCAGGATGGATAATCGATCTATAACGCAATCGGCCGGCAACAAAGTCATCAGCTTCGTAGCCAAATTGAGAAATATTCGAGGAGATAAATTCCACGACGACACTATTTTCATCATATCGCCAGCGGGCAACGACAATGGGGCTACTTTCAATGACGGAGCGCGTAAAGTCTAATTGTCTATTGGACTCAATTGTTTGCCTAATTGACAGCTCATTGGTTTTTTTAAGATGAAGTTTCTCAAACACATTTGAAAGCAATGAGGCTATTTGGCCGAACAATATCCTATCATTCTCATCGTAGGCATCCACTTCAAAAGAGGATAAATTAAGTGACCCAATCACCTTTGAATTGACGACGATAGGGGCGTTCATCAGTGAACGTAAGCCTTGCTTAGCAACCTGTGCAAAACCGAACAAATCTTGCTTTCGAATGTCGTTCGAGTGGAATATTTTTTGTTCCCATGCAACGGTTTCTAGATTTGAGCCAGCAACTTTAAACTTTTTCGAATCAAATTCTTTTATTTCTAATCTGGTACCTTCAATATCAATTAATTGCCAGTAGCTTCCCGTTTCATCAAATTCCGCCAGTGATGCGCGGGTTGATGGAATAATTTCAACGAGCCGTTTACAGATAATTTGAAATGCTGAGGAGCGGTCCCGAGCTTTAATTAGCTCAACAGACAGCTCGTTTAGTTGCTTCACCCGATCAGCGTTTTTCTGAGCAGCTTTTTGCGACTGATTTGCCAATATTGCTAGGTTATGGTTGTTAAGGGATGAGGCCAGCAGCCCCGAGACGGCTTCCAGAAACTGAATATGTCCGGCCGAATTTAATTCGTTATCTGCATCGAGAAGAGTTAAGGCCCCGATCGCTTCTCCCCCAGCCAAAAGTGGTAGCACAACGGCCGAACCCGCCTTGCTCTGTAATTCACCCGCCAGCATAGTTTTGTTAGATGCATCAATGAGAACATGTTCCCCATGTTCAATAGCAAAGGAAACGGCCGAATTTGCGCTCGGAAATAGCTCCTCACAAAGAATTGTTTCGTACTTCTCTAGAAAGCGAGTCGTAATTTGAGAATGATCTTGATCTAGTAACGAAAGATAAAAGTCCCCATCAGTTAGAAGGCACTCCCGAATTGAATCGGCTATAAGACCCGTAATTTTAGACAGATCAACTGCGCAGCTTATTTGTTTGGTGAGTTTTATAATCCGAGAAAAATCGGTTTCAGATGACATAGATAACCTAAAGCATATGCGGATGGCACACGTTACAGGTTATTTTCATGAATCTGGGCTCCCTCTTCAATACCCAATTGGAGCTATCATAAGACCAGAGACTAGGAGGCTACTACCTTTTTTAGAGATGCTCGGCCGTAGAAAATTACTCCCTGACACCTACGGGCAAAAAGATGCTGTTTGTCAGTTCAAGTTCAGCCTCGGTTCGAACGATATTGACATTGTCTAGATAGATGGGTGAATCTGATGAGACATTGCGAATCATGATGTACTCAGCCAGTTGCGCATCGCTAAATTGATCCATGCTGATGCTAAACTCATTCCAGCTTGTGTTTGAAATTTCGATTGGAATAAAATTGAGACTCGTAAAGTTACCCGTAGCTAGCTCTAAATTAAATGTTTGACCTACATCATCCCCCTGTAAGGCAAAATTCAATGAGCCAAACTTAGCAGGGTCGAAAGGGGAATCTGCTTGAAAATAGGCGAACGCAAAGGTTTCTTCAAAAACCAGTTCTAAGGAGGTTGTGCCAGCATAAACCTTGTTTGTTGCGTTTGGATCTTGAGTAAACGGCCCAGCGCCGCCAAGTGTCCAATCTACCGCAATTTCATCTGCATAGATAAATTCAGGCGTCCCTTGAACCGGAGTAGCGGTCGGGTTTACGACCGGAGTAGAAGTTGGGGTAACAGTTGGACTTGGTGTGTTTGTAGCTGATGGGGTAGCGGTAAATGTTGCAGTAGGGGGCGGCGTTGAATCGGGATCTCCCAAAAAGACATTATCAAGATAAATGGGGCTAGTCGTCGATGCATTGCTAAATTGCACATATGTCACATCGTTCGAGGCTGCAAAGTTAGAAAAATCGATTGTAACGGCCGACCAACTGTTGACTGTAATTGGCACAGCAACTTCCCCAAGAGGATTGAATCCACTGTCCCACAATTCAAACGAAAGTGTTTGCCCCGGATCTGATCCAAACAGTTGGAAGCTGATTGAATCGTAGTCTGAAACGCTAAAAGGGGTGTCTGCCACAAAATGGAAACGGCTAAACGGGTTCTTTAAAACCACTTCAAAAGAGTTTGTTCCAGAGAATACGGGGCTATTTGCAAATTCATTTGTGTCGATAAAACCGATATTATCAAATGACCAACCAGCTTGAACTGAATCTGTATAGATCAAGTTTTGAGCCATAGCGTTATTTTGTGGCGATTCGGCCGAAACCTGATAATCAGGACGGATAACAAGATAAATGGCCAACGCAGTAGCGAGTAACGCAAACAATAAAAAGCTAGTTGATGGTGAGCGCCTGATTGATATTAGGTTGTGGAAATAGCTGTTCATAAATAGTTTTTGAGTGAGAAAAAAGATAGTTAATCCTATAATTTAACCGTAATTGGATTAAACGTGCATATTGTTTACCTAACCCTCAGAGCCGCAACTTTTGATTCGTATGAGTAATTGTGCCGGCCGGTACAGCCTCCCCTACAATTTGACCCAACTATGTTCGCTATGTTTAATCAAAGTCAAAAAATTCTACTGGCCCTTTTGCTGGTTCAAATCGCACTCATCAGCTGGGTGTATTGGCCCCAAACAGAGGATAACAGCTTGGGCAGCTCATTTTTTGCTGACAGCTATCTGAGCCAAGTTGAGCGGATCGAGATCGAAAATAAGACGGGAGAGCGTTTGAGCCTGGTGCAGGATTCTGAGTTGGGCAATTGGACCCACGCCCCATCGGGATATTTACTGACCGCAGAGGTAGTTGAGACGCTTTTAGCTAATTTAGGTGGGGTAACGATGGATCGCCTTGTGACCCAAACGTCTGCGAGCCACAGCCGCTTGGGAGTGGCAGAAAGCCAGTTTGAATCAAAAATCTCTCTGTGGGCGGATGGGGTTAGGCAAGAGCTACTGGTAGGCACCGCACCCAACAGCCGCACAATCCATGTGCGGTTGCCCAATAATGATGAGGTTTGGCTAACCGACAGGCTAACCCAAACAGATGTAGATATTGACTTACGCAACTGGCTCAACACGCTTTACTATTCGGTTGAACGCAAAGATGTGGCAGGATTGATTATAGATACGGGTGATGAACGGCTGGAGTTTTTTCAAATTCAACCGGCCGGCACAGATTCAGACGGGAACTCGACTGCACCGATTTGGGGGCTAAAAGATAGCCCGGCCGATGCAAATTTGGACCAAGCCGCGTTTGGGACGCTTTTGAGCAGAGCCACAAGTATGCGGTTTACTGAGCCATTGGGGACAGAAGCGGATCCCAGATACCAGTTAGAGAGTCCCGTTGCGCAAATTACCATCTTGCTAGAAAACGGTGAGCGCAATTTAACCGTGGGTGCCTTTGACCCAGAAACCAACAGTTATGTCGTTGCATCAGACTTTAATATGATCGTCCGCATCGCTTCATCGAGCTTGCAAGATCTGATCGAAGCTAATCGTGAGGGGTTGGTTTCCGCTTCGTCGAGTGAAAATTGAGCCTATTTGTCAGCTGAGCCGTGTAAACATCTTTTACATTTGCCGCGCAGATCGTTAGAATTTGCCTATATTTAGCCCAACCCCACTGGGAACAATTTTTATGACATCGCTAAAACAACTATTAACCGACATTGTGGCTGAAGCCTTTGAGGCTTGCGGCATTGATAAAAAGTATGGAGCCGTCGAGGTTTCTACACGCCGCGAAATGGCCGATTATCAGTGCAACGGTGCATTGGCGGCCGCCAAGCCATACAAAATGAATCCGCGCCAAATTGGCGAAAATGTGATGTCAAAATTGCAAGAAAGTGCTGGTGATATTTTCTCTGAAATCAGCTTGGCTGGACCGGGATTTATCAACCTGCGTTTAAATAATAATTGGCTGGCCAATCAGGTTCAGACCGTTGCCACCGATGAATCCGGCCGGTTTGGTGTTGCACCAACGGCTGATCCCAAGATGATCATTCTGGATTACGGTGGCCCCAACGTAGCCAAGCCGCTGCATGTGGGCCATGTGCGTACCGGCATCATTGGCGAAAGTTTAAAACGGTTGAGCCGCTTTTTGGGGCACGAAGTTCTAAGCGACATTCACATGGGTGACTGGGGTCTGCCTATCGGCCAAATTATTATGGAGATGGAAGATCGAAATCCAGATTTGGTTTACTTCGATGCCGATTTCACCGGTCCATATCCAGAAGAAACGCCGGTTACGGTGCAAGAGCTAGCCGAAATTTACCCAACCGCCAGCGGCAAAAGCAAAACGGATGAAGAATTTCGGGCACGGGCGCAAAAAGCGACCAGCGAATTGCAAGAAGGCCGGCCGGGGTATCGCGCGCTGTGGCAGCATTTTATGACTGTCTCCATTGCCGATCTAAAGAAAAATTATGGCAGTTTACAGGTCGATTATGATCTGTGGCTTGGGGAAGCGGATGTCAACGACCTGATCAACCCGATGGTTGAAAAACTCAAGGCGGATGGATTTGCCTACTTGAGTGATGGTGCGATTATCATCGATGTAAAAGATGATGCCGATAAAAAAGAGATGGAACCACTCATGGTTGTCCGGTCGAACGGGGCTGTTGGATATGAGGCAACCGATATGGCGACGATTGTTCAGCGGGTGCGGGATTATGATCCTGACTTTGTTTGGTATGTGGTCGACGGCCGTCAACAGCATCACTTCAAAAAGGTTTTCCGCGCCGTGTATAAATCTGGCATTGCAGACCCGAATAAAGTCAGCCTTGAACATACCTATAACGGCACGATTAACGGACCGGATGGCAAACCGTTTAAGACCCGTGACGGTGGTGTGATGAGTTTGCAGGTGCTGGTGGAAATGGTTATCGACAAAGCGCGGCAACGGTTGGCCGAAATCGATTCAACAGCCCAATATTCGGCCGAAGAGCGTGAAGACATTGCCCAAAAGGTTGGGATTGCGGCTCTAAAATTTTCAGATTTGGTCAATCACAGAACCGGAGATTATATTTTTGATCTCGAGCGTTTTTCTTCGTTTGAAGGGCGTACCGGCCCTTATTTGCTCTATGCGGCTGTGCGTAACCAATCTATTTTGCGCAAAGCGGCCGACGAAGGGTTAGCGGCCGGACCAATTTTGCCACCGGCCGGTGATGAAGAGCGTGAGCTACAGCTCAAGCTGCTCGAGCTGCCTGATCTACTCGATTTTGCTTTTGACCAGCGTGCGCCCAATCACCTGTGTGATTATGCGTATAACTTGGCGATCGCGTTTAACCGCTTTTATCGTGCGCATCATATTCTTAACGAAGAAGATAGTGCGCAGCAATCTTCATGGTTGGCTTTAGCCGAACTGACCGTCAATGTACTTAAACATGTCTTATATTTGTTGGGCATAAGCGTGCCTGAAAGAATGTAGACGTAAACTATCCGTGAATGCAAAAGGGGATGCTATGGCATCCTCTTTTTTGTTTTTAGGAAGAGTGAACCATATAAAACCGTTCACGTAACTATTGTTGCTGGGTACGTTGTGTGCAGACCTACAACAGTTGAATATTATTTTGAAAAAAGAACTCGCAGATCGAATTCGTTCGTTTGGCTATGCAATAGAAGGGATTGTCTACCTTGTAAAATCACAGCACAATGCGTGGATACATTTAATTATCACGATTCTGGTAATTGTGGTTGGGTTTTGGCTGCAAATCAGCCGAAATGAATGGGCGCTGATTACGCTGGCTATGATGGGGGTTTGGATGGGTGAGGCGGTGAATACGGCCGTTGAGGCGATTGTAGACATGGTCATGCCGGAGATTCATCCGTTGGCGAAAATTGCGAAGGATGTCGCGGCCGGTGGTGTCCTGCTCTCAGCCGTGGCTGCAGCAATTGTGGGCCTACTTATCTTGGGGCCGCCGCTGTGGGCTTGGATTAGGCTGTTTTTCTAATTTTTAGTTTCAAAAATAAACCGGTGGTTCTGTAAGCATCCCAACTTGCCAACCATTATTATCTGAATAATGGTTCACGACCCCATAATAAAAAATTTCATCAGAGTCTTCATATTGAACTGGGATCGGCACTAAAAATGCTTCCCAATTATCGGTAACGTCGTTCCCGATTTCAAACTTAAATTGCTCTCCCTCTTCCTTCACGTGGATCCAAATAAAATCCCCTTCTCCGGTCAATGGATCGCTTTGGAGATTGGCACATTCATAAATTCTTTCATTATCTTTTATGATAACAATTGAGTCGTTTTTATTGTCCGCCTTAACATCAAAAAGAACCGCAACATAGCCTTCCGCAGGTTCATCTGGTTGGACATCTGACGGTCGAACACTGCATTTTGGTTGATCCCTTAATGGATCTGTCGTTTGTCTAGGTATTAGCGTAGGAGTTTCAGTTTCGGTTATTGTAGGAGTAGGGCTTTCTGGGGATGTTGGAGACGGGGCTATAGTAGGATCGGCCTCAGTTGCAGCAAGCACCACCTCTTGAGAATCTGAGGTTTCAGCAACCTTAGTTTCTTGAGTTTCAACAGCATCAAGGGGAGTGTCTGAACATCCAAAAATCAAAAATGCTAGGCAAAAAATTAAAGGGCGAGCTATATATTTTTTCATGGGAACCTCTCAAAAATAAGCGATGGTAATAAAACGCTCCGTAAGTTCGATTGGTTCCCCTTTAGTTAAAGAGAGTCGAATTTCAGCAGTGACTCTTGATCAATATCTTTCAGCATCGGATTCTTCGAATCCCGGCCGGAGAGCACAACTTCGCTGGCGTCTAACCCCCAATCAATTCCCAATTCAGGATCATTCCACGCCACCCCAAACTCATCTTGGTTGTTGTAATAGTTATCCACAACATAGGTCAAAATTACCCTCTCAGAGATTGTCGCAAAGCCATGAGCCACACCGGTTGGAATAAACAGTCCAATCATATTGTCGTCACCCATGTCTAAAGTTTGGGTCGCTTTGTAGGTGGGTGAGTTTGGCCGGATATCTGCCAAACAGGCCCGAATCATTCCGCTCATGACAAACCAATAATCAACCTGATGATAGTGATAGTGCAGGCCACGCACGACACCCCGAACAGACTCAGATCGATTGCATTGCACGATGTCCCATGAGCGTTGCGGAAACCACTCTTTCCGGAAACTTTCTAAAAATCTCCCACGATCATCTCCAAAAACAGATGGTTCAAGAATGTAGACCCCTTTTATCAGTTCAGATTCAACGATGTTTGGCATAAGATTTTCCTCTTAAATTGACGACTAGATTTTGCCAAACTATACCGACTGTGTCTTAAGATTTCACCTGCAAAAGTTGAACCGTTACACGCCAAAACTAGGCTGACTCGTGCTGGTAAAACGGAAGCTCTTCGGCCGCCAATGGCTCTTTGCCTAAAATAATATCGGCCGCTTTTTCCGCCACCATCATTGTGGGAGCATACAAATTGCCGTTCGGAATAGTGGGGAAAACCGAGGCATCAACCACCCGCAACCCTTCTAAGCCGTGTACGCGCATTGTGTCTGGGTCAACCACTGACATCGGGTCAGTCCCCATCTTGCACGTACAGCTGGGGTGATATGCGGTTTCACCTTCGTGACCAACCCAATCCAAAATCTCTTCGGCCGTTTGCACATTCGGCCCTGGAGAAATCTCCCCACTGCTGTACTCATCAAAGGCCGGTTGATTCAAAATCTCACGCGCCTTTTGAATCGCTTCAACCCACTCTTGGCGGTCATTTGGGGTCGATAAATAGTTAAAAGTCAGCGCCGGATAATCAGCAGGATCGGCCGATTTTAGTTTGATATGGCCGCGCACGTCTGAAAACATCGGGCCGACATGCACCTGATACCCATGCCCTCCGCTGGGCGACGTGCCGTCATACCGAATCGCAACCGGCAAAAAGTGAAACATTAGGTTGGGCCAAGCCACTGTCTCGTTTGAACGGATAAAACCGCCCGCTTCAAAATGATTGGTTGCGGCCGGCCCCGTCTTGCCAAAAATCCACTGCAGCCCCACCCACGGTTTGTTGTACCAGACGGTAGAAGGCCAGACAGAAACAGGCTGTTTGCAGCCGTGTTGGACATATACTTCTAAATGGTCTTGCAGGTTTTCCCCTACTCCGGGCAGATGGTGAACCACATCAACCCCGGCCGCCTGTAAATCAGCCTCGTTCCCGACCCCAGAAAGCTGGAGCAAATGGGGAGAATTGATCGCCCCACCACATAAAACAATTTCGTCGGCCGAGATCGCCTCTGGCTGCCCTTTGCGCCAAAATCCAAACTGAACCTCAACACCGGTAGCACGCTTCCCATCAAACAAAATTTTGCGCACAAACGCGCTGGTTTTCACTATCAGGTTCGGCCGTTTTTCTAGGATGGGATGTAAATAGGTGCGGGCTGCACTTTTGCGGCGACCGTTGTGAATATTTTTATCAAACGCTGCAAATCCTTCTTGCTTGTAGCCGTTCACATCATTAGTTAGCTCATGCCCAGCTTGTTGCACCGCTTTGAAAAACGCCTTAAACAGCGGATTCTCGGCCGGGCCGCGCTCCATCACCAAAGGGCCATCATCGCCACGATACAAATCATCATCTTCTGCGCCTAAAGCATTTTCCATCCGTTTAAAGTATGGCAAGCAGTGGTGATAGCCCCACTTTTCCATGCCGGAGAAATCGGCCCAACGTTCATAGTCTAACGGGTTCCCCCGCTGGAAAATCATGCCGTTGATGCTGCTAGAGCCACCCAAAATTTTGCCTCGGCCCTGAAAAATGCGCCGATTGTGCATGTGTGGCTCCGGCTCTGATTCATAGCACCAATCATACAGTTTGTTCCCAATGGGAATAGTTAGGGCAGCAGGCATGTGGATAAATATATCCCACAAATAATCTTTGCGCCCGGCTTCAAGTACAAGCACGTTATGGTTGGGGTCTGCACTCAGTCGGTTGGCTAATACGCATCCGGCTGATCCCCCGCCGATGATAATGGTGTGATAGTGAGTCATAAGCTTTTTTTGATGTCCAAAATGTTTACCGTCCAGTCGGTACAGTAAATTGTAAACCAATCGATTTTGTTAGACAATAGCCATAATGAGAGCAAAGAGCGAAAACATAGGACAGCGAAGAACGGCGGCCGAAACACGAGAACTAATTTTTAAAGCGGCGAGCCAAATTTTGATTGATGAGGGGTTATCAAGCCTGACATTGGCCAAGGCGGCCGAACAAGCTGGTTTAAGCAAAGGGGGATTGCTCTATCATTTCCCGAATAAGGTGGCCCTGATTGATGCCATCTTTGAATACCATAACGAAATATTTGAACGGCGTTTAGAACAGCTGAGCGCAGAAGAGGGTCATGCACCCGGCGCTTGGTTAAAAGCCTATGCGCGCGCCTCGGTTGAGCAGATCACAGATGCTGACACCGCCAGCCTGTACGCAAGCTTATTTGCGGCCGAAGAGGAATATGCCAGCGCCCACGCCTTAATGCGCCAAAAGTATATTAACTGGCAAGATAAGGTTGAAAATTGTGGCCTTGATCCCAATTGGGCCTTGTTAATTCGACTCACCGTAGACGGACTGTGGTTTTCTGAAATGCACCAATACGGTCCGCCTGACCTAAATCAACGCAAATGGTTGATCAGTAAAATCATGGAGCTTGTAGACCAAAATCACCAATAACGGGATCAAATTATATGCGCAGGGGGTTCATATTTAAACCGTAGGCTATGCATCATTCAAAAGCTGCCTACACATATACAATTGCGTTATGAAACGACTCGCCTTCCTCTCAACCTTTCTCATCTTATTGGCAACTGTGCTTCTGCATAAACCGGTTCAAGCTGGCCCAGACCCAAATGCAACTCCAGAACCAGCGGCCAAGCCTACTGGCCTAAATGACCCCAATTATCAAATTCTTAAAACGATAGAAGCGCCAGACGGTAGCTATAAAGTGCATCTTTTAACCGAGGGTACAACAGACCCAGAATCACCCTTTTGTGGTGGATGGGATTCAAGTTGCTTTATTTTTGTAGATGACAAGTTAGTAGAGAGCGCTCAATTTATTTCGATACACAACGGGCAAGAAGAGCATGAATTCAGAGGGAAGACGCTTTTAATACGGTCGCTCGAAATATTGGATGAATCGACCATAACTTTCAGGACTGTTTTTGCCGATGCGAATCATTCATCTTCGGTATTGTTTTGCCTGGAAAAAGATAGTGAGCGGGTGGAACGTGTTGAGTCTAGAACAAGTGAGTATGATCCAGAAACTGAAACATTAAATCAAACAGTCGAGGTCAATCTAGATGCGTTTTGCGCCCCAACCCTTTTTCCGCACCAAACATTTATACCGTTTGTTGGTGGGCCGTTTTAATTTCGGGCGTTTAGAAAGGCAAGTGGGACAGACGAGAGGATTAGCAATAGCAGGGTTGGGATCGCCGCCTGTGCAAAAAACGCTTCGCTAATATTGGTCCACACTTCCACAGCAAGCGTGTTATAGCCGGTCGGGCTGAGCAAAAGAGTAGCAGGCAGCTCTTTCATGGCGGTTAAGAAAACAAGTGCGCCACCGGCCAATAATCCCGGCCGAATAATTGGCAACGTGATTTTACGCAACACCCCCGCCCCATTTTCACCCAAAGTCCGCCCCGCTTCTTCGACATGGGGAGACATTTGCAAAAGTGATGCCCGAATGGTGCCAATCGCCTGCGGGATAAACAAGATGACGTACCCAGCTAATAACAGCGGTAACGTTTGATAGATAGGGAGCGCATAGTTGGCCCCAAACCAGACAAGGGCCAGAGCCACAACCAATCCCGGTAATGCAAACGCAGAATAGGAAAGCTCTTCGACAAATTCGCTATATTTATCACGTGATTTAACAATCAAAATCGCCACAGGGATAGCGGCAATGACAGTGATGACGGCGGCCAAACCGGAGGCTGTCACGGAGTTGATGGCTGGTTCCCACAGTGTCCACACATCTTGCACATTGCTGCTCCCCGCCACCGCCCGCACGCCCCCCTGCTGAGACAGCCCGCGAAACACCCAGTAGAGCAATGATCCGGCCGGAATTAAAAGGGAGACGATAACAACGGTGGCGGTAAAGATGAGTGCCGGGATTTTTAAACGGCCGAGTTCAACCCGCTTGCGACTACGCGCAACTCCGATCGAAACCCGCTGATACCGTGCTCGGCCGCGTGTCCGGTGCTCGGCATACAAAACAATTAAGGCGATTAGAACCAATTGAAAAGCCAGCGCGGCCGCTTGTGACCGGCTAAAAAATGATTGATATTGGATGTAGATAACTCTCGTAAAGGTGCTGTAGCGCAACATCGTTACCGCCCCAAAATCACGCAGTGCATACAGGGCAACCAGCAGCCCACCGGCCACAATCGCCGGCCGGAGTTGGGGCAGCTCAATTTGCCAAAACGCTTGGCGGGTATTTAAACCCAAGCTGCGGGCCGCTTCGCTCAGATTAGGATCTAAATTGCGCAACGCCGCACGCACAGACAAATAGGTGTACGGATACCCGATCAGAGAAAGCACAATTAACGCCCCCCAAAACCCCTGGATATCTGGCAAACGTTCGATCCCTGTAAGCGGTTCTAACCACTGTTGTAGCAATCCTTTGGGGCCAAACGTGACTAAAAACAAATAGGCGTAGACATAGCTGGGTATCACCAAAGGAAGCGCGGCCGTAATGCTCCAAAAGCGGCGCAGCGGCAAATCAGTTCGTTCGATAAGCCATGCCAGCGGCACCGCAATCGCCGTCGTCAGCAGCGTCACTGACACACACAGCAAAATAGTTCGCCCCCAAATTTGGGCGTTCCGCAGCGTAAATACCAAATCGCCCAGTTCAGAACCAACCTCAGCCGTGCGAATGATGAGGTACAACGGGGTGATCAGCAACAGGAGCACAACCATCAAAATGGCTCCACGCATCATTAAATTTGGAATCGAAAATTGACGCATAACTTTACCAGTGCCCATTATCTCCCAGCTAGGCATGGGGGTGCAGAGGTAAGGTTAATCTGTATGTTTACCTTGGTTAAATTTTTGCAATCAAGCTTGAATGTTTGTACCGTTCATGTCAGAATTCTTTTTCAATCATTCTCGGAGTTTTTACCTCTTGCCACCTTTATTAGAAACAATGCGTCCGCGCCAGTGGACAAAAAACATCTTTGTCTTTGCAGCTCTCGTCTTTGATGGCACTTTAGACAACCTACCCGGCCGACTCGTTAGCGTTGCTATCGCCTTTGTTTTGCTGTGTCTCATGTCGAGCACCGTCTACATCATGAACGACCTGTCGGACATCGAGGCGGATCAACAGCACCCGACCAAAAAGAACCGGCCGCTCCCGTCTGGCAGACTGAACAAAACAACGGCCGCCATCGCCGCGTTGATATTTGGAGCAGGCAGTTTAGCGGCCGGATTTTATATGAGCGTTCCGTTTGGAATCATCTTGCTCACCTATTTGATCATGCAGGTTGCTTACACCTATCGCTTAAAAAAGGTGGTTATTTTAGACGTGATGGTGATTGCGGCCGGGTTTGTGCTACGGGTCGCGGCCGGTGTTGCGGTTATCACCGTGCAGCGTTTTTCCCCATGGCTATACATTTGCATGGGTCTGTTGGCCCTGTTTATGGCCTTAGGCAAACGGCGTCATGAATTGGTGCTGATGGGTCAAAACGCGGCCGCCAGCCGTTCGATTCTGAAAGAATACAATCTTGATTTTATCGATCGGATGATCAACATTGTTTTGGCAGGCACCCTCGTCTCATACTCGATGTATACCTTTCAGGCCGAAGGGTTACCGGACAACGATTCGATGATGCTGACCATACCGTTTGTGCTGTTTGGGCTGGCCCGTTATCTGTACCTTATTTTGGTTAAAGGAGAAGGGGGAGCACCAGAAGAAATTTTGCTGCGGGACCGACAGTTTCAAATCAATATGCTGCTGTGGGGTGCAACAGTGATGGTTGCGCTCTACTTTTTCAGGTAGCTAGCGGCCAAGCCTTCAACAATCGCCGCAAACCCCAACAGCGTAATCTCACTGTTCCCCTCAACCAACGGCCGTGGATGGCTAGACAGCTTGGCGATCACGACTTCGGCCGTCGGATCGATGTAGACATATTGCCCGTGGATGCCTACGCCAAAAAACGCCCCATTTGCATTCCCCGTTTTCCAAAACTGATTTCGATAAGCGGCGTGTGGAAACGTATTGGCGTAGTCACCTCCCTTTCGAAATGCTTCTTCTGACCCATTTTGTTTGATGTCTGCAAAAAACGCCGCTGGCACAATTTGTCGGCCGTTGTAATACCCATCCCCCAAACACAGCAGCCCAAACCGGCCGAGATCACGCAGGGTGACATTAAAACCGCCACAGGGAAATGCACACCCCCACGGATCAACCGTCATGGCTGCGTTTTCGTCAGCCCCCATCCATTGCCAAATATGTTCTTCAAACAGCTGAGTAAACGGCTTGCCCCCAATCCTCTCTAACAAAATGCCAAGCACATCGGTGTTGGCAGATACATAGTGGAATTTTTCACCATGCTTAAAATCTGCGTACTTGGTTAAGGTTGGCAGATATTCATACAGCGATTCCGGCACATCGGCCGGAGCCGCAGCTTTGATTTTTGGCCCATACCAGCCGCCCGCAATAGTATGCACATTTACGTCCGAGCTCATATCTTCATACTCTTCGGTGTACCCGATCGCGGCCGTCATATCGAGCACCTGCTGCAAAGTTGCACCTCCATAGGCTGACCGCCCGTACTCGGGCAAATAATGGGCGATCGGTTTAGCCGGGTCCAACTCCCCTTGCCCGATCAGGATGCCAGCCAAGCAAGCGGTAAACGACTTGCTTACAGATTGGAGCAAATGTCGCTGGTGTGGGGCCATCCCATCATAAAGTTCATAAACGATCTGACCTTTGTGCAGAATCAGCAGCCCATCTGTGTGGGTGTGGCTTAACATCCCTCCAATCGTCCACTCTTTTTGCTGGTGATCTTGGTACTTAATTCCGGCCGGGTCAAACGCTGTTTCGCTTTGTGGGATGGGAGATGCTGGGCCGGTTCCTCGGTAAGCTTCGGCGCAGGGAATGAGCTGCCCGATATTTTTAAAGCTCCAACTAACCGGTTCACCGATAAACCAATTGTCGAGCGTAATCCGCTTGTCGGCCGGGGGCGGACCGCCCTGCATCCAAGAATCATGTGTAGTTTGCATCTTTTTTTCCTATTTTCCGTAAAAGAGTTTGAGCGAGGCTAGCGCCTCTATCATGACGATGTGTGTTACAGTGGTTAAAATCGAGTCAACTTAGATCATCATGACCAATGATCGATCAAGAAACTAGGCGGCCGGTTTAAACTACTGGGTCACTTGCAGTGATTTTAACTAGACCAAAACAAGTATGACGTACAGATTTGTACATCATTTTTACTATTTTGTGGAGAACAGTATGGACGACAGAACAACAAAAATTATTCAGATTTTATTGGCGATTTTCCTACCCCCAGTAGGTGTATTTTTCAAAGTAGGCTTAGGCTTCCATTTTTGGATCAACATTTTGCTTACAATCTTGGGCGGGCTTCCCGGCATCATCCATGCCCTGTGGGTAATCCTAAGCGATTAGAAAGTTTCAAGATACAATTTAGAAAACTCTGCGTGGTGCGTCGGACGTTAAAAAACGGTCTACGCACCACGTTTTAATTTCGAATATTTGCCATGCGGCCGAGATAGAAAATATTTTTAACTTTAAAGTAATGGTCAATCTCCCTCGTCTACTACTCTTACCTTCCTAACTAACTCATTCACAGCCAAGCCCCTTTCTTCTGCCTGCGCATCCTCCCGATTTGTATCCCTAAAACATCAAAGCTGTATCCCCCTATAGGTACAAAACATACAGCCTATTAGGCTTTACTTAACGCAAGAAGTTAGCGAACTTAGCTCAATCGAAAAAACAAAACACGTAAAGGGGTAAACAGTATGGATGAATTTTGGCCAAAAATCAGGGACTTATTTACAAAAAGCTTTAACGAGACAGAGCTCAAGGACATCATATTCGATGAGGGCATCGATGAGAATGCGTTAAATCAGTCAAATACAAACGAATTAGCCAGAGAGATTCTTCAGTATGTGAAGAGAACTTACAATCAAGAAAAACAAATAAGCTTTTATGAAACTCTGAAGAAGGCTCGGCCTAATATTGATTGGCCCGATTGGCCTGCAGAAAAAAAACCTAGCGTTCTAAAGGTCCCCAAATCAGAATTCAGTTTCCAAAAAAAAACAATCGAAAATAAGAATCTATCAACACAATTCTTTGCATGGGCTGTGGGGCTGGTTGGACTAGCAGCCATTGTTGTTGCAATCTTCATTGTCGATGAAGTATCTAAGAGCAATGTAGGGGCAAATAAAGATACTCAGATTGCAGCCGCGGAAGAGACGATTCAGCCTACTCTTATAACACCCGCAACCACTAACAATCTATCACCTACAAAGGCAACTGAAATACAGATGCCAACGGAGGTTCTTGAAGCTACAGTCTCACTAACTACGACATCCTCTACTCAACCCCTCGCACCATTAAACTCAAATGTTGAACTATATCAAGTTAGGACGATAGACAGAGTCAGCCTGTTCAAAGAGCCTAAAACAGATTCCGATACAATTATCTTTACCAAACCCGATGATACGCTCACAGTGTTTAGGAAAGATACCCCAAACAATTACAAATGGTTATATGTTGAAACGGAAAATGGAAATATAGGCTGGGTCAAAATCAATAATAACATTGCAAAGCTAAGCGATTTTAATTACGACGACCTCCCAAGCAGATACGATGTCGGTGAGTCAACCCAATTTTCCAGTGAATCGGTATCAGTCGCATTTATAAACAAGAGCGAGACAACCAGCAAATTAACGGCTAACTGTGCTGTACAAGTTGAATTTAAGTATACGGCTGACTCTGATCATGAAATCCGATGGTCTAATTTGCCTGATGAAACAAATAAAGCGACATTAAACGTTAATCGGATATCCTCGGCCGAAGGGGATTTAATCCCTCTTGTCAGACAAAACACGCTTGATTCCAGCGCGATTCAACAAGGTATATTCCACATTCCAAGAACTAGGTTTAGTGAACGTGGTTATGAAACAAATGACACCTTCCAGATTACTATGATTGTTCAAGATTCCAATGCATCTGAAATTTGCTCCGAACCAGCAACAGCTATTTTCACTTGGGACGGAAGAAAATAGTTTTAATAAAGACCTGACAGGTTTTTTAAACCCTGACAGGTCTCAGAATCATTATTAATTGGACCTAAACCACGGCCGTCCCTTTGAACTGGCTCTTGTACAAATGATCATAAAAGCCCTGCTGTTCCAACAGCCCTTCATGATTCCCACGTTCAATTACCTCACCATCTTTTAGCACCAAAATCTGGTCCGCCTCACGGATGGTAGACAACCTGTGTGCAATCACAAAGCTCGTGCGCCCTTCCATCAGGTTGAGCAACGCCTCCTGGATCTGCACCTCTGTGCGGGTATCGACGCTTGATGTCGCTTCGTCCAAGATCAAAATACGTGGATCGGCCAAAATGGCGCGTGCGATAGCCAACAGCTGTCGCTGACCCTGACTGATGTTCTCAGCTCGTTCAGACAGCTCCGTTTTGTACCCATCGGGCAAGCGGGTGACAAAGCCGTGAGCATTGGCCAGTTTAGCCGCTTCGATCACCTCTTCGTCTGTGGCGTCGAGTCGGCCGTACCGAATGTTTTCCATCACCGTATCTGAGAACAGGAAGGTGTCTTGTAACACAATGCCCAACTGCTGACGCAGGCTGTCTTGCTGAACGTCTCGAATCTCATTGCCATCAATCGTGATTGTCCCTTTTTCAATGTCGTAAAAACGAGTCAACACGTTAATGATCGTCGTTTTACCAGCACCAGTGGGACCAACTAGAGCGATCATGTCACCCGGTTTGGCGGTAAGATCGATGTTTTTCAAAATCGGTTGACCGGCAACATAGCTAAAGTCAACGTCGTTAAACACAACCTCACCATTGATCTGCTCAAGCGGTTGAGCATTCGGCTTGTCTTTCACCTCTGGCTCCATGTCGATCACATCGAAGATGCGTTCAGCACCGGCCAAAGCGGATACGATTGTGTTAAACGTGTTGCCGATTTCCATCAGCGGAAAGCTAAAACGACGGGTGTAGTCGATCATCGTCGTGATCCGGCCGATGGTGACTGACAAGATCAGTCTTGGCGAGTCGAGCAGCATCAGGGCCGCACCGGTAGCCACAACAACCACCACGTTCACGTTACCCAAAACAAACAGAATCGCCCCCATCAGGTTCGCAAGTAAATTCGCACTAACGGCCGTATCTCTGGCAGACTCATTAGCGACCAAAAAGTCATCCATGCTTGAGCCTTCTTGCCCATAAGCGATAACGACCCGCTGTCCGGTAATATTCTCCTCCATCAAGCCGTTGAGCGCTCCAAGGTTCATCTGCAACTCACGGAAGCGTGGGCCCAATCCCCGCATGATCAAAAACATGGTGCCAAACATAATCGGCAGCACGATCAGCGCCGCGCCGGTTAACACCAAACTGGTCACAAACATACCGATCAGCATTCCGATCAAGGTACCCAAGCTGCGCATAAACGACACCAAATTGGTCGTCAGCAACATGTTCAGCGAGTCCATGTCGTTGGTGAAACGGCTCATTAAGTCACCGGCCGACTGTTGGTCATAATATTTGAGCGACAGCTTCTGCATTTGCCCAAACAGATCTTTGCGCATCTGTTCCAAGGTGCGTTGCGCCACCCGGGCCATCACTCGGCCGGAGATGATGCCTGAGAGCCACATCCCCACATACACCGCGACCATCCACGAAACAATACGGGCCAGGCCGGGCAAATCCCCTTCCAGCACATATTGATCGATGGCCACACCCAGCAAATAAGGGCCAAGTGTGTAGCAAATGGTATAGATAATTACCATCACAACCACAATTATCAGCTGCGCACGATACGCCTGCATGTAGTTCAAAAGCCGTTTTAAAGATGCCCATGTGTTCCGTCCAGCTACTCCGGCTCGGTCTTCAATCGTTGCCATTCTCCTAGCCATGTGACACCTCCTCAGCCGCCACAGAGCTTGTAACGCCACCGCCTAGCTGCGAGTCAAAAATTTCTTTATAGATGGGGCTGCTCTCAAGCAGCTCTGCATGCTTCCCTTCAGCAACCAAATTACCGTGATCTAGCACCAGAATTTTGTCGGCCGTTAACACCGTAGAGATGCGCTGGGCCACCACAAACACCGTGCTGTGTTGCATCAGCTCGGCCAAAGCCGCCTGGATTTTTGTTTCAGTTTCCACATCCACTGCGCTGGTCGAGTCGTCAAGAATCAAAATCTTCGGCCGCACACACAGCGCTCGTGCAATCGCCAAACGCTGCTTTTGCCCACCAGAGAAGTTTTTGCCCCGTTGTTCAACCGTGGCATCCAAACCGCCCTCTTTGTCTTGGATAAAGTCCCAAGCTTGGGCCGCTTTGGCTGCGTTGATAATTTCTTCCTCTGTCGCATCGGGTCGGCCGTAGCCGATATTTTCGCGGATGGTGCCTGAGAACAGAATCGCCTCTTGTAGCGCAAACCCGATTTGCTGGCGTAACGAAGCTTGGGTGTAGCTCTGGATATTTTTGCTATCCAAACGAATCTCCCCTTCAGTTACCTCGTACAGCCGTGCGATCAAGTTAATCAAGCTCGATTTACCGGAGCCGGTTGCCCCTAAAATCGCCACCGTTTCACCCGGCATCGCCCTAAAGGTGATGTTGCGCAGCACGGCGTCTTCTTCTACTTCGCCGTCAAAATCGAAGGAGACATTGTCAAACGCCACTCGGCCATCCACACTGTTGCGCCCGACCTCAAATGCATCTGTGCGATCAACAATGGCGGGTGCGGTATCCATCACTTCATAAATACGACGGCCGGAAGCGATAGCTGAATAGATCATGGGCAGCCCCATCCCCAGCATTAAAACCGGGAATACGGTCAGCATGAGCAGATTCAGAAACGCCACAATTTCACCCGTGCTCACTAAGTCAGGATTGGTGATAGCGATGCTACCGCCAAACCAGAGCACAGCGGCTGTCGCAAAGTTGATAATCGTCATCATTGTCGGAAACATAATGGCGGTAATCATCGCTACATTGATATTTTCATTGGCGTAATCGGTGCTAGCCTGTCCAAAACGATCGTTTTCATAGTCGGCCCGTACAAACGCTTTAACCACGCGAGCACCGGCGATATTTTCTTGCATGACAGTGTTAACACGATCTAGACGCCCTTGCACCAGCGCATAAAGCGGCTGGGTTTTACGGCCGAACCAGTAAACAAATGCGGCCGTTGCCGGGATGGTCACCAGCAAGAGCAAAGAAAGCCGTGGGCTGGTAATAACCACCGCAATCACCGCACCGATCAGCATCAGCGGCGCATTCAGCAGCATCCGGATAGTCATCATGATCGCCGTTTTAATCTGGTTCAGGTCACTGGTCATGCGCACCAAAAGCTCACCCGTGTTTAGTTCGTCTAAGTTGGCAAACGAGAAGCTTTGAATTTTGCGATAGCCATCTTCACGCATGTCAGCAATCGTAAATTCACTGACCTTAACTGCGAAGTAGGCGTTGCCGTAAGTGGCGATCATGCCGACCATGGCGAGGCCGATCATAAATAAAGATGCCTGCCAGATCACATCGCTGTCTTGGGCGATGATTCCGTCATCGATCATGCGCTGGATCTGGGCCGGAATCATCACCTGTGTACCGGTGCTGACAACCAGTGCCAACACGGCAAGCACAACATCGAGCCTGTAGGGCTTCATATGGTTGAGTATGCGTCTAATTATGTCCATAAGTTTGTTAGCTTTATCAGCTCGTTCGCTTTGCTCACTTTCAGCATCTCAGCTTGCAAGCGAAGTGACCTGATCAGCTATTTAGTTCCGTCTCCATGTTGGAAAGAATTTTTTCCATTAAATGTTTAAATTGCTCTTTTTCCACCTCGGTAAAATCACCAAAAGAGATCGCTTGTAACCGGCCGACAACGTCGTGCAAATCTTGTACCTTCCCTTCACCTTGATCCGTCAACCAGACCCGCTTCACCCGCTCATCGTGCGGATCACCCTTGCGCTTCACAAAACCGGCCTTTTCCATCCGTTTGACCATGTTGGTAATGGTGGCAGGGGTCACCTCAAGTAGTTCGGCCAGTTCAGAGTTGGTTCGGCCGTCTTGGTGGCTGAGCGCAAAAATAAGCGGCGTTTGCCCCCGATGAAAGTCATGTTCATCCATCAGGCGGCCAGCTAGTTTGCGGTGCGTTTTGCCCACTCTAAAGAAGAGGGATTCAAGTTCGTTTTTACCTTTAAGTTGGGGTTGGGTCTGTGAAAGGGTCATAGTACTTAGCCGATTAATAGTTAGCTAGCTAAACAATACGCTGTGGCAAAGCGACATTCAACTTCATTAACCTGATTTTTATATTTTCGAGTCGAGACTTCTGGGGCATACAGTCAGTCCTAAACGGAACTAATTTCACATTTACATCTAACAGGTAAACGCTGAAACTATCCAAGTGTTTTAGTCGTGCTGAGAAAACTCTGTAAGCAACAAGTAAACTCTATGCAATCATTTATCCAAAAAATCATAACCCCTCGGCTTTGGCCTCTACAGATTCAAATTGTGCTGGGGCTAATTCTGGCGCTGATCTTTATGACACAAGTTGCCACCGTGGTTGTGAATCGCACCGTTACCCGCTCTGAAAAAGAGAATCTAATGGAACGGAGCCATCATACGGTTGTTCTAACGTCTGCCATGTTGGCCGAACTTATTGAGGAGGAGGATCTTGAACAGCTTGGCGAATTTGTCAACGGCACCATTTCGCAGGACACAAATATCGCCTACGTAGAGATTATTGAACCAAATGGATATTTGTTGTTTAGCTCAGGTAATCCAAGAAGTCGTGGGATGTCTGGGTTTATTGACTTTTCTGACTCGATCATTCACAACGAACAGGTTTACGGCACCGTAAACATCACATGGAACCAGTCGGCAATCAGTGGAGTTATTGATACAGAAATTCAGCGAACACGAATGCTCACAGACTCATTTTTAACTGCCATCAGCGTTGTTATTTTGATCGTAGTGCAGTTTTTGATTATTCGGCCGCTTTCCGCCTTAAATAACCGTATCGACGCTTTTAGTGACCCAAACAGCGACATCAAAAAGCTTCCCCCATTAGCAGAAAATCGGTCTAAAGAATGGCTTAAGCTCACCAACTCAACCAATTTGTTGCAGAGCGCCATCATCGAAAAAGAGGAACGTGAAAATGAGTTGTTGCTTGCTCGAGATTTAGCCCTTCAAACCTCACAAATTAAGACTGATCTGTTAACCAATATCAGCCATGAGTTTCGGACTCCGCTCAATGGGATATTGGGGCTCTCGGAACTATTGCTCACAACAGAGATGGATGAAGAGCAACTAGATTATGCAGAAAGCATTCTTGAGAGCGGAAACAATCTGCTTGAGACTGTAACCGGCATGCTCGATCTATCTAATCTTGAGTCAGGCAATCTAGAATGTAACAACCAAATATTTGATTTAGTTGAACTCATCCAAACTGTTGTAGACAAGCATCAGCCAACAGCGGCAGAAAAAGAGCTTCCCTTCTCGTTTCAGCCAGATGGGGAGCTACCGGCCGAAATTCAAAGCGATCCCAAAATGATCAGCAAAATCGTCTCAAACCTGATCGACAACGCTATCCGGTTTACAGATACAGGTGCGGTAGCCGTGACCCTAAACTCAACCGCCATATCTGCGACCGATCAACAATTTACAATCAGCGTGATCGATACCGGCATCGGCATTCCCCAAGATCAGCAAGAACGGATCTTTGATTCATTTACCCAAGCAGATAGCTCACTGACCCGCTCACACGAAGGAAATGGGCTTGGCTTAGCGATCAGCAAAGGGCTGGCCCACAAATTAGGAGGAGAAATTCAGCTCCTTAGCGAAGTCGGCAATGGCTCAACATTTAATTTCATTTTTTCAGTCCCTTTAGGAACGTCAAACACTTCAAATTCCGCAGCCGCATACAGTCAAGTTGTAAAAGCTCAAGACCCTGTCTAAGCACAGATTGTACTCTATGGATTTAGTCGCTCAGATTAGAAAACGAAGCATCGCCATACGTTTTTTATTAATCATCGCCCTTGGCTTGGTGATTGGTCAGTTTGGGTTTAGTTATTACACAATTTCTTCAAACTCCCAAACCGGCCGCAATGGGCTACGCCACAAAGCAGAGTCTCAGGCTAAAGTTTTAGCCGCAATCAGTCCAGAATATCTTTTTTCCAACAACTTTTTACCACTAGAAAATTTAATTAAGCAAATCACAGAAGATCGAGAAATTATCTACATTTTTCTATTTGCACCAGATGGTAGGCCTTTAACCAATCACATCAATAGAAATGATCGGTACATTCGATCCGCACTCGAATCATCAAACAAAACCCTTGTTGAGCTAACACAAGAGATCAGCAGCGATCCTGAGGTTTTTGTCGTAACCCAACCGATTGTTTTTGACAGCGAAGTGATTGGCGAAGTTCAGCTGGCTTACACGATACGCTCCCTCAACAAACGGATTTGGGATTCCGTGATCAGAACAGCGGTATTTTTTGTCCTTTTAGTATTAAGTCTGTTTGCCTTAACCTATTACCAATTTAAAAAGCAGGTACAAAAACCTCTTAAAAACTTAGGGGAAATTACAAATCAATTTGCATCGGGGGAGTTTGACATCCGGTCACCGCTGGACGGTGGGAAAGAAATCTTCCATTTGCAAAAAAGCTTTAATCGGATGGCGGATCACATTCAGAGCAATCTAAAAGAGCTTGAGAAATTTACCTATGCGGTCGCACATACGGACAATTTGGTTGTTATTTGCAATGCTGAAGCACAAATCGATTGGGTCAACAACGCATTTATAAAAACCACCGGATATTCTTTTGAAGAAGTAAAAGGAAAAACGCCCGGATCATTTTTGCAGGGAAGAGACACAGACCCAAAAGTAGTTGAATATATTCGGGCACAAATCAAAGAAAGGAAACCGTTTGAGTGTGTCATTCTCAATTACACAAAGTCAGGCGGAGAATATTGGGTTTCGATTGAATGTAGTCCGGTTTTTGACGATAAAGGGGAACTGATCAACTTTGTTGCAATTGAACGTGATATTACGAACAAGCGTGAAGCAGAACTTGCATTGATCAAGGCGAAAAACACGGCCGAAGCAACCACTCAAGCCAAAACCAATTTCTTAACCAACCTGAGCCATGAGATCCGTACACCGATGAATGGGATTATGGGGGTAACAGAGCTGTTAAACGAAACGAGTCTGGATGAGGAGCAGGTCAGCTATGTAGAAATAATCGAAGAAAGTAGTGACCGGCTGCTAGCCATCATCGAAAATATTCTCGATTTTTCCCATGTCGAAAATGACTCATTTGAGATTGAGCCACGGCCGTTTAATTTGGTTGAGCTAGTTCAGTCAATTGTTGACCAATATGAAGATTTTGCGCTCAATAAAAATATAGCGATCTCATTTCAACCTTCGGCCGCTGTGATGGCACTTGCCGACATCAAATCTGATCCCGATTTATTAGGTAAAGCGATTGGTCACCTGCTAGACAATGCGGTGCGATTTACCCCCAAAGGGGCGATTGCGGTCACACTCACGGCCGAGCGATACCCACTCAACCAGGCAGAGTATAAAATCGATGTAATCGACACCGGCATCGGGGTTCAAAAAGATCAGTTAAGCAAAATCTTCGACTCATTTACACAGGTCGATGGCTCTCTTACACGTCAGCATCAGGGTAGCGGCTTAGGGCTAACCATTTGCAAAGGGATTGCCCAAACATTAAGCGGAGACCTGACGGTGCAAAGCGAAGTTGGGATGGGGTCGACATTTTCGTTTTCCTTCAACGCCCCCCTAGTGCAGGCAAAAAACAAAAAAAGCGACCCTGAGGTCGCTTAAATTTGTCTAATCTAACTGAAAATCGTTATTTAAAACGATTGATCCACTCTTCAAAAGCAGCCATCTGACCGCCAATAAACTCACGGGTTTGATCATCAGTCAGTTTTCCATCTTCAATCTTTTTACCAAAGTGGGGTACAGCCACAGTTGGTTTAGGGAGCAAATACATACCCAAGTGTAAACATACCGCCCGCAAATGCTCTTGAGCCTTGGTGCCACCCAATGCGCCAGGTGAGCCACCCATGGTCACAACTGGTTTTTTAGCCAAAATCCCGCCACCGCGTGACGCCCAATCAATTCCATTTTTTAAGACGCCTGAAAAAGATCCGTTATATTCCGGTGTGGCCAAAATCATCGCGTCGCTGTTTTTAATCGCTTCATGCAGTGCCACAACTGATTCAGGCAGACCGGCTGTTTCAACATCGGTGTTGTACAAAGGCAGATCGTTCAACGGGAAGATGGTGATCTCCATTCCGGCCGGAGCCTCTTCGGCCGCCGTTTGGACCAATACTTTGTTCAACGATCCTTTTCGCAAACTGCCTACCAAGGCCAATACTTTTATGCTCATTTTTTTCTCCTAACCGCAAGCCCCTTCTCGACAGGAGCCAGATTTTAAAATTTTAGATTCGCTATTCTAGCCGAATCTTTCATCTTCCAAAATCAATCTACTGCCTTTTTTACCCCATAGCGGCTTACAAACTTGGTTTCATACCAAACTGTGCCAAAATTAGAGCCTTGGAGAAAAAGATGACCCTGCCTGAAAAAATTACAACTGAGCGGCTTATACTCAGACCATATGCGTTTAAAGATACGGCCGATGTGTTTGCCTACGCCACCACCCCCGGCTGGAAACAATTTTTGCCCGTCCCTGTCCCTTATTTACCACACCACGCCGAAGAATTTATCGCCCATTCGATTCTAAAAGATCGGGAAAAAGAGATGTCATGGGCAATCGAATTTGAGGGCCATGTGATTGGCGGCCTCGAATTTAATTTAGTATCCAAACAGCAAGAAGTGGGCGAATTCCACTGGAGTGTGGGGCAACCCCACTGGGGGCAGGGATTTGTCACCGAATCCGGCCGGGCCATTCGTGATCTGGGCTTCCAAACAATCCCTAATTTACACCGCATACAATCATTGGCCGATGTTGAAAATATAGGGTCATGGCGTGTGATGGAAAAAATCGGGATGACGCGCGAAGGGATGAAAAAGAAATCGTTGTTTATTCAAAACCATTGGGCCGATGCGTATTGGTACGCCATCCTGCGGTCTGAATGGGAACAATTAATGTCAGACACAGGAGGGGAAGCATGAGTTTACCCGACATAATCGAAACAGATCGGCTCATTTTACGGCCGTTCAAAATAACAGATAGCGCGGCCGTGCTCGGCTATGCTAACAACAAAAGCTTCGGCCGATTTTTGCCCCCCGTCCCTTACCCATACACGCAAAAAGATGCGGACGAATTTATCGCCCGGCGTGTTTTAGAAGATGGGGCCAAATCGAAAACATGGGGAATCACGTTGAAGCCAGTAGACAAACCGATAGGTGGACTTAGTCTGCGTTTTAACACAGACCAGAACGTAGGCGAACTAGGCTGGAGCATTGCGGAAGAACATTGGGGCAAAGGGCTAACAACTGAAGGGGTCCAAGCCCTAATCGATGCGACGTTTACCCATCTGCCGGACATGCACAAACTGCGTGCCGGGGCCGACCTGCGCAATGTGGGTTCTTGGCGCGTGATGGAAAAAGTTGGCATGCTCCGCGAAGCCCACTATCGTGAACACCAATTGATCGATGGAGAATGGATTGATGACGTTTGGTACGGCATCCTCCGCTCGGATTGGGAAGCCACAAAACGATAAAGGGAAAATTTAAAAGGATAAAAATGACCACCATCAAAGAACTCAAAAAAGCACTAGAAACACAACAAACGACCGCCCGAGCGGTGGTTGAAGAGATGATCGCCAAAATCGAAGATCCGGCCGGTGAAGGGGGCCGCGTCTACCTGACCAGCTATGCGGATCAAGCCCGAGCACAAGCTGATGCGGTTGATTCAGCTCGGCAAAGCGGGGCGTTTCTGCCCCCATACGCAGGCATCCCTCTCTCGATCAAAGATCTGTTTGACGTCGCAGGTGAAACAACCACGGCCGGATCAGTCGCTCTAAAAGCATCTGATCCGGCTAGTGCCGATGCCCCCATCGTGCAAAATTTACGTCGGGCCGGGTTTATTTTGATGGGTAAAGTCAACATGACCGAGTTCGCTTTTTCCGGCCTGGGGATCAACCCCCATTTTGGCACGCCGCTCAGCGTGTATGATCGGGAAAGCGGCCGCATACCCGGCGGCTCCTCTTCCGGCGGAGCGGTGTCTGTCGCAGATGGGATGGCCGTTGGCACCATCGGTACCGACACCGGCGGTAGCTGTCGCATCCCGGCCGCATTTAATGGGATTGTCGGGTTTAAGCCCACGGCCAAACGTGTTTCAAAAGATGGGGTGATCCCCCTCTCAACCACGCTTGACTCAGTTGGCCCGCTTACCAATTCTGTCTCGTGCGCCGCCATCCTTGATGATATTTTGGCCGGTGGCTTGGGGGTAGATGTTGATCCGTTTCCGCTGGCCGGGTTGCGTTTGGGTGTTTTGCAAACCAAGGTGATGGCCGACCTAGACGACACCGTTGCGGCCGTTTATGCACAAACGCTTAAACGGCTGTCTGAACTGGGCGCAACGCTGATCGATTTCCACTGCGAAGCGATCGATGAGATCCCGGCCGGTAACCCCAAAGGGGCCATCGTCGTCGCAGAATCGTTTGCGTGGCACCGTGATTTGCTCGAGCAACGGGGAGATTTATACGACAGCTTTGTCAAAGGCAGGCTCGAAGGTGGGCGTGGCATCACGGCCGCGGCTTACATCGAAATGCTCGAAATTCGCAACGCCATCATCCAAAAAGTTGCCCCGCAAACGGCCGTGTTTGATGCGGTGATTATGCCGACTGTGGCAGTTATCCCACCTGTTTTGGCAGATTTAGAGGATCCGGCCGCGGCTGGCAAAGTAAACGGATTGATTCTGCGCAATACGTCGGTAGGGAATTACTTGGATCGTTGTGCCATTACAGTGCCGGTCAATAAACCGGGTGAAGCCCCTGTGGGGTTAATGCTAATGGGGGAACATGGTGCAGACCGTAGGATTTTGGCAATAGGCAAAGGGATTGCAGACGCCCTTTAGAAAAATTTGGGAGCAATTTGTTAAATCATCAGCCGCTTGTGGTTACAACTCAGTTGGCTGATGATTTAACAAACTTTGACTTTTATTCTTGTGCCATCCAAGAGGACATAAATCCAAACAGAACGGTGCAAACGAGTAAAATCAGATAGATGGTGCTTTGAACCGAATACCCCAAAATCGGATAGACGATTGAAATCACCGCGAAAAATAAAAACCCAAGCATAGCTAGTGCAAAGAAAAGATCTTCGAACCCCCACAGCCTGGCCGCGCGTGCTGCAAGCCAAGAGGCTATTAACACGCCAAAACCGACAGAAAGTTGTGTAACCATAAGATTCAAAAAAAGATATAAAATAAAATACAATAATCTTATTCCGTACCATACCAGTATTGAGGTCAGGGTCCTGTGAAGATTAGAGTAATTTTCACTCTTCTTGGTTCAGAAATGGTTAGAACTTTCTGGCTAGATTAAGCCGGGATACGCACCCCCATCTAGCTGTAGATTTTGCCCACAAATATAGCTCGCCTGCACACTGCACAAATAAGCACACGCCGCCCCTAATTCAGACGGTTCCCCCATCCGGCCGGCCGGAATCGTCGCCACTATTTGCGCCATCGCTTCGTCAAACGTAATCCCCTGCTCATCCATTTTCATTTCGGCCAAAAATTTGGTGCGGGGGGATGCGATCCGTTCGGGCAAAATATTATTGATGGTCACATTGTCTTTCACCGTCTCTTTTGAAATCGCTTTTGACAGAGCTGTCAGACCTGAGCGAGCGGCCGTTGACAGCCCCTGATGCGGCCGTGGCGCTTTTACCATCGCAGATGTGATGTTCACAATCCGGCCGAATTTCCGCTCACGCATACCGGGTAGCAGGGCATGAATCATAAAGATCGGGGCCAACATGTTGCCGTCTATCGCCTGCATCCAGCGGTCACGGTCCCAATCTTGAAACGTGCCAGGTTTAGGGCCAGCATTATTATTGATGAGGATGTCAGCATCGGGGCAAGCAGCAACCAGAGCGGCCCGCCCTTCATCGGTAAACAAGTCCCCGACCTGATGATTAACTTGAATCCCAACTTCCGCCTGTAGTTCCGCTGCCGCTTTGGCCAATTTCTCTTCGGTCCGGCCGTTAAGCGTGACAATGACACCCTCTTGGGCCAAAGCCTTAGCACACGCATATCCCAACCCTTGCGACGATGCGCACACAATCGCTTTCTTTCCTGCTATTCCTAAATCCATGAGACGAACTCCTGTTAGTTTTTTAAATTTATAGGACTTTCGCATTTTGAATAAATGTAGGGGTGCCCCTTGTGGGCACCCGGCTCGTCGTGGCGTCAACGTTGTTTCCACGCCAACTCGGGCACCCACGAGGGATGCCCCTACTAGTCGTTTTGCGTTAGTCCTGAGATTTTTAAATGGTGAATGGTAACAAACCATCAAACCTTAAATAATTTCGAGCAATGATAGCCAAAAAGCGAGATGATGGAAAATCAGCTTGCCGAACTTGGGCTTAACCGGAAAATAGGAGCCATGAGTACACCATTTAGCTTAAACGGAAAAACTGCCATCGTGACCGGTGGTGCCAAAGGGATTGGCGCGGCAATTTGCCGGGTATTCGGCCAGCAAGGGGCAGATGTGCATCTGCTCGACGTTGATCAAGAGAATGGAGAAGCGATTGCGGCCGAGATCGGCGGCCATTTTTACAACGTTGATCTTACCGATCACAGTTTAGTTGAGTCAACGTTTCAACAGATTTTCGAGGTTAACAACTCGCTCGATATTCTGATCAACAACGCCGGAATCGCCCACATCGGCACCGTCGAAACAACCACGCCAGACGATTTAGACCGACTCTATGCGGTCAATATCAAATCGGTTTACTCCTGCCTCCATTTTGGAGTCAAGCTGATGAAACAGTCAGGCGGTGGGGCCATTGTGAATCTAGCCTCTGTCGCTTCGGTTTTGGGAATCGCAGAGCGGTTTGCCTATTCAACGACCAAAGGGGCGGTGTATACCATGACATTTTCGGTGGCTAAAGACTTTATTGCTGACAACATCCGGTGCAATATGGTCGGCCCCGGCCGAGTACACACCCCGTTTGTTGACGGCTATTTGGCCAACACCTACCCGGGCCGTGAAGCAGAAATGTTCGAAGCGTTATCCAAAACTCAACCGATCGGCCGGATGGGCAAACCGGAGGAAGTCGCGTGGCTCATCAACTATTTGTGCTCTGACGAAGCTGGATTTGTGACCGGTAGCTACTATCCGATTGACGGCGGATTTTTAACCCTGAACAGCTAAACCTTATGCCAGACCAAGATCAATTTAAAAACAAGGTCGCCATCGTCACCGGTGCCGCAATCGGGATCGGATTTGAAATCGCCAAACAGTTGGCCCACAAAGGGGCGGCCGTCGTGTTGAACGACATCGATCCAGAAGCGACAAGCAGTGCGGTGCAAGCCATTCTGGATGCTGGCGGCCGGTGCGCGGCCGTGGTCGGTGACTCGAGCGATCTCGCCATCATTGATCAGATGGTCGCTACGGCCGGAGATCAGTTTGGTCGGCTAGATTTTGCAATCGCCAACGCCGGGATCACCACATTTGGTAACTTTTTAAGCTACCCGGTCGAGCAGTTCCAGCAGCTAGTGGCGGTCAATTTACAAGGGACATTCTTCTTGGCGCAAAAAGCGGCCCAGCAGATGATTAAACAAAACGAACCCGGCCGGATCGTGCTCATGTCCTCGGTGACGGGGCACCAGTATCACCCTGATTTAGCCGCATACGGGATGTCAAAAGCGGCGATTCGGATGCTGGCCAAAAGCTTGGGGGTAGAGTTGGCCCGCTACGGCATCACGGTCAATGCTATTTCACCAGGGGCAACCGCCACCGAACGGACCTTGGAAGATGCGGAGTATCAAGCAACATGGGCCAAATTAAGCCCGACCGGCCGTTCCGCCACCACGGCCGATATCGCCCATACGGCGCTGTTTTTGCTGGCTGATGAGTCGGGCCAAATCACCGGCCAAACGCTGGTGGTTGATGGGGGTTGGACCGCTGTTAGCCCCCCGCCGGAATAAACTGTGTAGGGGTCGAAGGGGGCGGTGTGTATATGTATCAACTTAAGCAGTTTCACAGGGAAATTATCTATGCCAAATTTGATCAGGTGATGTAGGGGTGTGCCTCGTGGTTTTTGTCCCAACTTAATGTATTGTTACAACATCTCAAGACATCATATTTATTTGTTTTATGGGCGAGCCATCGCTTCAGATGAGCGTGACAATCAAAGATTGCCCCTTTCATCTAGCGATGACTAGCCCCTCCAGCTGGCGTCGAATCGTTGGGGCTAGTCATTCGGGGAAAACTATTTATTTTGGGATCAATATTGTCGAAAGGCTCGCCCCGGATTGGCGATATTTTGCGACTTGTCTAGCCTAAAAGACGCGGGTAAATACAATAGTTGGAACAAAAACCCACAAGGGATGCCCCTACAACATGTTTTATGTTTTGGAAATGATGATTTCTGGAGCTATTATGACTCGCTCTTCCCTTAAGTTGATACATATGGGAGCGGCGACTTCGCCCCCTGCGGTGGTACAAACCCGATTATGACAAAACTAACCCTTGAACAACTGCTCGGAGACGGGCCGCTGGCAGAGCCAACCCGTTTAGTCGGCGAAGGCCCAGCTGGGAGTCTCCCCATCAACGCAGACCAGCTTTTAAACGAGCCGAGCGGCAACCTGTTTGCCATGACCCAAAATGTGGCGATGGGTTGGCGGCCGGAAGATGTTGGACTGCCGCAATATCTAATCGTCTCGACCCAAGGGGGTCTGCGGGCGGCCGATGGCTCACCGCTGGCGCTGGGCTACCACACAGGCCACTGGGAGATCGGCCTGCTGGTGCAACAGGCGGCCGAGACCTTCCGGCAGGCGCGCACCATCCCGTTTTCAGCCACGGTCAGCGACCCGTGTGACGGCCGGACACAAGGCACAACCGGCATGTTCGACAGCCTGCCGTACCGGAACGATGCGGCGATCACCATGCGCCGCCTGATCCGCTCGTTGCCGACCCGTGAGGGGGTGATGGGGGTCGCCACCTGCGACAAAGGGCTACCGGCGATGATGGTCGCTCTGGCCGGATCAAGTCAAATTCCGGGGATTATTGTGCCAGGCGGGGTGACTCTACCCGCGGCCGAAGCGGAAGACGCCGGGACGGTCCAAACGATCGGTGCCCGCTTTGCGCACGATCTAATCTCGCTCGATTATGCGGCCGAGATGGGGTGCCGCGCCTGTGGATCGGCCGGGGGTGGATGCCAGTTTTTGGGCACGGCCGCCACCGCTCAGGTTGTGGCTGAAGCATTTGGGATGACGTTGCCCCACGCCGCCCTCGCTCCATCAGGAGAACCGATTTGGCTCGATATGGCCCATCGCTCTGCGCTCGCCCTGCTCAACTTGTCCGAGAAAAAAATCCGCCTGAACCAAGTTTTGACCCAGCAAGCGCTTGAAAACGCGATGCTGTTGCATGCCGCATTTGGCGGATCAACCAATCTATTGTTGCACATTCCGGCCGTGGCCCATGCGGCCGGGCTGGCTCTGCCAACCGTGGCTGATTGGAACCGGATCAATCGGCAGACCCCCCGTTTGGTCGATGCGTTGCCCAACGGCCCAACCAATCACCCAACCGTGCAGGTATTTATGGCGGGCGGCGTGCCGGAAGTGATGCTCCATTTGCGCCGGATGGGGCTGTTGCACACCGACGTGCTCACCGCCAGCGGCGAACGGCTCGACACCTTGCTCGACTGGTGGAAACAGAGCGAACGGCGGTCCCAAGTGCGCCAACGGTTGGCCTCGGCCGGAGCCATCGACCCAGACGATGTGATTATGGACCCAGATCGGGCCAAAGCCCGTGGCTTGAGCAGTACGGTCGTTTTTCCGACCGGTAATATCGCCCCAGAAGGGTCGGTGATTAAGGCAACCGCCATCGATCCGAGCGTGATTGGAGACGATGGGGTGTATCGGCATACCGGCCCGGCGCGGGTGTTTACGAGCGAAAAAGCGGCCGTGGCAGCGGTCAAGGGGCTGACGGATCGGCCGGTTAAAGCGGGGGATGTGTTGGTCATGATCGGGGTAGGTCCGTTGGGGACGGGGATGGAAGAGACGTACCAAGTGACGGCCGCGCTCAAAT
>JAHDEN010000121.1 GCA_020628815.1 Chloroflexota bacterium | reverse complement strand
CATTCCTGTATGTTGCAGCCGTCATCGCTGGATTTGCCCTCGCCCGCTCCGTGAGCGAAACAGCTAGCTTTCCATGGTTTAAAATGGTGATCCCCAGCTCCATGCGGGGCAAATTTGGTGCAATCGGGGGGATGGTTTCTACCTTTGCTAGCATCTTTATCAGCCTGATTTCAGCCTACATCATCGATCAGGGTGGCAGCGGACTCGGCCGGTTTATTTTTCTATTTAGCATCGCCGTTACGCTCGGCTACCTATCGATCCTGATGTACACCCAAGTACCACGCGAAGCCACCCTGCAAACGGCAAACGAGTCGTCTACTTTTGCCGACTTGTGGCTGGTGCTAAAAGATCGCGAATTTTTTAACTATATGTTGGGGGTCGCCTTTGTCTCAATCGGGGGTGTATCGATCATTTCGTTTATCCCCCTCTTCATGGAAAAAGAAATCGGGTTGAGCGAAGGTCGGGTGGTTGCGCTCAGTATCGGCACCCACATCGGCGCCTTGCTCACATCCTATTTGTGGGGCTGGACGGCCGATCGCTACGGTAGTAAACCGATCATGCAGATGGGCATCTTTTTCATGTGGCTGTTGCCGATTTTATGGATCACCTTGCCCGCAAACAGCTGGCTCAGTTTCCCATTGGCAATTGTTGCCGCATTTGTCACTGGTGTAGCGACCCTTGCATGGCAAATCGGTTGGACGAGATACATCTACAACAACACACCTGAAGCAAATCAAACACCCTACATGACCCTGTTTTTCGCCTGGTGGGGGATCGCGTTAGGCATTGGACCCGTCTTGGCCGGACAAATTCTAGAAATTTTTGCCGACCTATCTGGCACTGTTTGGATCTGGGAATTAAACGCCTTCTCTCCGCTATTTGTTCTCAGTTTTGTCCTGATCGGCATCGGATTTTTTATTATCTCACGCCTCACCCCTGGCGATGACACATCGTTCACTCAATTTACCGGGATGTTTTTGCGCGGCAATATGATCCGTGGCATCGAATCACTGATCCAATACAACTTTTCTGGTGTAGAAGAAAAACGGTTGGTTAACACAGAAAAAATGGGTGATTATCGCAGCCCGTTTAGCCATAATGAGCTTCTTGAAGCGCTGTACGATCCCAGCTTTAATGTGCGGAATCAGGCGATTCAATCGATTAGCCGCATGGCACCAGAACCTGAATTGATTGATGGGTTGCTCGATATTTTAGAGGATGATCCATCAGAGTTAAGCTTTGTGGTGACCCGCGCCCTCGGCCGGTTGGGAGACAAACGGGCGATCAAACCGCTGCGCAACTATCTGAACTCCGGCTACCATTTGCTCGAAGCCAACGCGGCCCGTGCGCTGGCCATGTTAGATGACACCGAAATCATCCCAGACCTTCTAGACAAATTGCGCCGAGAACAAAACCCGACGCTGCAGGTCGCTTACGCAACAGCCCTTGGCAAGTTGGGCGGCTCCCAAGCCATCCCAGACATGTTTGATTTGTTGGCAGAATTGCATATCGAGGTTCAGCGAGGAGAGGTTGAGCTGGCGCTGGCCCGTCTATCAGGGGACGAACAATTTTTCACCAACCAATGGCGAGCGGTTAGATTTGACCCCACCACCGGATTTGCCCAGTCTGTTATGGCGGTTCAGCGGCTCACAAACGACACGGCTTTTGTTGAGCTAGCCACCGAAGCGGCCGCCCATTTTGCAGAAAACGAAATGGTTGAAGGGGTTGAGAAGGTAACGGCCATGCTTGAAAATTTACCGGCCGGAATTCTAAAAGCAGATCTAGGCATGATGCTCCAGCGCAGTAAAAGTCTGCTCGAAGAATATCGGTTCAGACGGCCCGACTATGTTTTGCTGACCTTGCACCTGCTTTCTCGGGCTCTTACAGCGTAAACTATTTGGGGGATTAGTTTTGACTTTCGGCCGTCAGGGCCGGAAAAACAAAGTAGCGTAAAGCGGGCCAAGCGCGCTCCATCGCCCCACCTGGGTCTTGGGCCGTTATCGACACAACGGTGTTCAAATGGGGCACAACGAAAATATAGTTACCCCCTAACCCAGACGCAAAATACACATCTTTTACCGCCAAGCTTTCAACCAGCCCAGCATCGGCCGGCACCACCCACCAGTGATACCCATAATCCAAATACCCCTCAACATCGGTCTTGAAAGATGTTGAGGCAGCCACCCAATTAGGATCAACCAATTGTTTCCCCTGCCACATCCCATTTTGTAAATACAGTTGACCGATTTTGAGCATATCGTTGGCAGATAAATATAGCCCACCACCTGCTTGAGTCACCCCGTTTGGGCCACGCTGCCAGTCCCAATTTTCAATGCCAAGTTCAGCAAATAAATGCTCAGCCACATAAGATTCAAACGGCTGATCAACTTGTTGCCCAATCGCTTGCCCCAATAAAATCGTATTGGCGGTGTTATAAACAAACAGGTCGCCCGGCCGTCTTGCCATCTCTCGGCCGGCCATATAGCCCAACCAATCTTCAGATGCCGCAAAACGATGATAATCGGACGGATATCCGGTCAGCTCATCCCACATAAATCCGCTACGCATCGTAAATAAATCTTCAATGGTTATTGCGGCCCGTCGGGGATCACTATTAATGTCATCGGCATAGCTGGGCAAATGATTGGCCAGCGGACTATCTAGCGAAGCCGCTTTATCCTGCTGAATCGCCACCCCATACGCGGCCGAAACAACGCTTTTGCTAATCGACCAAACCCGATCCGCTTGGTTGGCATTCCCTTCTTCCTGCTCAAATTGGTATCTTACTTCCCCATCTTGCCACACAATAAAGTTAGACACATTGCCAAAATCTTGGCGGCTAAAATGGCGATCTAAGGTTGTAATTACCTCTGAATCAAGCGCAACAGGTGCCACACTCGGCTGCAGGTTCAAACGGTTGTAATACCAACGATCGTAGCGTGGTTTAATCCGTGAATAGCCGATCCCAAAAGCGATAAATATAAGTAACAAAAGCAGGATCAAGCCAGTAACTTTCAACAAAAACATAGTCATTTTTTTCATTAAATTTAAAGAGAGGATTTACAATCTTAAATAAGATGGAACGATTCTTGGCGGCCGTCTAGCCACATACACTCACCCGCACGCAGCACAGCGTCTTCTTCAAGCGCAATCCGCACATCCTGCCCATCCCATTCGGGGATCGCCATTTTGGCATTCAGCTCAATCGACCAAACCGTGTTGTCTTGCACCGGATAATCCCCCCTACCCGGCACCCCACCTTGCTGATCCCACAGGCCAATTGTGGCCCCAGCCCCGTGCCCATGATACCCGAGCGGGTGGCTGTAAATCTGCGGCCGAAGGTTTTGAACCTTCGCCTCGTTGCGTGTTTTTGACAAGACTTCGTTGCCCGATTGCCCCACGACCATATTTTGCATATGGATGTCTTGCAGCTGTTTTCCAGCTTCCAACGCAGCTTTTAACCCGGCCGGGGCATCTGTCTCCCCATCTTTTAAAACATACGCATGTTGCTGCTGATCTGTCGCCAGACCCAAATAGTGGAACCCAACATCACAGTGCAACAGATCGCCAGGCATAATCACCATCCGTTTGCCAACCACCGCATAGCTTTGCCCGGGGGCCTGAATATCAACAGATGGCTGGAACCATGCCGCCAGCCCAGCATCACGGATCGCTTGCCGCATCCACCAAACAACGTCAGACGTTTCGGTTTTGTTGGGCACAATTACCTGCCGTGAAAATGCTTGGCGGATCAGTTCGTGCCCGGCCGCAACGATCTCAGGATAAATGTCCATTTCTTCAGGCAATCTTGATTCAAGCCACCCGACAACCAACCGTTCGCCGCTATACACATTCGCCATTTGTTTCGAAGGCAATGCGCCCAATAAAGCAGAATATTCTGTGTGCGAAAGCCCATCCCCAAAAGCAAACACGGTTGAATAGTTAATGGCAATTGATTCCGGCTTTAACCCTTCAAGCAAATTGCTCAGCGCTTTATACTGATTCGGCTCTTTCTCAGGGTCCCAAGCTGGTTTATAAAATCCGGCATATCCATATCGGTCGAGTGCATAACGATCTACAGATCCATCGGCCGATCGTGAAAAGACAAGAATAGTCCGTCTGCGCGCCGTCATGGCGGGCTCTGGCAGCAAACTCATGATTACAGGATCTTCGTTATATTCGCGACAAATCACCAGCCACACATCTATTTTTTCCCGTTCCATTAGCATGGGCAAAATCGTGTCAAATCGCTTGCGCAACCACAGATTCCGCACTTTAGCTTGCTCTCTTAACGGTAAAACGGTTTTGTAGAATGACATGGGTTTTAGGATGTTTGTCTAATTTTCCTCAATACAATCGTTGATTTTATCCAGCAGTTCCCTTTGTTTATTTGCCCCTAACCCCTGGCGTGTTGCAGCTTGCATAATCGGCTCCCAATCTGGAACAGGCTGATCATCAACCGGAATATTATACTCCGAAAACGTTTTTCGGGTTTGCGGATATTCATTGGCAACCATACTCACCGCCATCAGACCGGTTATCGGCCGGCTGATGGTTTGGGTCGCGCCCAATCCGGTCCCCGGTGGCGGGGGCTGTGCATGTGCAAATGCCCCTTGCTTAAACAGCCGAGCCGCATTGTTTCCCATTATGTCAGCCATGATTTCTGGCTCAAGCTCAAGCTTGCCAATTGCGCTCAAAAACGGCCGCATATCAGGCTCTGTCATTTTAGATGGGTAAATCATCAGCGGGTAATCTGATCCATACAGAATTTTTGTGTGCGCCACACAGGTTAGCGCTGTTTTGAAGATCCGTTTTGTCGGGTACAGCAGCGGAGAAGCGGCCGTGTCGTACCATACTCGGGAAAGTTGTTTGCGCACCCGTGGCATGATTTCATACATCAGCAGGCCGCCACCCCAATGGGCCAAAATCAGTTTAAGCTCTGGAAAACGACAGGCGAGCGAATAATAATCCCGCAGCGGTGTGGTGCTTTTACCCAAATAGTATCCCCCAATCTCTTCACTCACATGCAAATTGAGCGGCACATCGGCCTCAACAATCGCTTGAACCAAATTCAAAAAACGCTTGTCTAGCAGTCCTACACCTTGTGCATAAGGATTAAGCTCACCAACCCCGTGCAGCCCGTTATCAAGGCATCTTTTTAGTTCGGTGATGGCACGTTCACCGGCCGCCGGTTGCAGGGTGGCCAGCGCCAATACACGTTCAGGGAAGCGGCGCACCAACTCAATCGCTTGATTATTTCGATCAACACACGCCTCATGCCCCCTAAAATATTCTCCCACAATCACAACTTTATCAATGCCGGCCGCGTCCATATCCGCAATCATCCGCTCAGGGTCCGCCCACCCCTGTATCGACCGCCCTTCAGGCGGATTAAGGAGCAGGCTCCAATACGGTTCTTGTTCAGAAAATTGGCTTAGACGGTCACGCAGTTGCGGCGGAGTAAAGTGAATATGAGCATCAATTCTCATGAGTGGCTCGAAATTTACTCGTCTGCAAAGGCTTCTAAAATTACTTGGCGATACTCTCGGGCTCGGCTAATTGTCTCAGCCATCGTCTGCTCATCCGACAACCACAGTTTTAGAAAAATGCCGGGAACCCCATGCTCAAGAAACAGCTCAGCATCTTCAGGCGTTTCTGGATCTTCGGCAAAGCCGGGATACATGCTGAGTGGGTTACGGCCGTTTAACGCCACCACTTCAAGCAAATCTTTCCCCCGCTCTTGCAGGGTTTCGACCAGCATATCTCCATTTTCAGTTTTGTTGTCAACAACAACGATCAAAATCGGCGATGCCAAAATCGAGTCAGCAAGCGAAATCATCTCTTGCATCGGTACATCATCTGGCAGCAAGCCAATGAGTCTAGTGTGAGCCTCATCCTGTATATTCATAGCTATATTCGTCGATAGTTAAGTGAGAAGGAACATTGATAAGATCTGGCAATTCTAGCGTAAATGTTGAGCCAACACCTAAATCGCTTGCAACAGTCAAATTTCCACCCAGTAATTCTGTCAGTTTTTTAGAGATTGCAAGCCCCAGTCCAGTTCCGGTAAACGTTCGGGATAAAGAGCCATCAACCTGCTGAAACGCTTCAAAAATCACAGGCAGCTTATCTTCTGGAATGCCTACGCCGCTATCAATCACTTTAATAGTTGCATTGTTGGTATCAAATGTCCGATTACTTAGTTCAATTTCAATTGTTCCGTCTTCGGTGTATTTAGCCGCATTGCTGAGCAGGTTCACAATAATTTGCCGGACTTTAATTCGATCAGATGTTAGATGATTTGATCCAAATCTTAGTTTGTTGGTAAACGTTATTTTGTTTCGGTTTTGGTTGGCCATCGGCTTGACAACGCTAATCGCCTCGTGGCAGATATCGATCATAGAAAACTCGGTGGTGTAGATGTTCATCTTGTTTTCTTCGATTTTAGAGAGGTCCAAAATACCGTTGATCATGTGCAGCAAATCCTGTCCTGACTTCTTGATTCTTTCAAGGTCTTCGACATGATCTTCAACAAAATAACCATCTTCTTGAACTTCTTCAATAATCGCATCGCTGTACCCAATAACCGCGTTGAGGGGTGTGCGTAATTCATGGCTCATGGTCGCCAAAAAGTTTGACTTTGACTTGTTGGCATCTTCGGCCGCAGATTTTGCAGATTCTAAATTATGGTTGATGACGATTACCTGCTTGTAGGTTAACCGATAAAGGGCCAAGGAAAACACCAAAATTAGAGAGATAACCCAAGCCATCGACATCGGCCCGATCGCAGATGTACGGCCGTCGTAATATCCATTTGTGGTCAGAGCTGCCACAAAAAATATCCATGCAACTAATATCCCACCCAAAAAAAGCAGTTTAAATTTATCTAAAAAGATGGTTAGCGAACCCAACAATGGGAAAAGGAGCAATATACCCGGATCAGATAACCCTAATCCAAAGGTGACACTGATCATCACCCCTGAAACGGTGCATAAGGCCGGGGTTAACACCGAATCGCTTAGACGCCCTGCTCGGAGCAGTAGTAGACTGGACGCACATATCACAGTTAACAGCGATGTGATAATTAAATTAGGCCAGTTATCAAACATATAAAAGTAGACAACAAAAGAAAATCCTAAAAGCACCCCCAAGTAAAGAATTACTGACACGTATTTCGCGACAGATTTTGTTGTTTCGTCTTCATATGCTGAGAAAGAAAAGGCCTCTTCCAAAAAGCTTCTCAAAATTTCCATTTCCAATATGTTGCTAAATGATTCAGAATCAGATCATTTAGCAGGTCCAAATTTTTAGTCTATTGCAATCCTCAGCCCACATTGTAGTGTTAAATACTTAACATCAACATGTCTAAACCACGACTTTATGCGAAAGATTCACACCTTATTTAGACAATAAATTTCTCAATAGCAATGCAAAGGTTCTGTTTAAAATTTCTCAAATCTATGGTAATCGTTGAAGCTTGATATCAAACTAAAATTGTTGAGACTTTTGAAACATGAGTGAATATATTCCAGAAAAAGCATTATTTATCGCAGCACACCCAGATGACCTCGAATTTGGGGTGGCCGGAACCGCTGCAAAATGGGTTAAACAAGGGTGTGAAGTCACGTTCTGCCTTATCACCGACGGAAATGCCGGAACACATGAAGCTGGGGTCACGGCCGAGCAATTGGCCAAAACCAGGCGCAAAGAGCAGTTAGATGCGGCCAAAATCTTGGGCGTGCAAAACGTTGAGTTTTTAGGGTACGACGATTGCAAACTGGTCAACACGCTTGAACTGCGCGAAAAGCTTGTTCGCATGATCCGAAAATATCAGCCTAACGTGCTAGGGTGCCAAGATCCAACCAACGTGTTTCCACGGGCAGATTACATCAATCATCCCGACCATCGTGCGGCCGGTGGAGCTGCCATCGACGCTGCCTTCCCGTCGAGCGAAATGCCGCTACTGTACCCAAATATAGATGCAGAAGGGTATCCGCCCCATAAGGCAAATTACGTCTACATTTTTTTCACGACCGATGACAAAGTGAATCAATATGTTGATATTTCAGATACGATCGATCAAAAAATCGAATCTTTGCGGGCGCACACCAGTCAAATGGGGGATTGGGATCCTAACGACCGCATTCGCGAGTGGGCCAAAGGCTCTGGCAAGCAGGTCGGATTTGAATATGCTGAACGCTTTTTTAGAGTTACGTTGAAAGAGCCAGATAAACCTGAAGTGGGTGTGGGAAAGAAAAAGAATAAGTAGACGGTATTCGGTGGCCTTCGGCCCGGTATTCGGTCCGCTTCGCGGCGGTAAACTGACCTACCGACAACCAACAACCAACACACTAAAAACTATGTTTCCAGAACCACTTTTAAACCTGCTCTTGATTCGTCATGGGCAAACCCAAGCCAATGTAGAGGGTCGTTTTTACGGCCGATCAGATTCTGAAATGACCGAGGCCGGCCGTGAACAAGTACGAGCCACGGCTGAGCGTCTTAAAGACATTGATGTTTCACACCTGTATGCCAGCCCAGCGATTCGCGCCAAACATACGGCCGAAATCCTAAACGAACAGTGGAAAACCGATTTTACACTCGACGAAAGACTGTGGGAGATCGATCACAATCGGTGGGAGCTAATGACTCCTAACGAAATCATGGCCAAATATCCGCAAGACTGGGCCAAATTTTTGGCCGGTGATATGAGCCAAGCCCATCATGGGGGTGAAACACAAGAGCAGGTTTCAGCAAGGGCGATGAACTTTTTAGACTCGGTTAAAGCCGATCACCCTTGTAACGGCGAAACGATCGCACTCGCCGCCCATGGTGGACTTCTGAGCGTGATGCTGTGTGACTTACTCGGCTCCCAAAAACGGGGCTGGTGGCCGTTTCGCTTTCAAAATGCTGGCGTGGCTAAAGTTATCCTATATGAATTTGGGGGAGTTTTAGTTGGGTTTGAATAATGCGTGTTTCGTATAAAAGAAGTGTTTTAACACCCTTGTTGCCCATTAAAAAATGGTTTATTATCGGCTCAACTAAATTATCAACAGAATCTTCGGGGCATGGTGCATGGCTCAAACTTCGTTTGAGCTGGGGAGAAAATTTCATTTTCTCAAAGGTCCAGCAAAACGAATGCCATAATTCCTGACCGGCGGTAAAGTAGGACAACTGTCACACTAAGCCCGCGAGCTGCGTTTTTAAGCACACGCTAAAAACAATGCTGATCTGGTGCAAATCCAGAGCCGACGGTAATAGTCCGGATGGGAGAAGATTTCGAGAAGGCGAAAGTCTCTTTTTTGAATGTAATGCCCCTGTTTAATCGACAGGGGTTTTTTATTTCAGAATAAATAGTGATTTCGCCATCGTTATGACTAACGATCAATGACCGTTGGTGCATAAACGACATTTCTTTTTGGAACCAGTGCCCCGATGATGTCTGAAGATGTCACGGGGCATTTTTGTTTTGAACGGAATAAGTGTAGACGAACAAACTCACAATTTTTATATGCGACGGGCGCTTGACCTAGCACAGCAGGCGGTTGGCCATACGTCGCCTAATCCGGCCGTGGGGGCTGTAATTGTAAAAGATGGGGCCATTGTGGCGGAAGGGCATACCCAACCCCCGGGCAAACCCCATGCCGAGGCAGAAGCGTTGCGAATTGCGGGAGAACGTGCACGTGGCGCCACCATCTATGTCACGCTAGAGCCATGCAACCATTTTGGCAAAACGCCACCGTGCACGTTAGGCATCATTGAATCAGGGATTGCTGAGGTTCACTACGCAATTCCCGACCCAAACCCACGCGCGGCCGGTGGTCATCAGCGTTTGTTAGATGCTGGGGTGCGTGTTTTTACCGGCCGCTTTGAAGCTGAAGCCCGTGAGCTAAACCGTGCTTTCTTCTATCACACCAAAACCGGCCTGCCCTACGTAATCGCCAAATTTGCCTGCAGCTTGGATGGCAAAATCGCCACCCACACGGGTGAAAGCCAGTGGATAACCGGTCCGGCCGCCAGACAAATGGGGCATGAATTGCGCCATCAATCAGACGCAATTTTGGTTGGCGCAGCGACCGCCACGGCCGATAACCCAAGCCTGACAACCCGCTTGGCAGAGTCAGATACACGAACACCATCCCACCCGATACGCATTGTGCTTGATAGCAAGGGGCGTTTAAACAGCGATTTAAACTTGCTAAACGGCAGCCTGCCCGGCCGCACGATGGTGGCTGTCACCGACCAAATTTCGGCCGAGAACCGGGCACGGCTAGAGCAAACCAGTGTGGAATTAATTGAAACACCACGTTCAGCCAATGGGCGTATCGCTATAGCCGAGCTGCTCAAGGTTTTAGGCGAGAAAAATATTCAGTCTGTGATGGTAGAAGGAGGCAGCAAAGTGTTAGGCTCATTTTTTAGCCAACGGGCGATCAACGAAGTGTGGGCCTTTATCGCCCCGAAAATTATTGGTGGGCAAGCGGCTCCTGGGCCGATAGGCGGACAAGGGTTCGGCCGATTGCAAGATGCACTCACACTAAATGAGATGCGTTTTGAACAGATGGGAGACGATATTTTGATCCGAGGAAAGGTGAAATAAAACGATGTTTACCGGAATTGTAGAAGAGATCGGGACAGTGACCCGCTTGAACCGAAATGACAAAGGGTACGATCTGGGGATCAACGCCAGCACCGTGCTAGGTGGCACAATCTTGGGTGACAGCATTTGTGTCAACGGGGTGTGCTTAACGGTTACCCAGCTTTGGAACGGCGGATTTACGGCCGGTGTGTCGCCTGAAACTCGTGCGGTCACCAACTTAATGGATCTGAAAGCGGGAAGTCGGGTGAACCTTGAACGGTCAGCCACCCCATCCACCCGATTAGGCGGCCATTATGTGCAGGGGCATGTCGATAACGTGGGCACCATCAGCCAGTTTAGGCAAGATGGGGATGCGCTGTGGGTCACGATTGATTTCCCAACTGACTTGATGCGCTATATCGTACAAAAAGGGTACATCACCCTCGATGGCACTAGCCTGACGGTGGTAGATGTGTACGAGAGCAGTTTTACGGTTCAGTTAGTCGCCTATACTCAAACTGAAATTATTCTGCCTACTAAAAAAGTAGGCGACAAAATCAATGTAGAGGTCGATGTGCTTGGCAAATATGTTGAAAAAATGTTGGGATTCTACCACCCTGAAACACAAACCAAGAGCCAATCGGGCGGTATAACGACCGACTTTTTGGCTCAAAATGGATACGGATAATAAGGACTTAAAATGACTAAATTAGCAACAGTCCCACAAGCGATAGAAGCATATCGTCAAGGAAAAATGGTCATCATTGTGGATGACGAAAATCGTGAGAACGAGGGTGATTTGGCGATTGCGGCCGAGTTTGCGACCCCTGAGGCGATTAATTTTATGGCCGTCCACGGCCGGGGGCTAATCTGCACCCCGCTTGAAGAAAAGATTTGTGACCGGATGGGGCTGCCGCAAATGATGCCGCCCCATCTAAACGGATCAGGATTTGGCACCCCCTTCACCATCTCGGTAGAAGCTAAAGAGGGGGTCAGCACCGGAATTTCGGCCGCTGATCGCTCTCACACCATTGGGCTTCTCATCGACCCAGATAGCAAACCGACCGACATTGTGATGCCGGGCCATGTGTTCCCACTGCGGGCGCAGGCTGGCGGTGTTTTGGTCAGACGGGGGCAAACAGAGGCGAGCGTTGATCTGTCTAGACTAGCCGGTCTCAATCCGGCCGCTGTGATTTGCGAAATCATGTCACCCGATGGGACGATGTCTCGGCTACCGGAAATTTTGGAGTTTGGCGCAGAGCATGATCTGCTCACCATTTCGGTTGAACAGTTGGTCCAGTATCGGCTTGAGATCGGGGACACTGAGTTTGCAGACCGCAAAGGGACGGCCGTTGTGCGTGCGGCCGAAGCCCCCCTGCCGACCGACTACGGCACATTTACGGCCGTGGTTTATCACGATCTGCGTAACAACAAAGAACACATGGTTCTCAAAATGGGAGATGTTTCAGATGGCGCATTGGTCCGCGTGCACTCTGAATGTTTAACCGGCGATCTGATGGGGTCACGCAAATGTGACTGTGGCTCTCAGTTTGAACTGGCGTTACAGCGGATCAGCACAGCCGGTCACGGTGCGGTGCTGTACATGCGCCAAGAAGGGCGTGGCATCGGTCTGGCAAACAAGATCCGGGCATATGCGTTGCAGGCAAAGGGTGTCGATACATTAGACGCGAACCTAGAGCTAGGCCTACCGGCCGATGCGCGGCAGTATGATGTTGCGGCCGAAATGCTCAAACAAGAAAAGATCAGCAACATTCAATTAATGACCAATAATCCAGCCAAAATAGCTGGGCTAGAAGCCAACGGAATCACCATTAAAAGCCGTGTGTCGCACGAAATCGTAGCCATCGAGGAAAACGATTTTTATTTGCACACCAAAGCGGATCGGATGGGGCACCTGCTTTCGTTTAACGGCTCGGCCGAAACGGTTGAGAGAAAAAGAGTAGAGAGTAAAAAGTAGCGCGTGGATTAGGAGCGTTATACGTACCACGATCCACGTTCAGTCAATCAAAACATACAATAATCAAGGAACATTATCATGGGTAAAACATTTTCAGGAGATCTTTTAGGATCAGGACTTAAAGTAGGTATTGTTTCATCTCGTTGGAACGATTTTATGGGGAATCGGCTTTTAGACGGAGCCAAAGATGCGCTCGAGCGTCATGGAGTTGATGAGAAAAACATCGACGTGGCGCTTGTACCGGGGGCGTATGAACTGCCTCTCGCCGCTATGAAAATGGTCGATTCCGGCCGGTACGATGGCGTTGTGGCGCTTGGTATCTTGATTCGTGGCTCAACACCTCATTTTGACTATATCGCCAGCGAAGCCACCAAAGGAATCGCTCAAGCTTCTTGGCAAAATGGGATTCCGGTTGGGTTCGGTTTACTCACCGTCGATACCCTCGAGCAAGCGATTGAAAGATCAGGCTCGAAAGTGGGAAATAAAGGGGCGGAAGCCGCCTTGGCCGTGATTGAGATGGTTAATCTGCTTAAACAGATCGGATAATAAAGAGGCTACTGCTAAATCAAAATTAAGAGCCAACTCCCTTACTTTCAATTCCGGCTGTGATATCGGCCGGAGACTAGAAATCTGGTAAAATTAATCCTTGTCTGATGGACCATCAGGCAAGGATTTTTTTACTAAATGAGAATTGAACAAGATTTAAAACTGGGGTTTAAAGATGTGATGATCCGGCCGAAACGGAGCACGCTCAAATCCCGCTCAGAAGTCTCGCTTCTGCGCAAATTTAGCTTTTTGCACACCGGCCAAACATGGGAAGGAGTCCCCATCATAGCGGCCAACATGGATACGGTAGGAACCTTTGACATGGCCCAAGCGCTCGGCCGTGAGCGGATGATGACCGCCATGCACAAGCACTACTCCAAAGAAGATTGGGCCAACTTTATCAAAACGGCCGATCCCGAAATTTTAGACTATGTTGCCGTGAGCACCGGCTCAGGTTCGGCCGACGAAGCGATGGTCGGCTACCTGATGAACGAATACGATCAGCTGCGCTTTATCTGCGTAGACGTTGCCAACGGCTATTCCGAACATTTTGTAGATTTTGTAAAACGGATGCGCGATAACCATCCCGATAAAATCATCTTGGCCGGTAACGTTGTGACCGGTGAAATGGTTGAAGAGCTCTTACTAGGCGGTGCCGACATCGTCAAAGTTGGTATCGGCCCAGGCTCAGTCTGTACTACACGGGTCAAAACCGGCGTCGGTTATCCCCAACTATCAGCAATTATCGAATGTGCTGACGCCGCCCACGGGTTGGCGGGCCAAATCATTGCAGATGGCGGATGCAAAGTGCCAGGAGACGTGGCCAAAGCGTTTGGCGGCGGCGCAGATTTTGTCATGATGGGCGGTATGTTTGCCGGTCACGATGAAAGCGGTGGCGAAACGATTGAGATTGACGGCAAAAAATATCGTCAATTCTACGGAATGAGCTCAAAAACAGCCATGGACAAACATGCCGGTGGCGTGGCCGAATATCGCGCGTCTGAAGGCAAAACGGTCAAAATACCCTATCGTGGCCCGGTATCCGCCACTGTGCAGGATCTTTTGGGCGGGATTAGGTCAACCTGTACGTATGTCGGGGCCAGCAGGCTTAAAGAGCTGACCAAGCGCACGACGTTTATTCGGGTTCAAGAACAACACAACACAGTTTTTTCTGAATAGTTTGTCACTGTTTCAGCAAATCAGTTGATCAGTCCCTTGCGACCACCCAACTGATTTACTGGCCAACTGACTAGCTAACCAACTAACATATGAGCGAATCAAAATACGCAGCGGCCGGAGTTGACATTGAAGCGGGAAAAAAAGCGACCGACCTGATGAAGTCGGCCGTTAAAGCAACCTATAACGACCATGTTTTGGCAGGATTAGGGGCATTCGGCGGACTATTTTCTGCAAAAGCCTTTGGCGACATGGCCAATCCGGTTCTCGTCGCCTCGACAGACGGGGTGGGAACCAAAACCCGTGTAGCCGCAAGACTCAATCGGTGGGACACCATCGGCCATGATATCGTCAACCACTGTGTGAATGACATTCTGGTACAAGGGGCCCGGCCGCTTTTCTTTTTAGACTATGTTGCCAGCAGCAAACTTGAGCCAGAGCAAATCGCCACAGTTGTGCGCGGCATTGCAGGTGCGTGCCAAGCGGCCGGAGCCGCCCTGCTCGGTGGCGAAACGGCCGAAATGCCGGGCGTTTACCAAGAGGGTGAACTCGATTTGGTTGGCACAATTATCGGGGTCGTCGACCAAGATAAAATTATCGACGGTAGCAAGATTCAGTTTGGTGACAAAATTTTAGCGCTGGCTTCTTCAGGGTTGCACACAAACGGCTACACACTCGGCCGGAACGCCTTGGCCGAAGAAAGCTGGATCGATCCGATGCCGGAGTTAGATCAACAAAAAATCGGGGACATTTTGCTCACACCCCATCGATCATACCTGCCCCAAATCAGCCGCCTGCTAGACGTTGGGGTTGATATTCACGGGTTGGCCCACATTACCGGTGGTGGTGTATACGACAATCTGCCCCGCATTTTACCGGCCGGTTATGGTGCCAACATCACCGCAGACAGCTGGCAAATACCCCCCATTTTTGATCTCATCCAGCAAAAGGGTGACATTTCGCCAAAAGAGATGTTCCATGTGATTAATATGGGGCTGGGCATGTTTATCATCGTCAATGAAGAAGAGGAATCATTGATTCGTCGCACCATTGGCAATGAGGTTTTGACTGTTGGGGAAATTATTCCGGGCGACCAAACGGTCAACGTTTTGGGGATTTAGTTTGGCTTCACAAAAACCGCAAATCGTCGTTTTTGTTTCTGGCTCTGGGAGCAATTTGCAGGCATTGATTGATGCTTGTGCAAATAGCGAGTTAGACGCAGAGGTCGCGGCCGTATTTTCCAACAGAAAAGCGGCTTATGGGCTTGAACGGGCAAAAAATCACAACATTCCGGCCGTTTACGTTCCCTACTCCCCGTTTCGCGACTCCGGCCGGGAGGCGTACGATGCCGCACTGGCGAACCAAGTGGCCCAATTTAACCCTGATTTAATCGTTTTAGCCGGTTGGATGCGGATTTTCACTCCGGAGTTTTTAGACCGATTTCCAGGCCGAATTATCAACCTGCACCCAGCACTCCATGGAACATATATCGGCGCCCACGGTATCGATTGGGCGTTTGAGGCGTTTCAAAATGGAGAGATCGAACATGGGGGGTGTATGGTCCACTATGCCATTCCACAGGTTGATGAAGGAGCGCCAATTGCAGAAACGATTGTGCCGATCTATAAAAGCGACACGCTCGATGACTACGCGCAGAGACTGCATGCGGCCGAGCACCCCTTACTCGTGAAAGCTACCTCAATCGTCCTTAAGACATTAGCCGAATAAAAAAGACCATCTAGGGTCAAATTCCTCAACCTTAATGATTGATTCAAACCTAAATGGTCTTAAAAGAGTCTATACAGGTGTTACAGGGTCTCCCCAAAACTGATTATTCTCGTACTCACCGGCCGTATGAACCGTCACCCTGTTCATAATCTGCCGGCCGTTAACATCTACATACTTTACGGCGAACAACATCGCCCCGGTAAGGTGTGGGGATGATACCCGTTGCACATCTATCTCTTGCCCCCCTTGGGCTTTAATGTGCACCCTCACCGCTTCGATGTACCCTGCCACCCTATCTTGATGAGATTGATAGCAGAAAGTAGCAATAATTACTGCGACCGCAATCCCGGCCGCGCCAATCATCCAAGTCATTTTTCCTCTCTATCTGGGCCAATGGCCAGTACGCTACTCGGAAATCAAGAGTTCGCTCGGCATTTTTGACCACAGAACAATCACACTGAACTTTCTATACGTTGATTTAAAATCCTAGTTTCGAAAATAGGTAAGCCAAGCATGCCTTCTAAATCGTTCTAACCTATAATTCCAACGTATGTCAGAAGAATTTCCATATCCAAGATTTCGTATTAGGCGTCGCTTTTTTAAATTTATTGCCGCCTTGCTTTTTAAGGTTTTTGCCCAAGTTGAAATAATCGGCAAAGAAAACTTGCCTCAAAAAGGGCCTGTTATCGTCGTTGCGAACCATTTCAGCTTTGCCGACCCTTCATTACTGATTCATGTTTTGCCTTGGCATCTTGAATTTTTAGCCGGAACCAACCACCCCGGTGCGCCAAATAGCCTTATCGGCCACATGCCAAAATTATGGGGAGTTTACAAAGTTCAACGTGGCACAAGCTCTCGTTATGCGTTTAAAGCCGCGACCGCCATCATGGAGCAAGATGGTATTTTGGGCATTTTCCCTGAAGGAGGCGTATGGGCTACCGTTTTGCGTCCAGCCCGGCCAGGTGTTCCCCTAATCACCGCCACCAGCCAGGCCCCCCTTCTGCCTATTGGCATTGAAGGGATGGATGAAATGTTTCCCCTCAGGTTCAACATATTTCGCAGAACGAAAATCACTGTACGAGTAGGTAAGCCGTTTGGTCCTTACCAGGTCACTGGGCGTGGCAAAGAGCGTCGCACCCAGCTAGATGACATTGGCAATGAAATTATGCAAAAAATATCAGAATTGCTTCCCCAAGAAAAGCGCGGCCTGTGGGCAGATGATCCGAAATTGGTTGAAGAAGCCAAAGCGGTCGCTGAATACCCTTGGTAGCCTATGCGATATTTTGAAGCGATGGTAATCGCCAAACCAGAGGGAGCCAAAATCTTAGTGGAGCAGCTACAGCCCTTTGCAGAAGGACAGAGTGTCATTCAAGAGCAGCTCGGTGATCCGCGTGATCTCAATCCTACTGCGATGATACCCGGCATCGCAATCAAGTTTTGGTATGAAGAGTCTCTTGATTCAGCCAGCTTTAGAGGACGCATCAATCAAATCGCCAAGGATGTAGGATGCGATCCAGCCCAATTCACACTCCTCGAATCGATAGATTGGACCACCGAGTGGCGAAAAAACTACCGGCCGGTCTTAGTCGGTGATCGCTTCATCATCGTTCCCCCATGGGAAGAAAATCCAGAGCCTGCAAGAACCCCGATTCTAATTGATCCAGGGGTGGCTTTTGGGACAGGGCAGCATGAAACAACACGTTTGTCCATTAAACAGCTTGAAAAATATGTCACTCGCGGGCAACGTATTCTAGATTTAGGGGCAGGATCGGCTATTTTATCAATGGCGGCCGTTCACTTGGGGGCAAGCTACGTAGCGGCCGTAGAAACAGATGCGGATGCGATTCGAAGTGCGGCCGAGAATTTGGCCCTCAACGAGCTGCATTCAAACATCGACTTGATACATGGGTCGCTACAAGCTGCAAAAGGGGAAAAATGGGACCTAGTCGTCGCTAATATTTTGGCCGTTATTCTGATTGATCTGATTCAAAACGAGGGATTATTGCAGGCGGTCAAACCAGGTGGGCATATTATCTTTAGTGGCATAATCGACCAACAGCAGGCGGATTTTTTACAGGCGATAGACCAAACTAATTTTAAAATTGAAGAAATCACGGCCGAAGGGGAGTGGATAGCTGTGACCATTCAGCGATTATAGGCGTTTAAAGAAGCACCGGTAAAATAAAAAAAGGCCACCAAATGGTGACCTTTATTTTTCGTATTATAACTTACTTTTTAATGGCTAATGCCTCGGACCAGATTGCTTCTTATATCGATAAGTGATCCGACCACGCGACATATCGTAAGGAGAGATTTCCACACGAACGCGGTCGCCCAATAAAATTCGGATGTAATACCGACGCATCTTGCCTGAAAGATAAGCTAAAACTTCGTGATCATTATCAAGTTTTACCAAAAACTGAGTGTTTGGTAGGGCTTCGATAATTGTGCCTTCTACTTCAACTTTCTCTTCTTCTTCGTGAATTGAAACAATTTCCCGAGTGCCATCAGCAATCTCGATCCGCACCTGGGTGCCTTTTTCAACCCCTGCAAGAGCCACGCCTTCTTTTACACCAACGGTAAGTCTTTTTCCATCTTTCAGGGTGCGTACTTCAATTTTATCTTCATCATCTTCATGAATGAACATAAATTTTG